>CALUIB010000012.1 GCA_944320595.1 uncultured Muribaculaceae bacterium | reverse complement strand
TTCGTGATTACAAAGTACAAGGGCCTCGACCCCGAAGTGTTCGGCGGCATCGACAACAACGTGTACCCGCGCCCAATCTCCTTCAACCTTGGCGTGGTTGCGACATTCTAAACAAGTTTGGAATTTAACTCAGGACAAAACAAAGACTAATTATGAAATCGATAAATAAAATATTTTCAGTCCTTGGCGTTTCACTTGCATTGGGCTTGGTGTCGTGCGTTGATGACCTTAACCGTGAACCTATCGACCCGAACCAAATAACGCCCGAAAGTGCCCAGGGATATATCAACCAAATAATGGCCAAATGCTACTCGGGCATGGCTGTTTCGGGCCAGACGGGGCCAGATGGAAGTAGCGACATTTCGGGCCTCGACGGCGGCACGAGCCAATACACCCGTGCCCTGTTCATGCTACAGGAGTTCACCACCGACGAGAGCAAGTGGATTTGGCCCGACGCAGGTGTCATAGACCTTAACACCAACACCTGGGGCAACGGCAACGAGAACATCTTCGGTACTTACAGCCGCCTTTACACGCACATAGCCATCTGCAACGACTTCCTGCGCCTTGTGAGCGGTGGCATGGATGTTCCTGCCGATATGCAGGCCACAGTGGAACAATACAAGCTCGAAGCCCGCGCACTGCGTGCCATGAGCTACTACTGGGTTCTCGACCTCTTTGGCAATGGAGGCTATGTAGACGAGACAACCGACATTGGTGTGAAGCCCATCCAGTACACGCGTCGTCAGCTTTATGACTGGCTTGTAGGAGAACTTGAAACACTTGTGGAGGCGTTTCCGAAAAACGAGCCGGTAATATATGGCCGTGTGGGCGTTGACGGCGTGGAGGCACTGCTCGCCCGCGTTTACCTCAATGCCGAGGTTTACACCGACGGACAGGTTTCGGCCTGGGACAAGTGTTCCCAGCACTGTGAGAACATCATTGCCCGCCATCAGGGTACCGGGTGGAGCGGCACTGGGCTTGTGCCTGCCTATATGTATATCTTCTGCGGCGACAACGACGAGTATATGCCCGGCGGTGGCGGCGTGAACGAGATATTGTGGGGCATCCCTTACGACAGCCAATACATACAAGCCTACGGCGGTTCGATGTTCCTGTGCGCGGCAGGCATAAGCAACTTGACGATGGCACTGAACAATGCCACAATGACCGCATCGGATTACGGTATGTCGGCGCAATGGGGCTGTATGCACGCCACCGAGCAATTTGCCGACAAGTTTGAAAACAACCCGAACGACCAACGCTGGATTATGTGGTGCAAGGATACCCAAGGTTTCAGCAAGGAGAACACCGATTTTTCGACGTTCACCGACGGTTACGGCGTGGTCAAGTTCACCAACCTGCTCAAGGGCAACGTCACCGACCCCAGCCAATGGAACACCACCGACAACACCCAGAACTGGAGCACCGCCAATGGCGGCATCTACGACCCCGTGGGCGGCTCGGCTGCACGTGCTCAGAACTTCCCCGACACCGACCTGCCGCTGCTGCGCCTTGCAGAGGTTTACCTTATGTACACCGAGTCATATATAATGGGTGGTGCAGGCGACCAGGCAAAAGCACTGGATTACGTGAATTATGTGCGTGAACGCGCCGGAGTATCGCGCTGGAGCATCGCCGACATCACCGGTGCCGACAAGGAGGACAAAATTCTCGACGAGCGTTGCCGCGAGCTCTACTGGGAGCTTACCCGCCGCAGCGACCTCGTGCGCCACGGCAAGTATTCGGCAGGTGGCGACGAATATATGTGGTCGTGGAAGGGCAACGAAGTCAATGGCCGCAGCATAGCAGCAACCATGGACTTGTTCCCAATCCCGGCAAACGTGATAGCCGCACAGCCCGAATTTGACCAAAATCCCGGGTATTAATAACATTGATATTACTTAGAGAAATGAAAACAAAGATTTTAAATATATTCATGTTGCTTGCGGTGGCCGTGGGCTTTGCCGCCTGCAACGACGATACCGAGCCGGTGCTTGCGCAGCTGACAGACCTGCAAATAACTGAGCAAGACGCGCATGACGTGGTGTTGCAGAAAAGCGACAACGGGAACGTGGCGTTCACTGTGAAATGGAATGTCCCCACGTTCAACCTTAATGTGGCGAAGTCTTATCGCATAGAGGCTGCCGAAAGCGAGGCATTCGAGAATGCAGTCTCGGTGGCAACAACTACCGCAACCGAATATAGCGTGAAGGTGTCGGAACTGAACACGGCAGTACGCAAGTTCTATACCGACATCAAGGATTGCACTCCCAAGGACATATACGTGCGAGTGCGCTGCGAGCTTAACAGTGATGCAAGTTTTATCATCGCCTCGGCCACTCACTTCAGCCTTAATGTGACCCCTTACGAGGGCGAGTACCCGCGGTTGTATATCATAGGTTCGGTGCAAGAGCCATATCAAGGGAAAGGATGGATTATAGAAAAGTCGAATTATGTAGTCATTGACAGCACAGGGACTAATGTTTACAAGGGTTATTTAGGTATTCGAGAAAAGACTAACGACGGTGGACAGGAAATGTTCCGTTTTTATGCAAGCCTTGAAGGTGCCGATCCTTGGAACAACGGGTATTCTTATGGCTCGCAGGAGGCTGATGCCGGAATGGAATTTGACCTTACGAATGAAGTTTACGAAGGCCCGATGGTGAATGGAAAGGGTAGCTGGATATTACCAGAGGGAACTTACTTCTTTACCGTGGATATGGCTAACCTCACGGTGAAGTTCGAGCGCATAAGCACCGAATGGCGTGAAACGGCAATCAGCGACGAAGAACTCGGCGGCAGCGATGACGAAGGCGGCGAGGTAGTGGAACCTGCCAAGGGGCTTTTCCTGGTGGGTGACTACAATGGCTGGAACACTACCGGCGACGGCAGCGCGGGTGTGTTCACCGAGACTGCCGAAGGCTCAAACATTTGGAACGGCACGTTTGCACTGCCCGAGGCTGGTGCAGGCAGCGGTAAGTCTTACTTCCGTTTCTACACCGAGTTCCCCTCGGGTACGGTAGGCACTGTTTCGGGCAGCGACGAGGAACTCACGCTTGTCGACGGCTATGCCGAGACCTCGGTGGAGCCGGGCAACGAAGGTGCATTCGTGGTGGCCTCGGGTACTTACTCTATCACAGTCAACTTGAACGACAATTCCATGTTGATAGAACAGACCGAATAATTAGCACCCATTTTCTGAGCAATCAATAGATAGTGGGGAGGAATGCCGCCGCAGGTGTTCCTCTCCTTGTTTTTATACGGCTTTGCTAAAGAAAGTGCAAGTCCTTCCACTGTGCGCAGGGGAAAGACTTGCATCTAAAAACCACTTAGGAAATTCACACATAAAATTTAAAGCACTCGGTAAATATCTCCTTACCTATAATGCAAAGTTAACTTATAAACAGTTAAGAGACAAGCAGCTTGTAGCCGTTTGGCGGCATTCTGTGACCATTCGTGGGTAATTCATAATCGAAATGCTTAAATTCACAACTAAATGCCCGTATTAATTAGGTACGCCGTCATTTGGTGGACGATTTTTGATTTTTTGTCAATTATGTTTTAAACTTTCGGCCATTGTCGCCATCTATGAAATAAAAAAACATTTATGGTTATGAAAACGAATTTAAGGAACATATTGGCCGTGGCAGTGTTGTCGATTGCCCTTGCCATGCCGCCAATTGCCATGCCGCAGGCGCGTCGTGGCGACCCACAGCGTAACCACACCGAGCGTCCTGCAACCCCGGGAGGCAGCAACCGTCCTGCGCGTCCGCAACCAAACCGACCGCAACCAGGAAAGCCGGGGAACGACCGACCTGCACGCCCACAGCCAAACCGTCCGAAACCGGGAAAGCCTGGGAATGATCGACCTGCGCGTCCGCAACCCAATAAGCCAAAGCCTAACCGTCCTGTGCGTCCGCAGCCAAATAAACCGAAACCAAATCGCCCGGCTCCGCCTCCGCAACATGGTCGCCCAGCGCCGCCTCCGCCACGCAATTGGAGCCGCCCTGCACCGCCTCCGCCAAACCGTTACCGTGTGCCTCGGCCCATTCCGCGCCGCCCGGCAGTGCCACCGCCAGGGTATCGCCCATACGTCCATGCACCTGCATTGCGCTCGATACTGGGCATCACATTCGGCACGGTTTATGGCACGGCACTCAGCTACTTGCTCAATAACGGGTATGCCATCGACGGGTATGCCGACGGAACTATTTATTTGAGCGATGTCACGCTTTTGGGCGCGGGCTGGCCGCTTGCCACGCTATATTGCAACGGCACTGGAGGACTGACCAGCGCGCAGTTCTCATATTACACCGGCTATAACAGCATGGCACGTTACGACCAGGTTTACCGCCTGCTGTGCGGCACCTACGGCACACCGCTGTCGCTCACGGCAAACGGCATCGCCCGCCGGGTGATGTGGTATGGCGGCGGTGGCACGGGATACGTGACGCTTGAATTCGACTTCTACAATGGTAGTTATTACACCACGCTGTCGGTGAGCAGCATATAACAAAGTGAAAGAGCCACGGTGGACGCATGATTGGCCCACCGTGGCTCTTATTATATCTAAAAAAAGAGAACTTTACCCGTAGATTACCGAACCGTCGGGATTGAGGAATTCGTCCTCGTTGAGGCTCTTTTCATATTGGTTCATGGCGCGGTAGCTCATGCCCATGCTTGAAAAACCGCCGTCGTGGTATAGATTCTGCATGGTGACCTTGCGAGTGAGGTCGCTGAACATTACAATGCAGTAGTCGGCGCAATCCTCGGCCGATGCGTTGCCCAGCGGTGACATGCGGTTGGCGAAGTCGAACAGCGAGGTCATGCCCTTGATGCCGCTGCCGGCTGTGGTCATTGTGGGTGATTGCGAAATGGTGTTGACGCGCACTCCGTGTTCACGGCCATAAATGTAGCCAAAGCTGCGTGCTATCGATTCGAGCAGAGCCTTTGCGTCGGCCATGTCGTTGTAGCCGAATAGGGTGCGCTGCGCTGCTATGTAGGAGAGGGCCAGCACGCTGCCGCCGTCGGCTATGGCGTGGTTCTTCTTGGCAGCCTGCAGCATTTTGTGGAACGAGATGGCCGAGATGTCGAATGTCTTTGCCATCATGTCATAATCTATGTCGTCGTAAGTGCGTTTCTTGCGTACGTTGGGCGACATACCTATCGAGTGCAGCACGAAGTCGATTTGTCCGCCAAGGATTTCCATCGATTTCAGGAACACGTTTTCAAGATCGCTGTAGCTTGTGGCATCGGCAGGGATGATTTCGGCGTTCAATTTCTCGCCAAGGGCCGATATTTCGCCCATTCTCACTGCCACGGGAGCATTGCTGAGGGTGATAACTGCACCTTCTTCCACGGCTCTCTCAGCCACTTTCCATGCAATACTCTTGTCGTTGAGGGCACCGAAGATTATGCCCTTCTTGCCTTTCAATAAATTGTAACTCATTACGTTAAATGTGTTAGTTGTATCTTTTGGTTACATCAAATCAGACTGCAAAGGTAGTAATTTTCTTTAAAACTGCAAAAATGAGTGAAAATAGATGTAAGTGAGGTGTGCACTGTGAGTTAAATAACGCTAAAGGCCGAAAATATTTAAAAAAAAGTCGTTTTTCTTGTTGATTTGATGTACTTTTACACTCAAATTTCCAACCTTGGAATGGCCTACACACATTGCCCAAGGTTGTGCTGCCATTTGAATATCATTAATACAAACTTAAATAAACCAACCTAAACCAACAAAATGGAAAAAGTTCAAACTACTCAAAGGCCGAATTACGCCTTGCCAATAGCGATAATGTTTGCGCTATTCTTCATGATTGCTTTCGTAACAGGCTACCAAAATCCACTTGGCAGCGTAATTGAGGCCAAATCGGGCAACAACGCCGTGATGTCGCAGCTGCCCACGCTTGCCAACTTCCTTGCTTACCTGTGCATGGGCTTGCCTGCCGGCATGATACTGCAAAAGCGCGGCTACCGCATCTCGTCGATGCTTGCCGTGGCAGTGGGTTTCACGGGTGTGTTTGTTTCATACCTTTCAGGATACATCACAGGTAACGACACCGCCGCCATCATCGTGTATGTGATAGGCGCGTTGATTTCGGGTTTCTCGATGTGTATGCTCAACACCATAGTCAACCCCATGCTCACCAGCCTTGGCCGTGACGAAAAACAAGGGAACCAGCTCGTGCAGTTTGGCGGCACTTGCAACTCGCTCGGCGCAACGCTCGCACCGACGGTTGTGGGCTTGCTGATGGGCAGCCAGGCTACCAACATTGCCGATGCCAACCCCGTGTTCTACCTTGCCATGGGCATCTTTGCAGTGGCTTTCATTGTGCTTTATTTCTCGAAGCTGCCCGAATCGCCCACGCTTGGCCAAAAGCAAGAGAAGATTGCCATTTCGGGGGCTTTCAAGTATAAGAACTTCACGCTTGGCGTTATCGCCATCTTCATGTATATGGGTATAGAGATAGGTGTGTCGAACTTCACGCTGCAATACCTCACCAAGGGTGTTGAAATGGGCGGCCTGGGTGTGCAAATGTCGGTGGCTGGTGCCATCGTGGGCGTTTACTGGTTGCTCATGCTCGTTGGCCGTTTCATCGGCGGTCTCGTTGGCGGCAAGATTTCAGCTCGCACGATGCTTGCCTCGGTGGCCTCGTTGCTCCTGGTGCTGCTGTTGCTCGCCATCTTCCTGCCCAAGGACATCATCGTTGGTGTTCCTGGTTTCTCAAGCGGTGCCAACGGGTTTGAATTCATCTCTACCGACGTGCCCATCAGCATCTTGATGCTCATCCTTTGCGGTCTCGGTACTTCGGTTATGTGGGGTGCCATCTTCAGCCTGTCGGTAAGCGGCCTTGGCAAATATACCCAGGTTGCATCGGGCATCTTCATGGTAATGGTTGTCGGCGGCGGCATTTGGCCGGTGGTTCAGGGTGCAATCGTAAACGCAGCCGATTATGTTACCAGTTTCTGGCTCGTGGTAGTGTGCGCAGCTTATCAGCTGTTCTATGCGCTTATCGGTAGCCGTACCAATCAAGCATAATTACTTTTATTGATATGATATGTTTGCGTCATCCGCGTAAAGCGGGTGGCGCATTTTTTTATCGTGCCGCATGGGGCAGGTAATGGAACTTGCTTTGTGGAAATTTTGTATATTTGCACTAAGCTGGATTAAGCGAATAACTACTTATATGCGCTATGGAAAAGAACGAGGAACAGGCGGGGCCGATGAAACTGATATTCAACTACAACGACGTGTTTTACAGTTTCTTCTACGATGACACGAGCGGCTGCATTCACCGTAGCCGTGAATATGCCATGAATTATGTGTATTCGGGCGAGATGGTTCTTGACAACGGCACGGAGCAAATTCATGTGAGGAAGGGCGAATGCGTGTTCATCCCTCGCGACCATCACATCACCATGTACAAGAAGACTGCTGGCGGCGAGCGATATTGCGGCATATTCCTCAATTTCAAGCGGGGTTTCCTAAGGGAGATGTATGGCAGGCTTGGTCAGTACCACAAGTTGCAGGGCGACGGTCGCCAACTGCTGGCTCGCGAAGTCGTGAAACTGCCCAAGACGGCTGAACTCACAAGTCTGTTTTCGTCGATGACTCCTTACTTCGACCCGGAAGTAAAGCCGCAAGATGACTTTATGAACCTGAAATTGCAGGAAGGGTTGCTTGCGCTGTTGCACATCGACAGCCGGTTTGCCGCAATGCTGTTTGACTTCAACGAGCCGTGGAAAATAGACATACTCGACTTCATGAATAGCAATTATATGTATGAGTTCTCGCAAGAGGAGCTTGCTCATTACACAGGCCGCAGCCTTGCCACCTTCAAGCGCGATTTCAAGAAAATAAGCAATCTGACACCCGAAAAGTGGCTCATTCGCAAGCGGCTTGAAGTGGCTTACGACCTTATGCTGTCGGGTGGCAAGATTGCCGACGTGTGCCACGAGGTGGGGTTCAAGAACTATTCGCATTTCTCCACGGCCTTCAAGCGGCAGTATGGCATATCGCCCACGGCAGTGGCAATATGACCTTTTCAGTAAAGATGTTTGAGCCTCACAGCAATGCCTCTGCGAGGCTTTTTGCGTAATTTTGCGTCGTAGGCTTAAACAAGAATGATTATGAAAAAGTATTTATTATGTGCGGCCATGCTCGCCTGCACGTGCGGGGTCGGCTGCTTGATGGCACAAGACAATCAACAAATTAATACGAATAGCTTTATGGAAGAAAAATTGAACCTTACCGAGGAGTGGGACAAGGTGTTCCCGCAGAGCGATGAAGTGGCACACAGCAAGGTCACTTTTCACAACCGTTACGGCATAACGCTTGCTGCCGACTTGTATATCCCGAAGAATGCCACGGGCAAGATGGCTGCCATTGCCGTCTGCGGCCCGTTTGGGGCGGTGAAGGAACAGGCATCGGGGCTGTATGCGCAGGAATTGGCCAAGCGCGGATTTTTGACTATTGCATTTGACCCATCGTTCACCGGCGAGAGCGGCGGCCAACCGCGCTATGTGGCCTCGCCCGACATCAACACCGAGGATTTCTGTGCTGCTGTCGATTACTTGTCAACTCGCACAGATGTTGACCATGAGCGCATAGGCATACTCGGCATTTGCGGCTGGGGCGGAATGGCGGTGAATGCCGCTGCCATCGATGCGCGCATCAAGGCCACAGTGGCCAGCACCATGTATGACATGAGCCGCGTGACGGCCAACGGCTATTTCGATGCGGCCGATAGTGCCGACGCTCGCAACCAGCTGCGCCGCCAACTCAACGCGCAGCGCACCGAGGATTACCGCAACGGCTCGTATGCCCTTGCAGGCGGCTTGCCCGATGCTGTACCCGACGACGCACCACAATTCTTGAAGGACTACCACGCATATTACAAGACCAGTCGCGGCTATCATAAGCGTTCGCTCAACTCGAATGGCGGCTGGAACACCACCTCGTCGCTGTCGTTCCTGAATATGCCCATATTGTCGTATGCAGGCGAGATTGGCAGTGCGGTGATGCTCGTCCACGGCGAAAAGGCCCATTCGCGCTACTTCAGCGAGGACACCTATAAAAAGCTCACGGGCGACAACAAGCAGTTGCTGATAATTCCCGGTGCCAGCCACACCGACCTTTACGACAACTACGAGAAAATCCCCTTCGACAAGATAGAGGCTTTCTACCGCCAATACTTGAAATAACATTGCCATGGAGCAGCAGCGATTGACCCTGCCCGACGGGCGGCAAGTGTGCTGCCCGTCGGGCAGGGTACTTACCAGATGGGGCGGCGACGCGGCGAGGAGATTGCGGCATTGCGCCGCGGGCTGGAACTGGGGTTGCAGGTAATCGACACAGCCGAGATGTATGGCAACGAGGACTTGGTGGGCGAGGCCGTGCATGGCTGCCGCGACCAGGTGTTCATAGTGAGCAAGGTGCTGCCCGGCAATGCGAGCTACGATGGCACCAAGCAAGCCTGCGAGCGCAGCCTAAGGCGGCTCGGCACCGACTACATCGACCTTTACCTGTTGCACTGGACAGGGCGTTATCCGTTCGGTGAGACGGTGCGAGCAATGGTTGAGTTGCAACGCGAAGGAAAAATAAGATACTGGGGCATGAGCAACCTCGATGTGGCCGACATGGAGAAGGTCGCAGCCTTGCCCGGCGGCACCGATTGCGCGGCTAATCAAGTGCTTTATAATTTGCATGACCGTGGCATAGAATACGACCTTATCCCGTGGTGCGGGCAGCGAAATATTCCTGTGATGGCTTATACTCCGCTTGGCGACAGCCGGTTGCGTGGCCGCAAGGTGCTTGCCGAGATTGCACTGCGGCATAATGCCACGCCAGTGCAGGTGATGCTTGCATGGGTGATGCGCGGCCCTGGCGTAATGGCTATTCCCAAGGCCGGCAATGTGGCTCACGTGGAAGAAAACCACGGCAGCCTTGGCATTTCGCTGACCGACGAGGACTTGCATGATATTGATGCAGCCTTTCCTCCTCCCGTGTGGAAAATCTCCCTTGCCAGGTGGTGAAAATAAATTGTATAGACGCAATATGTTTTACCTCCTCAATGCGTTGGGTCTCCAATATACTGTTTGCGATGCAACGCCATGTGTTTTGCTTGGTATATTTGACTTCCACGCCAAATTCACCCATTGCTATGTCGGGTGAATGCTTGTGGGTGAGGATTAAAATCAATGTTAACAGAACTGTCCTCGGCTGTTAGCTGGGCTAATATTTCACGTACCCTGTTTTCAAATTCTTCAGAACTCTTGAACCCGGTGGATACTGTTTCATAAGTCAAGATAGAGCAGCATTTGTCCAGCAAGTCTTCAAATTCTACTTTTTCCATTTGTATGCGTGTTTAATGGTTGCTCTAATACGTCTTTCACGGCATTATTAGAAATACTTAAAGCCATAAAACACAGCAGATATGAGGCTAAACCTCAAGACTGCTGTGCTTTATGGCTTGTGGAGTTGAATATTAGGCTATTCCAGCCCGAGGCGGCTGCGGCGGTATGACCGCTGTCCGTAAATCATCACCATGATGTAGCAGATGAGGGGCAGCACGAACGAGACGTTGACTGCCGGCATTCCCATCACGGTACCCATGTCGATGATGGCGGCCTGCACTGGCGGCAGCACCGACCCGCCGAGGATAGCCATGATAAGCCCGGCCGAGCCGAACTTGGCATCATCGCCAAGCCCTTTTAGGGCAATGCCATATATGGTGGGGAACATCAGCGACATGCAGCCCGAGACGGCCACAAGGCAGTACATTCCCATGCGGTCCTGGAAGAATATCACGCCTATGGTGAACACGGCTGCGGCTATCGCCAATATCTTCAGCAGCTGCCCGGGGTTGAAAAATTTCAGCAGGAAGGTGCATATGAACCGGCTCACGCAGAATAGGGCCATGGCCACGATGTTGTAGAGTTGCGATTCCACTTCAGCATCCTGCTCGGTCATGCCCTCGGCCATGAACACGCGAGTGCCATATTGTATGATGAACGTCCAGCACATGATTTGCGCACCCACATAGAAGAATTGCGCCAGCACGCCTTCGCGGTATCGCGGCAGCGAGAATATGCGTTTCATCGTGGGTATGAAATTGATGTCGTGCGTCTGGTCGCCGTTCTTTGGCATCTTGGCAAAGCGCACTATCAGGAACATGACAAGTATCACTATCCCTATCACTAAATAGGGCGCGATGAGCGTTGACAGGTCGGCATCGCGGATGGCCACGTATTCTGCCTCGCTCAGCGCGGCGCGGGTATCGGTGTCCATGGGGTGCAGCTTGTTTTGGATGAAGTTCATTGCCACATACATTCCCAGCAGCGAGCCTATGGGGTTGAACGCCTGGGCGAGGCTCAGCCGGCGCGTGGCCGTCTCCTCGCTGCCCATCGACAAGATGT
Organism: uncultured Muribaculaceae bacterium; assembly: GCA_944320595.1. GTDB lineage: Bacteria > Bacteroidota > Bacteroidia > Bacteroidales > Muribaculaceae > Avimuribaculum. The sequence goes on along the minus strand of CALUIB010000012.1, from coordinate 85,688 downwards.
AGGGGTTGCTGCTCGTTTCAAGGAACGAAAGCCCGCACGTGAGCACGAAGTAGGCAAGCAGGAACGGATAGTATTCGCCGGTGAGCTTTGCGGGGAAGAACATCAACGCCCCCAGGGCGTAAAGCCCCAAGCCGAGCAAGATGCTGGCCTTGTAGGAAAATTTGCGCATGAAGATGGCTGCCGGGAACGCCATGGCGAAGTAGCCACCATAGAAGGCCACTTGCACAAGTGCGCCCTCGGTGACGCTCATGCGGAATATTTTCGAGAACGCCTTCACCATGGGGTTGGTGATGTCGTTGGCAAATCCCCACAGGGCAAAGCAGCTCGTTATGAGGATGAACGGCAACACATAGCTTACTCCATTGTGGTGAAGCAGCGGTGCTGATTTTTTTATCTTTTCCATTTAGTAGGTCTATGTAAAGTTATTCGTGGTTTGTTCCTTTTTTTCAAGGATTTTGTTTCTTGTGGTGTAATTGTGTAACACGGTGGGTGCGTGGGCTAACGGCGGCTTTCAAATGCCTCGGCCTGCACTAATATGTTGCCTATGGCAGTGGCCTCTACCGGGCCGCTCACCACGGGTATGCCTAATGCCTCTTGCGTGAGGCGGTTGAGCAAGCGGTTTTGGTTGCCTCCGCCTATGATACACAATTCTTCCACTGGTTGGCCGGTAAGGCGGTTAAGCTCGTCGATGCCGCGCTTGTAGCGGGCTGCCAGCGATTGCACTATGCACAGCATATAGTCGCCTTGCGTGGCTGGTACAGGCTGCCCTGTGGCCCGGCAATGCCCGGCGATGGTCTGCTCCATTCTGTCGGGATTTTGGAATTCGGGAGCGTCAACATCGATTACCGATGTTATGCCCGACTTCTCGGCCTCGGCGATAAGCACGCCATAATCTGTTTCCTTGCCTTCCTCTTCCCACTGCGCACGCAGCCGCTGCAATATCCACAGCCCTGTGATGTTCTGCATGAAACAGATTTTGCCTCCCACGCCGCCCTCGTTGGTAAATCCTGCAAGGCGGGCGTCTTCGGTCAGTATTGGTTGGTCGAGTTCAATTCCGAGCAACGACCATGTGCCCGAGCTCAAGAAGGCACGGCGAGTACCCTCACGTTTCACGGGGGGTAATGCGCGTATGGCACTTGCTGTGTCGTGCGAGCCGACGGCGACGACCTCCACCGGGTAGTCGATGCCAATTTCGGCTGCCACCTCGGGGCGCAGCGTGCCGCGGCTGCTGCCTGGCATCACTATTTCGCCGAAAAGGTGTTGCGGCAGCCCAAGCTCGCCGATGAGCTTGCGGTTCCAGGTGCGGTTGCTTGCGTCGAGCAGTTCGGATGTCGATGCTATGCTATATTCGTTGTTTGCCACCCCGGTAAGGAAATAGCTGAAAAGGTCGGGCATGAACAGCAGCTTGTCGGCCACCTCAAGTCGCACGTCGCCCTCGCGTTTCAAGCCGTAAAGCTGGTAGATGGTGTTGATGGGCATAATCTGTATGCCGGCCACGGCATAGTGTTCTGTGGCCTTGCCGCCGCCAAATAGTTCTTCGGGCAGCCCGGCGGTGAACTGGTCGCGGTAGCAAATGGGGTTGCCCAGCAAGTTGCCGCGGCTGTCTATCAGGCCGAAGTCAACGCCCCACGTGTCGATGCCGATGCTCTTGATGCGGTATCCCTTGCGGACGGCCGTGCGCAGGCCCTCCTTCATGTCTTGGAACAGCGCGAGGAAGTCCCAATAGGTGTGGCCGCCCATTCTCACCTGTCTGTTGCCAAACCGGCTTATCGTCTCCAATTCCAATTGGCCATGGCAGAACGAGCCTGCCATCACCCGGCCGCTCCCTCCGCCATAGTCAACTGCTATATATACTTCTTTCATGCCAGTGTGTGTGGGTGTCACTTTGTTACTTTGCCCAGGATATAGGTATCCAGGTCTGCGATTTCCTCTTGCGACAGCACGTTGTAGTTGAAACCCGACTGCATGATTATGCGGCAAGCCATTTCAAAGAACATGGCACGCTCGAAAGCCTCGTCGAAGTCCTTGCCGCACACCACCTGGCCGTGCTTGAGCATCAATGCCGAATTATGCTCCTTCAGGGCATCGATGACACCCTTGGCCAGCTCGGGCGAGCCGGGGCGGTAGTAGGGGATGATGGGTATTTCGCGGCCCACGTGGCATGGTATCTCGGCCGTGACGTTGAAGTTCTTAGGTTGCTCCTTCATGCAGGCGATGGCCGTTGCGTAGGGCGACTGGAAGTGCAGCACCACGTTCATGTCGGGGCGTTCGCGCAGCACGCCAAGGTGGAACACGTGTTCCATCGACGGTTTCACGCCGTTCACGCTTTCGCCGGTGGCAAGGTTGCATATAGCCACTTTCTCTTTGGTAATATTCGGCACCCACGAGCCTGTGCCGGAGATAAGCACTTCCTCGCCGCGACGCCACGACAGGTTGCCGCTGCTGCAAATGGTGAGGCCTGCATCGCCCACGCGGTGGGCCTGCCTTACGAATTCGTCTATTTCAAGATTGGTAATCATTGTCGGTGTATTTTTGAAAGGTTTGTGAAACGGGGAAAAGGAGGGAGAACTCCACTGTCCGCCCTCTTTTTCACCGTGTATTTTTTTGATTATTGTATAAAATTAAGTGATAAGGGTTGAATGTAGAGACGCAATTCATTGCGTCTCATTAATGCAAATGCGATGGATGTAGAGGCGCGGTAATCAAGTGCGGTATGAGACGCGATGAATCGCGTCTCTACATCCTCGTTCCAAATGGAGTTTACTTGTAGATGGGGCCGTAGTTCATGCAAGCGCGGTAGTCGGCACCTTCCTTGTCCATGCCGAATGCGTTCCATGCGGCCGGGCGGAATATCTTGTCATCATCGACATTGTGCATGCACACGGGTATGCGCAACATCGAGGCCAGTGTAATCAAGTCGGCACCGATGTGGCCGTAGCTGATGGCTCCGTGGTTTGCGCCCCAGTTGTTCATTACCGAATAAACGTCCTTGAATGCAGGCTTGTCGCACAGGCGCGGCACGAACCAAGTGGTGGGCCAGGTGGGGTCGGTGCGCTTGTTGAGCACTTCAAATATTTCGGGGTCAACATCGGCAGTCCAGCCTTCGGCTATTTGCAGCACTGGGCCCAGGCCTTTTATGATGTTGAGGCGCGACATGGTTACGGGCATACCGCCGCGTGAGAGGAAGTTGCTTGAGAAACCGCCGCCACGGAAGTAGTCGCGGTCGGCAGGCAGCCAGTTTGTGGCCTTCAGGCAAGCCTCGGCATCCTTTTCGGTTATTTCCCAGCATGGCTTCATGCAATATTCGCCGTTGGCATTGAGGCTCTCACCTGTGGCATCGAGCGTGGTCGCGCCCGAATTGATGAGGTGTATCATGCCACCTGCGGCAAGCCCTGTCAGCTCCTTGCCGGTGACACGCTTCACTGCCTCGGGGCTCCAGTAGGTACGCACGTCGCTGAACATTTGTCCGCACCCCGTCAGCAAGTTGCCGAATAGCATGGCCACGGCGTTGCACGAGTCGTTTTCGGTGGCGAGGACGTATGCCTTGCGTATTCCGTTCCAGTCGAACGTGCTGCACATCAGAGCCTCGGTGAAGTCTCCGTTAGGTTTCCAGTCGGTCCATTGGCGTTGGCCTTGGAACCCGCCCACGATGGCGTTGTGGCCCAGAGCCTCTTCCTTGAATCCCATTTCGCGCAAGCGTGGGTTGCCCAGCATCAAGTCGCGCACGATAAGCGTCATCTTCACCACAAATTCCCAGTCGGCATCTTTTTGTTCGCGGGTCTTTTGGCGTTCGGGGCGGTTCTTGTCCCATCCTTCGTTGGGCTTGCAGTATTTTTCCACCCAGGCCATTGCTTTCTCGTATTCCTCGTGGTCGTATATTCCCTCTTCCATGCGGCGCAGTATCTCGGTCTCATCGACGCTCTCGTTGCGCATACCCAAGTATTCCTGGAAGAAGTCTTGGTTGACTATACTGCCTGCTATGCCCATGCACTGGCTGCCTACCGACAGGTAGCTTTGCCCGCGCATTTGTGCCACGGCGATGGCGGCACGAGCCCAGCGCAGAATTTTTTCGGCAACGTCGGCGGGGATTGAGTTGTCGTCCAAGTCCTGCACGTCGCGCCCGTAGATGCCGAATGCGGGCAAGCCCTTTTGTGCGTGGCCTGCCAGGACGGCTGCCAGGTAAACAGCTCCCGGGCGTTCAGTGCCGTTGAAGCCCCACACGGCCTTTGGCCAGTAGGGGTTCATGTCCATGGTCTCGGAGCCGTAGCACCAGCACGAAGTCACGGTGATGGTGGCACCCACGCCCTCGCGCTCGAATTTCTCGGCGCAGGCGGCTGTTTCGGCCACGCGGCCTATTGTTCCGTCGGCAATTACACATTCCACGGGTTTGCCGTCGCTATATCTCACGTTGCTTGATATGAGTTCGGCTACTGCCTTGGCCAAGTTCATAGTCTTGTCTTCAAGACTTTCGCGAACACCGCCCTGGCGACCGTCGATGGTCGGGCGAATGCCAATTTTCGGATACTTGTTCATAATTTCTTTCTACTTAAGTTTTAGAAGTATATTGTTGTTTAGTGGTTTATGCATCGTTTTGAACTCTGTGTTTGTCATGGCATACGTTTGGTAGGGCGCACGCATCACTTGGGGTGCGAAATAGTGGTGTTGGTATGCAGAAGAGAAAAAGGGTGCATACGCTTATTGCTGGCTCGCAACCATGTGCGCACATTTGCTCCAATCCGTCGGAGCTATAAAAAACTCATACAAAGTAATATAATTTGCCTTTTATGGGCAAGAAAAAATGTATGTTTTGCAACACACACGTGGTCGTTGCTTATGGCGTTTATATGCCTGTGCCTGACGGTGTGGCTACTTGGCGCACTATGGCGGGGTCGGTTAGGGGGCGGCTGTATTCGTCGATGCATACCGTGCCGCCCATCGACACGCGGGGATTGCGGTATTGCATGGCACTTTCCACTGTGCTGCGGGCCGAGAGGTGGAACTCTGCGGCCCCAGTTTCGGCCTCTATCTTGCCGATGTTGCGGGCGTTTACTCCGCAGCCGGGCATTATGATTATGCGGCCTGCTGCCTGCTGCACGAGGCGGCGCAGCAGCGGTATTCCCTGCTCGGCGGTTGCCTCCTGTCCCGATGTGAGGATGCGGTCGATGCCGAGGCCGATGATTTGTTCCAGGGCCTCGAACGGGTCGCGGCACACGTCGAATGCGCGGTGGAAGGTGACGCTCATGCCAGTGGCGTGTTCCATCAGCCGGGCGGCCATTTCCACGTCGATGCTACCGTCGGCCTTCAGGCAGCCTATCACCACGCCGTCGGCACCCAGCTGCCTGGCAGTGTCGATGTCGTGTGCCATAATCTCCTCTTCGAGCGGAGAATAAAGGAAGTCGCCGCCGCGAGGGCGTATTATCACGTTGAGCCTTGTCGAGGTGAGCAGCCTGCGGGCGGCCATTATTTCGCCGCACGAGGGGGTGGTGCCCCCCTCGGGGATTCCTGCGCACAGCTCCACGCGAGCAGCACCGCCCTGTTGCGCCCTTGCGGCACTTTCGGCCGAGTTGGCGCAAATTTCTATGGTTCGGTAATTCATTGTTTCAATGTTAATTCTATTACATAATCTATTTCATCGGGTACTTTTGGCAGCTTGAGCAGCACACCGCCGCCTTTTTCTTGCCTGAACTTTACGGGAGTGCCGTCGATGAACATCTTGGCATCCTTGACTGTTGACTCAAGTGGTAGGTAAAGCCCATCGTCGGCAAGGTCGAGTATGTGGACAAACAGACGATTGCCCTTGCGCGTTGTCGCGCCCCACGGGCGTGGTGCAATGTCGCCGCCACGGGTTCCGTAGATGGTTTCTCCGTAATTATCCATCCATTCGCCTATTTCCCGGAGCCGTTGGACGGCTGTGGCAGGCAATTCGCCGTTGGGTTGTGGGCCTATATTGAGCAGCAAGTTGGCATTTTTCCCGGCTGTCCTGACGAGGTAGTGGATAAGTTCCTTGGCCGACTTGTAGTTTTGGTCTTGTATCTTGTAGCCCCACATTCCGTTCATCGTCTGGCACGTTTCGAGCGGCAGTGAGCTTATGTCTTGGCCGGAATATCCGGCAGTGTTTTCTCCCGGCTGGTCGCGCTCGAATATCTGTATGTCTTCGCCCGGGTTGATGTTGCGGTGGTGGTTGTTGCCGATGAGGCACGAGGGTTGCAGGCGGTGTATAAGGGCATACTGCTCGTCGGTCTGCCAGTCGAAGTCTGCTGGTTGGTCCCAGAAACCGTCAAACCATATTGCGCCTATGGGGCCATAGTTGGTCAGCAGCTCGGTGAGCTGGTTGTTCATGAACTGGAAATAGCTTGGCCAGTCGCCGTGCCCCTCGGGGCGGCCAGAGTTTCGTCCTGTGTGGCCCTGTGGGTAGTCGTCGCGCCGCCAGTCTAAGTGGGAGTAGTAGAAGTGCAGCTTTATGCCTTGGCGGTGGCACTCGTCGGCAATTTCCTTTATCACGTCGCGGCCAAATGGGGTGGCATCAACTATGTCGAAGTCGGAATAGCGGGTGTCGAACATTGAGAACCCGTCGTGGTGGCGCGATGTGATGCATATATACCGTGCGCCTGAAGCCTTGATGGCTGCCACCCACTCGGCGGCATTGAAACGCGATGGGTAAAATCCCGATGCCAGTTTCTCGTATTCACTGCGGTCAATGCCGGCATTGTTCATATACCATTCGCCCTGCCCGGGCATACTGTATATGCCCCAGTGCAGGAATATGCCGAACTTGTTGTCTTGAAATTCAGCACGGGCTTTAAGGTTCTCGGGCGTGGGGGTGTAGCGGCCTGTGGCATCTTGTGCCGCCGCGCTGCCGTCCATTGCAAGCGTCAAGGCTGCGGCAATGGCAATCGAGTGGAAAAGGGTCTTGTATTTCATAAAGGTCATGTTAATGGTTTTTCTTATACAAAAATAAGCATACGCCACAAATATATTTTGCTCGGAAATGCTTTTTTTGCCAATTTTGCAAACAAAAAACACAATTGCACAGGATATGAAGAAATATGTCAAGGTGATTATATGCTTGGCGGTGTTGGCCGGCATCGCGTTGTTTGTGAAAAGCCGCTGGAATGCGTGGTTTGGCAACATTCCCGAGATGCCATACGCGGCATCGCCGATGCCCGACCGCATCACGCTCACACCGGGCGAGGATTTCATGACGCAGCGCACTGTGTCGTGGCGGTGCGGCGACACGCTTGCGCAGTCGGCACTCACGCTCGTGGGGGCAGGCGACTCGGTGGTGCTGCAAGCCGATGGGGTGGTGGTGGAGAGCCGTGGTGGGCGCGACGCATTTTATTGCGCAAGGCTCGACAGCTTGCGGCCGGGTGCCGAGTACCGCTACCGCGTGTCAACGGGCAGTGTGCAGTCGGCCACACATTCGTTTGTGATGCCTTCGGAGGATAAGCCCTGGCGGCGTTTCATATTTTTTGGCGACGTGCAAGACACCGTGGGCGGACGGTCGGGGCAGTGGTTTGCCAAGTTGTACCGCCAGTTCCCCGATGCCGACTTTTGGGCCTGCGCAGGCGACCTTGTGGAACGTCCGATTGATGCTTACTGGAATTATTTCTACTCTACTGCCGACTCCATACTTGCCTCACTGCCGCTGCTCACGGCCACCGGCAACCACGATTACTTGAAATCGCTATATCCGAGCATCGATCCGCGCTGGCGGCACACGTTTGTATATCCTGGCAATGGCGCGGCGACGGCAATAGGGATAAGTTATTACATAGATTTGCCCGACTTGCGCATAATGGTATTCGACTCCCACGGCATCAACGACTGCGTGACGCTTGCCGCCCGTTACCGCTGGCTGCGCGACTGCCTGCGCGGGGCCGATGGCAAGTGGAAAGTGGTGATGTACCATCATCCGGCCTACTCAGTGCGTGCGAGCCGCAACAATTTGCAGATAAGGAACACCTTTGTTCCCTTGATGGAAAAATATGGCGTGCACCTTGTGCTGCAAGGCCATGAACATGGATATATGCGCAACATTGGCACTCGCGGCGACCACCCGGTTTATATAGTGTCGTATATGTCGCCAAAGGCTTATCCAGCCCGCGACCCCGCGCCAGGGTTCAAGGTGATAGGCGGCACGCCGATGTACCACACAGTGGATTATGACGACACCGAGATGGTGTTTCGTTCGTATGCCGTCGATAACGATTCGCTCGTTGACAGCGTTACGGTGTCGAGGTTCATGACCGACAGCTTTTGATTAGCTTGGCCGCCTGACGGGCGGTGAACCACACATTGCGCAATGTGGTGGAATTTTGCATGGCATCTTCAAGGGTAGTCGGCGACTGCTGTATGGAAAGCAGCGCGGCAAACTGCCCGTCGTCAACCTCGTTGCAATCCACCGCACCGGCAATGCCTATCACAGGAACTCTCGCACTGGCGGCGCGATGCAGCACCGTGCCGACCACTTTGCCCATCAGGCTTTGGGCATCTATCTTGCCTTCGCCGGTGATGATGTAGTCGGCATCGGTTATAATGTCGTCGAAACCGGCGAGGTCGAGTATGATTTCGCAGCCCGGTTTCAAGCAGGCACCAAGCAAAGCCGCAATTCCGCCCCCTACGCCTCCTGCAGCCCCTGCGCCGGGCAATGTGGATATTTCGCATCCGCAAAATTGATGTATTATATGGGCATATTGGGCAAGCCCGTGGTCGAGGTATTGCACGACGCGGGCATCGGCACCCTTTTGTGGCGCGAAGATGTGAGCCGCTCCCATAGGCCCTGTGAGCGGGTTGCGCACGTCGCAGGCGGCGGTGAAATGGCAGGTAGCAAGCCGCTTGTCGGCACTGCTGCCATCGATGGTTGCCAGCAGTGGCAGGCTTTTGCCTGTGGGAGGCAGTTCTTGGTCGTTCACGTCGAGGAAACGGTATCCAAGTGCAGTTAGCAGCCCCATGCCACCGTCGTTGGTGGCACTGCCCCCGAGCCATATAACAAAGCGGCGGCAGCCGCGGTCGAGTGCATCCTTGATTATCAAGCCTGTGCCAAGTGTTGTGGTGTTTAGTGGGTTGCGCAGCTGTGGCTCCACGAGCGGCAGCCCCGAGGCGGTGGCAAGTTCTATGGCTGCAGTTTCTCCGTCGCCAAGAATGATGTAATTAGCCTTGATGGGGCGCATGAGTGGGTCAACGGTGTTGCACTCCACGCGTGTCACCTTGCCGCTATATATGTGGGCGACGGCCTCGACTGAACCCTCGCCGCCATCGGCTACTGGCACATTGACGACTTCGCACTCGGCTAAGACTTCCTTGAAAGCCCTGGCGACGGCATCGCCCACTTCATGGGCTCCAGCCGACCCCTTGAACGAATCAAATGCCACAACTATCTTCATAACCGTTTAAAAAGCACGTAGAGACGCGATTAATCGCGTCTCTACATATTTTATAATGGATGATAAAAATCACTTTGTGAACTCAAGTCCGGCATATATGCCGTCGTAGTTTTCGAGCAGACTCGTGATGGTGGAGAGCTGGGATATGTTCAGCTTGTCGCTGACAAGCTGTAGCAGCGATTGCAGTTTCGTTACGTCGGCCATCAGGCTGAGTGAGTTAATCGACTTCGACACTTCAAGTGTCATATTGCCTATCTTGTTTGTGCTTGACAGCTTGTTGAACCCGAACACCATTTCACCCTCGTTTTCGCCCTTTTTTACAGTGCCTTTGAACGACTTACCGTTCTTCAGTGTCACCGTCACGTTGCCATCGGTGGTTATGTCTAATTTCATGCCGTCGAGTCCTATTTTTTCATAATATGGCATTAACTTTTCCTTTATGACGGCAGCTGCGGCTGCACCACCGGCCTGCCCGAGCACGTCGTCGCTCTTGAATTGTATCGACGGGCCGCTCACAGTCCATGTGCCTGCTATGTCTTTCACTTCGAGGTTGTCTTTTTGAAGAACATTGCCAAGAATGCCGCCGAGCAGCGACGCTGCGTCCGACGACGAAGAAGAAGATGTCGCTGTGGAGTCGGTTTTGTTGTTGTTGGCGTTGTTAATCATTCCGCCAAGCATGCTGCCCCAGTCGAAGGCGTATGCAGGAGCCGTGCCAATAAAGGCAGCCACGGCTATCAACAATAAAACATTAAACTTTTTCATATTGATTCTTTTTTGTATCTATTTATATTTTCATAGATTTTGATATGCAAAGATAGTGCAAGGCGAGCGCAATAGCAAAAAAAACGGCTTGCTGATTTTTTTGCATAGCCGAGCCTCCGCCTGGTGAAATTAAAATTTGGGAATTAAATGGTGGGGTGGGGCGAGCGTCACTCGTCCTTTACGTTTTTGGCGCGGGATTCTTTTTTGGTGGAGGTGCTTGTGTCCTTGTCCTCCTTGAGGTCGATTTCGTTCTTGTCGTGGTCGAATACCTTGTATTCGAGGTAGGCAAGCGACTGGTCGGGCAGGATGCGGAACTTGCGCCCGAACTCTATGCGCCAGCGGCGGTATTCCGACAGGAGTCCTTTTTTGAGGTATGCATCGACAAATGGGTGGACATACATGGTGAAGTTCACCACCTTCAATGAATGTATCAGGTAGTGGATTTTGTCCTTGAGCATATCGGTGAATAGCAGCGACGGTTGCACTTCGCCCTTGCCGCCGCATGAAGGACAAGCTTCGGCGGTGGCTATGTCGAGAGCCGGGCGCACACGTTGCCGCGTGATTTGCATAAGCCCGAATTTGCTCAGCGGCAGGATGTTGTGACGTGCGCGGTCGTTGGCCATCACTTCCTTCATGTGTTCGTAAAGAGCTTGCCGGTGGTCGGCCTGTGCCATGTCGATGAAGTCGATTACGATAATGCCTCCCATGTCGCGCAGGCGCAGCTGGCGGGCAATCTCGTCGGCGGCACGCAGGTTCACATCAAGCGCGTTGCTTTCTTGGTTGGTGGAGTTCTTCGAGCGGTTGCCCGAGTTCACGTCGATTACGTGCAGGGCCTCGGTGCTTTCGATTATGATGTATGCTCCCGACTTGAACGAGACCGTTTTCCCGAACGACGTCTTGATTTGCCGCGTGATGTTGAAGTGGTCGAAGATAGGGGTATCCTCGGCATAGAGTTTCACAATCTCCTTCTTGTCGGCGGCGATGAGCGTCACGTAATGCTGGATTTGGTCGAAAATCTCGGCGTTGTTGACGTAGATGTTCTCGAACGAAGGGTTGAATATGTCGCGAATGAGGCTCACGGCGCGGCTCTCCTCTTCGTATATCAGCGAAGGTGCGTCGGAGCGTTGGGCCTTGGCAATGCTGTCTTCCCAGCATTTCATCAGAGCCTTTAGCTCGTTGTTAAGCTCGGCCACGCGCTTGCCTTCGGCCGAAGTGCGGATGATTATGCCGAAGTTGCGCGGCTTGATGCTCTCGATGAGCTGGCGCAGCCGCAGTTTCTCCTCGGTTGACTTTATTTTTTGGGAAACCGATATTTTGTCGTTGAAAGGAATTAGCACAAGGAAACGCCCGGTGAACGATATTTCGGTGGTTAGGCGCGGCCCCTTCGACGAAATGGGTTCCTTGGCAATCTGCACTATGAGCTGCTGGCCTACTTCGAGCACGTCGGTGATGGTGCCGTGCTTGTCGATGTCGGGTGTCGATTTCATTTTCGACACAAGCGGCACGTGCCGCTTGTCGTCGAGCGCGGTAGCGATGAATTGCTTGTATGCCTTGAATTGCGAGCCTAAGTCGAGGTAATGCAGGAAAGCGTCTTTCTCGAAACCCACGTTGACGAAAGCGGCGTTTAGGCCGGGCATCAGCTTTTTGACCTTGGCAATATACAAGTTGCCGACGGCATACGACGCATCCCTTGGCTCCTTTTGCAAGGAAACGAGTCGTCCGTCCTCGGTCAGTGCAGTTGATATGTTGTCAGGCTTGACGTCAACGATTAGTTCGCTTCTCATTACCTGTCTTTATGGTTGTGCAGAAAAATTTTTAATGTTGCCGTTGAGTTTAAGAAAGAATGATTAGTGTGCCAATGTGCGTGTAGCCGGGAGCGAATGGTATGCCATGTCATTATTTACAAAGAACAAACGCAATGGAAACACTCTTGGCATAGCATTGTGTGCCTATAGTGCCATTTTGTTTGTTCTTTTGTAAGACTTGGTTCTCATGCTTGAGGAACCCGAATCTACACACATTCATTATTTCTTCTTGTGGCGGTTCTTTCTCAGTCTTTTTTTACGCTTGTGGGTTGCCATCTTGTGGCCTTTTCTTTTCTTTCCGCTTGGCATATCTGTATAATTTTAAGAGTTATGATTTGTTTGCAAATGTTATTATTTTACTTGCTCCATGAACACCTTTGCAGGCTTGAAAGCCGGAATCTTGTGCTCGGGAATGATGAGCGTGGTGCCCTTGGATATATTGCGTGCTGTTTTTTGCGAGCGAGTCTTGACAATGAAACTGCCGAATCCGCGCAGGTACACGTTCTCGTTGTTTGCAAGAGAGTCCTTTACGGTTTCCATGAATTTTTCTACAGTCTCCAGCACCGATGCTTTGTCGATGCCGGTAGATTTTGCAATCTCATTTACGATGTCTGCTTTAGTCATTGTAATTCGTATTTTTTGTAGTTATTTTAAAATTTCCCGTATTCACAAATAAAGTCAAAAACAGATGCCTTGGCCTTGACAATGTGCGGCAAGGCGCCCGTTTTTCCCGCATTTCGGGAACATGGCTATGCTGCTTTCCCGATTTGTAGGTGCAAATATCGCACTTTTTTTTGAAATAAAAGTAAGGAGCATGGAAAATTTCGTAGAATTTTTTGTTTTTCACCCGTTTAGGGGCGACGCTGCATCAATAGTTCAGACTGTCGCCGTGCAGCAAGAATTATTTTAATTAAAGGATGCGGATTGTCTCTGGGTGAAGTCTCATGTGAAGGTGCATCAAAATTAGGAAATGGTATGCGCCACGGGCGGTTTCGCCGCCTCGTGTCAGTGTTTTGATGCACCCTCATGAAACGTGGGTGCTGGGTTATGGACTGCTGTTGTGGTGGAGTGAGGCGATAAATTGCTAACTTTGCAGACGGATTTTCTTATAATTATAGTGATTGAGATGAATAAGAGGTTTACTGTTCCGTTTTTGCTGCTTACTGTGCTGTTTTGCATATTCTTGGTGGTGGCAAATTTGCTTGAGGTGAAGGTGGTGAAGATAGGCCCGTTGTCGGCCACGGCCGGGCTTGTGGTTTTTCCCATCTCATATATAATCAACGATTGCATAGTGGAAGTGTATGGTTTCCAGCGTGCGCGGTTTGTGATATGGCTCGGTTTCTTGATGAACCTGGTCGTGGTGCTGCTGGTCCAGCTTGCCCTTGTGCTGCCGCCCGACCCCGTGTGGCATGGCCAGCAGGCCATGGAGGCTGTGTATGGCAGCACTCCGCGCATCTTGTTGGCCAGTTTCGTGGCTTTCATTTGCGGCTCGATGGTGAATGCCTACGTGATGAGCCGCATGAAGGTGATGAGCCGCGGACGCCATTTTTCGGCCAGAGCCATTTTGTCAACGCTGTTTGGCGAGAGCGTCGATTCCATGATTTTCTTCCCGATAGCTTTCGGCGGCGTGTTGCCCTGGACTACGGTGCTGACGCTAATTTGGAGCCAGGCTGTGATTAAGACGGCATACGAGGTGGTGGTGCTGCCGCTGACATTGAAGGTGGTGGCTTATATTAAGCGTCGCGAGCAGATTGACACTTACGACGATGCGGCATCGGGGGTGGATTACCGCTGGTGGCGTTTTGATAAGATTGACAACTGATAATTATTATGATAGAAGGAATTAAGACGGTTTTTGTGGACCTTGACGATACTGTGTGGTGGTTTAGCGAGAATTCGTTGGCCGCGTTGCGCCACGTGTATGATGTGTATGGGCTGGGGCGGTTGGCCGACTATGGCACATTCGACCGCCATTACCATGACATCAACAGCCGGTTGTGGGAACTATACCATTATGGCAAAATAGAAAAAAGCTACCTTGTGGAGGAGCGTTTCCGCTATGCGCTTGAAAAGATAGGCTACCCAGAAGGGGAGATTAGCGGGCTTGGCGCGGAGATAAACGAGGAGTATTTGCGCTACTTGGCCTTGCAGCCGCTTTTGGTGCCAGGGGCAAGGGAGATGCTTGCCTACTTGAGCGGGCGTTACGATGTGAATGTGCTGAGCAACGGGTTCAATGGGGTGCAGCAGCAGAAATTGCGCTCGGGCGGCATCGACGGTTACATACACCAGGTGGTGCTATCTGACGATTGCGGAATAACCAAGCCGCTGCGTGGCATATTCGACTATGCCTTGGAGGTGTGTGATGCGGATGCGGCGTCGAGCGTGATGATTGGCGACAATTACGACACCGACGTGTGCGGAGCCAAGCGGGCCGGGTGGCGCACGGTGCTGCTTAACCGCAGCGGAAAGCCCGGCGATTACCCGGCTGCCGATGCCGTGGTGCAGTCGCTTGCCGAGGTGGCCGGCAGTGACATACTGTGACAGGCCGCCTCGGCAAGCCGCCCTTAATACCAGGTTATGCCGTTTGACGAGCTGCTGCGCTTGTCATACTTGAGGTCGCTGAGCAGCGACGACTTCACGGCGATGTGGAAGTTGTATGACTTGTAGGGCCCCACGGGAACGAAACTTGCGCTCATGGTGAAACAGTGCAAGTCGCGCGATATTGAGCAGTTCATGTAGGCAATCTTCCCAGTGTCGAAGTTGTAGCTTGCCGAGAAGTTGAATGCCCAGTTCTTGGTGGGCCTCACGTTGCCCGAGAAACTCAAGTTCTGCGTTATCCGCCCGTTGTAGTCCATTTTCTCGTAGTTGAAGTCGCCGTAACTGTAGTTGATTGAGTAGTTGAACGTGAGGCTCCATGGGAAATCCCACTTGGCATATCCGTCGGGGTTGAGTTCTATGCCCGAGTCGGTCTTCCCTCCGCGGCTTTCCTGCTCCTCACGGCGGTTGGCATAGCGGTTCACTTCTTCGGGCGGCTGTTCCTCCTTGTTTTGCTCTTTTTTGTCTTTTTTCTTGAATGTGTCGTTGTTGAGCGTGTAGGAGAACGATGTGCCGGTGCTCGACAACTTCGCAAAGCCCTTGCCTGCCTGCAAGCGTGTGCGGTTCACGCGCGTGGGTGTGCCATACTCGTTGAGCTGGTAGGTGTAAACGTCCCACGTGGCCGAGAGGTTGAGGTTGAAGTTCTTCATCAGCCTGAGCGAGAGAGAAGTGTTGATGTTGCTCCAGCGCAGCGAGTCGGCTGCGAAGTTGTATGACTGGCTTACGGTGAAGTTCTCGATGAGTGAAATCTTTTTCACGCCGGTACTGTCGGCATCGCTTTTCACCTTCATTTCCACGTTGTTGGCAAGCGACAGGCTCACCGACCCCGTTTTCCCCTGGCCCACGCTGCCGAATATGCCGTGCGAGAAGTAGGAATATTTGTTGTTTACAAGCCGCCCCGTGTTGGGGTTGGTGTAGGCGTAGGTGCCATAGTACCCCCAGAATGGCGAGCTGAAGTCGGGTGCGCCGGTGAACGATACGGTGGGCGTGAGCACGTGGCGAATCATCTGCACCTTGTCGCCGAATATCTTCCATGGCTTGAAGAAACCGTATATCTTGGTGTCGAGCGAAACCGACGCGCTGAAGTCGAAGATATTATAGAAACTGTAGGTGGTGTCGCGTACCACAGCCGATGCCGCGGGGTCCCATTGCTGGCGTATCTTGCTGGTGTACATGCGGTCGTTGATGTTCACGCTCGGGGTGACGTTGATGTAGTCAAACACGTTGAACGTGGCCGATATGGGGATGGTGTGGCGCATACCGTTGCGCCAGTCCTTTATGAGGCTCTTTTTCAGGAACTCGTTTTGCCCGGCAGTGAGGGAGTTTTGGAACACGCCGGTATATGACAGCTTGATTTTTTCATACCATTTTTCGCTGCCCACTGCGTTCTTGCGCTTGAACGGAGCTGTTTGCGACATGGTGAGCGTTATGTTGGGGAACGACACGGTGAGCGTGGAGTCGGACGAGCGTTGCGAAATGTTGGCCGACGTTGACAAGCTCCACTTCGAGTTGGGGAACTTGTAGGTCATGTTGATGCTGCTGCTCGTGGTGTTCTCGGTGAACGAGTTGCTGTAGTAGTCATCGAGGTTGTTGCGGCTATAACCGCTGGTGGCGAAGTTCACGCTTGCCGAGAATGTCATGTTGGGGTTGGCCTTGGAGTCTTGCGAGTGCGTCCATGCTATCTTGAAGTTGGTTTGCTTCGAGTAGTCCGATTCCCCCTTTTCTCCGGTTATCGTGGTCAGGTAGCTTATGTTGAAGCCGCCCGAGAACTTGTAGCGTTTGCGGTAGCTCGACTGTGCGCTCAGTCCCCACGACCCCTTTGTGTATATTTCCCCAGTCAGTGCCAGGTCGATTTTGTCGTTGATGGCGAAGTAGTAACCGCCTTCGCGCAGGTAATATCCGCGGTTGTAGTCGTCGCCAAACGTAGGCATTATGATGCCCGACGAGTATTTGTCGCTGAATGGGAAGAAACCGAATGGGATTGCGAGCGGTAGCGGCACGTCGGCAAGCACCATATAGGCCGGCCCAATCACGATGTCTTTCTTGGGCCGCATTTTGCCCTTGGTTATTTGCAGGTAGAAGTGCGGGTGCTCGTGGTTGTCGCAAGTGGTGTATCGGCCGTTTTTTATGAAATATTCGTCGTTTTCCAGCTTTTTCGTCTGGCCTCCAGTAAGGTAGCCTTCGCCCTGTTGCGTGACAACTTCGGTTATGTAGCCTTTCTTGGTCTTGAAGTTGTAGCGCATGGTTTTCGACTCATATTCACCGCTGCCGTCCTTGAATACCGGCAAGCCCTGTATTTCGCCCGTGCTGTCGGGAAGGCCCATGGCATATACTTCGCTGTTGTCCATGTTCATGTCGATTTGCATCGACTTCAGGTTGATGTCGCCGTAGGTGACATCGCCGTCGCCATACATCGAGGCATTGTTGCGTCCGTAGAACACGAGCGAGTCCTTGGCGGTGAATTGCACCGAGTTGTCGAGATCGACCATGGTCATAACGAAGCGCGACTTCAGCCCTGAGGTGTCGGCTGCAGCGGTGGTGTCGGTGACGGCCGACGGGTTGTTGGCGGCTACGGTGTCGGTTTGGTGTGTGGCTGTCGTGTCGGCTGCCTGCTTGTGCCGCCTGAGCTGCGCAATTATGCTGTCGGCGGCTGCGCTGCGGGCCGAGTCGGCCAGCAATGCGGTCGCAGAGTCGATGGCCGCGGCATCGATGGTGTCGCCAAGCAGCTCTTCGATAGATGGGGGCAATTCCCCGCCGCCGGTCGAGCCTTCTGCCGATTGCTTTGCCACGCTACAGCTGTGGCATGCCCAAATGGCGATTGCGAGGATTGCTATATATATGAGTATATTTTTCAAATTTAAAAAACGCGGAAAAACACCTGCAAAATTAAGCAATTACATTCACACCTGCACAATAAAGTGGATAATTTTGATGCCGTGTGTTTCGATAATAAATGTTACTGACTTGAAAACGAGTGTGTTGTGGCTATCCCTTGATGATGGTCAATGCCGTTGCACGGGTTAATATCTCGTTGCGGAAATCATCGTCGGTGGTGATGCGGTGGAGGGCGTTTTTCGAGGCTATCTGGTGCGATTCTTTTTTTGTGTAGCCGGTGGCCTCGCTCACCGGGCGGCCACACAGGCTTATCATGGAGCGGAACATCTGGCTGTTGGAGCCATCGACCGAGGTTTCAACAAGCTCAAAACTTATGGGCACGTGGTATTTTTGCCCCCATTCCAGCAGTTTCGACTTGAAATTGATTTCGGTGTGGGCGATGCTGCGGATATTGATGTGCGGGTCTATAATGCGTTGCTGGACAAACGCCTTGCACCGTTCGTAGCCCTGGTCCAAGTAAACGGCTCCGACAAGGGCCTCAAGTGCATTGCCGTAGATGTAGGAATTGTGAGTGTGGTTTGTGACCACAGGGTGAACCACTTTGTCGAGCCCCATCTTTTGGGCTATCTTGGAGAGCGTTTCGCGCTTTACAATCTTTGAGCGAGTGTTGGTAAGGAACCCCTCGTGCTTGCGTGGGAACATTTGGTAGAGTATGTCGGCCACTATTGCGCCCAGTATTGCGTCGCCAAGATATTCGAGCCGCTCGTTGTTGGCCTTGCGCTCCTTGCCTATTACGGTTGAGCGCGAGCGGTGTATGAATGCGAGCCGGTATAGGCCTATGTGACGCGGCGGGAACCCGAGCA
The DNA here is from genome assembly GCA_944320595.1 of uncultured Muribaculaceae bacterium. Taxonomy (GTDB): domain Bacteria; phylum Bacteroidota; class Bacteroidia; order Bacteroidales; family Muribaculaceae; genus Avimuribaculum. The sequence continues at coordinate 67,445 of CALUIB010000012.1, read as the reverse complement.
GGCGGAAACAAAAAGCATAAAGCTCCTTGTCTTTCGAGAAAAGGAGCTTTATGCGAAACAAGATATCGTTGGGCGACACGGAACGTGCGTATTTTTTTATTCGGTGTATTTTTTTACAATCATGCTGGCATTGTGCCCGCCGAAACCGAATGTGTTGGATAGCGCCACGTTGATGTCGCGTTTTTGTGCCTTGTTAAATGTGAAATTTAACTTGTAGTCAATCTCTGGGTCAAGGTCGTCGTCGGCATGGTTGATTGTCGGAGGAACTATGCCGTCGGTTATCGACTTGACGCAGAAGAGCACTTCGAGTGCGCCGGTAGCACCGAGCAGGTGGCCGGTCATCGACTTGGTAGAGCTGATGCTCAAGCGGTAGGCATCGTCGCCCCATACTTCCTTGATGGCCTTCACTTCCGACAAGTCTCCTACCGGGGTAGAAGTGCCGTGCACGTTGATGTAATCGACATCGGCAGGTGTAAGCCCTGCATCGGCTATTGCCCGTTTCATCACGAGCTTTGCGCCAAGCCCTTCGGGGTGGCTTGCTGTGATGTGGTAGGCATCGGCCGACATACCGCCGCCGACAACTTCGCAATAAATCTTGGCACCACGAGCCTTGGCGTGTTCAAGTTCTTCGAGTACGAGGCAGGCCGAACCTTCGCCAATGACGAACCCGTCGCGCGAGCCGCTGAAGGGGCGCGAAGCCGTCTCGGGCGAGTCGTTGCGGGTGGAAAGGGCGTGCATTGAGTTGAAACCGCCCACCCCGGCAGGGTAAACGGCAGCCTCGGCACCGCCGCTGACCATTGCAACAGCCATACCTAAACGAATGTAGTTGAATGCGTCGATCAAGGCGTTGGTCGATGATGCGCAAGCCGAGACGATCCCGAAGTTAGGCCCACGGAAACCATATTGCATGGAAATGTGGCCTGCGGCTATGTCGGCAATCATCTTCGGGATGAAGAATGGATTGTACTTTGGCCCCTGGTCACAGTGCATGGCGTAGTAGCCGGCTTCCTCCTCGAATGTGTGCAGACCTCCGATGCCCGATGAGAATATGACACCTACGTTGTCGGCATCGATGCCCTCGGCGTTGATTTTAGAGTCTTCAACGGCCTGTTGGGCAGCCACAAGGGCGTATTGGGAATAGAGGTCGAGGGTGCGCAACCTCTTGCGGTCGAAGAAATCGGCCCCGTTGAAGTTCTTCACCTCGCACGCAAACTGGGTCTTGAACAGAGATGCGTCGAAATGCGTAATAGGCCCGGCACCGCTTACTCCCGCCACGGCATTTTGCCATGTGGTTTCAACATCGTTGCCGAGAGGAGTCACGGCTCCCAAGCCTGTTACAACAACTCTTTTTAACTCCATTATAGATTAATGTGATTTCTTTCTTATTTGTTTTCTTCGATGAACTTGATGGCGTCGCCAACAGTTACTATGCCCTCGGCCTTGTCATCGGGAATTTCGATGCCGAATTGCTTTTCAAATTCCATGATCAATTCCACAGTGTCGAGTGAATCAGCACCAAGATCTTGAGCAAATGTAGCTTCAGGTGTTACTTCAGATTCGTTTACTCCAAGCTTTTCTACAATTATTGCTTTTACCTTTTCTGCAATTTCTGACATAATGATTAATTTTTAGATAGTTATAATTCGGATAATGTATTTTGCGGCACAAAGTAAGCAATTTTAATTCAGATATGAAAAAATTTAACGCCTTAAATTGGACTTTCTTGCACATTTTTGCGCATAGCGTGCAGGTTTTAGCCCTGTTCCTTGGCTTTTATCATTGTTTCCTCGCCTTGGTGCTTGCTTGCATGGACGCTTCCGTGCAAGCCTAGCTGCCATGCGGTGGTGGCGAAGGGCTTTTGCCCAAGTCCTTAATTGACAGCTCTGTCGCTGTTGCCATTACCATACACGGCGAGGCCATAAATTGCTTAACAGGCTGCAAATTTACTTATTTTACTTTAATCTGCAATGCTTTAAGACTATATTTTTCGGTTTCGCCGAAGTTTTGCGCCGTGCGGGGGCGGCGTGGCTGGCTATGCTTGTGCGCATGGCCGCAGGCTCGGGGGCAAACAAAAGCACCGCCGGCAGCAGCGTCGGCGGTGCTTTGTTGCTTGTGAGCTTGCTATATAGGGTTATTCCTTATCTTTTGCAGCTGTTTTCTTGGCCGGGGCTTTGCGTGTGGCCGTCTTTTTTGCCGGAGCCTTGGCGGCTGCCTTTGTGGCCTCGGCTGCCTTGTCCTCATCTTCCGAGTTGATGATGTTGGTGCGCAGCAGCGAGATTTCTCGGTTGAGTTGCTCGATTTCCTTCGACTGGTTGCGTATCGTGGTCAGCAATGCGTTAAGCTCTTCGTTCTCGATAGAAAGCGGGTATTGCTCCTCGACGCGCACGATGAAGTCGGCCAGCACGTTCATATAGTTCATGAAAGCCTGGAACGGCGACTCGTAGGGGCTGTAGTGCGAGTGCACGGCACCGTCGTTGAGGTGCTTGGTGCTCATGTAGTAGAAGTGGTCGGATGCCTGCAGGTAGTACCAGTCTTGTTTCAAGCGGCGGTCGGTGCACAGGTTGACGCGTTCGGCCACAGAGTATAGCTTGTTGAAAGCCTCGTTCTGCAAGTCGTTGCCGAGCCATGCGCTGGTGTCGCGTGCTTCGTCGGCCCATGACATGGGGTATGGCACCGACAGTTCGCCCACCGATTTCAGCTTGGCCACAGTTTCGCTCGGTGTCCAGAACTCTATTCCGCGCTCGGCGGCGAATCGCGGCAGTGCCTTCATGAACTCGAATATGCCCGATTCGCGCGGTTGCAGTTCGCCCAGCGTTTCGTAGTTCATGAACAGGTTCACGATTTGCTCCTCTTGCGGCAGGTTGGCAATCCAGTCGATATACTTGTCGGCGGTCAATGGATAGTCGCTCCAGTCGGAGTTGCTGAAACGGAACGAGATGTCGTCGCTCATCTTCGAGTTCTTCAGCAGCAGTTTCAGTTGCGGAGCGGCGGCCGAGCTATACACGTAGTTGGGCGACTTCCAGCCCAGGATGTGCTTTGCGCCGTCGGTGATTGCGGCCTTGAAGCCCATGCTTGCCACTACGGCCGAGATGTCGTCGCTGTATATGAGCTCGGTGTTGCGGAACACCGTCGGACGCTGGCCGAAGAGCTGGTATATCTTTTCATCGTGCTGTTTTACTTGCTCGATGAATTCCTCGGTATCTTTGAGCGAGGCGAGCGAGTGCGCGTAGGTCTCGGAAAGGAATTCCACGCAGCCCGTGTCAACGAGCTCTTTCATCGATTCGATGAACTCGGGCACGTATTGCTCAAGCTGTTCGAGGGCCGTGCCGCTTATCGAGAATGCCACCTTGAATTGCTTGCCCGAGGCGTTAATCATTTCGAGCAGCGTCTGGTTGGCGGGCAGGTATGAGCGGTGCGCGATGCGAGTGATGATGTCATCGTTGGCAAAGTCATCATAGTAATAGTGGTCGTTACCGATGTTGAAGAAACGGTAGGTCTTCAGGCGGAACGGCTGGTGGATTTGAAAGTAGAAACAGATTGCTTTCATTATTGTCTGGTTGTTTTTTTGTTTTCTTGAATGGTAAATGAAAAAATCTCTTGCCACGTGTGGCGTTAATGGTTTACCGGCGGTTGTTGATTACCTGGTTGTAGATGTTTATCACCTTGGCACCGGCTTTTTTCCACTGTATGGTGTCGATTTCGGCAAGGCCGTTGTCGCGCAGGTGGTTGTGCAGGGCCGGGTAGTTCACGAGAGCGAACATGGCATCGGCCATGGCGTGTATGTCCCAGTAATCCACCTTGATTACGTTTTCAAGGATTTCGGCGCAGCCCGACTGCTTGGATATAATCGACGGGCACCCCATCTGCATGGCTTCGAGCGGCGAGATGCCGAAAGGCTCGGAAACCGAGGGCATCACGTACACGTCGCTTGCCGCAAGCATTTCATACACCTGGCGGCCGCGCAGGAAGCCTGTGAAGTGGAAACGGTCGGCAATGTCGCGGTCGGCGGCGAGGCGTATCATCTTTTCCATCATGTCGCCGCTGCCGGCCATCACGAAACGCACGTTGTGCGTCTTGTGCAGCACCATCGACGCGGCCTCGACGAAGTATTCGGGCCCCTTCTGCATGGTTATGCGGCCCAGGAAGGTGATAACCTTGTCCTTGCCGTGTTCTACTTTTATGTTGCGTATCTCCTCGCTCAGTGGTTCCACTGCATTGTGCACGGTGGTCACCTTGGCGGGGTCTTGCCCGTATTTCTCGATTACGGTGCGGCGGGTGAGCTCGCTCACGGTGATGATGTGGTCGGCGTTGTTCATGCCGTCGCGTTCTATGCCGTAAACCGTGGGGTTCACGTTGCCGCGGCTGCGGTCGAAGTCGGTGGCGTGTACGTGTATCACTAATGGCTTGCCGGTCACTTGCTTGGCGTGTATCCCGGCGGGATAGGTGAGCCAGTCGTGCGAGTGTATCACGTCGCACGGCACGGTACGTGCTATCACGCCTGCCACAATCGAGTAGTTGTTGATTTCTTCAAGCAGGTTGTCGGGGTAACGGCCCGAAAATTCAATGCACCCGAGGTCGTTGGTGCGCATATAGTTGAAGTCGGCGTAGATATGGTCGCGCAGGTCGTAATACATCTGTGGGTCCATGACATTGCCGATGCGGTTCTGCACATAGTCCCAGTTGACATCCCTCCACACGACCGGCGTCGAGTTCGCACCTATGATGTGTGCGAATTGTCGGTCTTCGTCGCCCCACGGTTTCGGGATAACGAAAGTGATGTCCATGTCACCGTTTTCCCACATTCCCTTGGTGAGGCCGTAGCTGGCAGTTCCCAACCCGCCGAGGATGTGAGGGGGAAATTCCCAGCCAAACATTAAAGCTTTCATATCGTAAAAGAGTAATCTTAGGGTTATAAATTCAGGTTTTTCAATTGTCGCAGCACGCGCAGCACACCGCCCACGTTGGCGGCAAAGCTCACGGCGCCGCGGCCGGTGAATGGCGGGTTGCCGTCATACAGCTCGCTGAGCGAGCCTATGCAGCCTTGCGTCATTTCGTCTTCGAAGCCTATCATCATGCGCTCGATGAACGACACTCCGCTCATGCCGAATACCTTGGAGTAGGCGTCGGCATAGAAACCCATGAGCCACGGGCGGGCCGAGCCTTGGTAGTAGGCATATTCGCGCTGCTCGGGGCTGCCGAGGTAGCACGGCGTGTAGCCGAAACTCTTGGGGCTGAGTGTGCGCAGCCCCTTGGGGGTGAGCAACTCGCGAGTCACCACATCGAGTACCGAGCGGCGTTGGCGACGGTCGAGCGGCGAGTAGTCGAGTCCTGCGGCGATAATCATGTTGGGGCGCACGCTCAGGTCGGTGAACAAGCCCGAAACGTAATCGTAAAGGTATCCGTAGTCGTTGAGGAATGTTTCGATGAACGAGTCTTTAAGGTGCGAGGTTATTCCTTCCCACTTCTTCAGGTTCTCGGCTTCTTCGGGCACGCCTGCAAACAGCTCTTGGGCAAACATCAGGTCGTTGTACCACAGAGCGTTGAATTCCACCAGGTATCCCGTGCGCGGGATTATTGGCGCTCCGCCGGGGTATGAGGCATCCATCCACGAGATGGGTTTTGCCTTGCCGTTCGACGAGAGCAACCCGGCATCGTTCAGTTCGAGGTTGGGGTGGCGGTTGGCTATGATGTAGTCGAGCACTTCCTTGATGAAGTCGCCGTATCGCTTGATGGTTTCTTCGGCTCCGGCCTCTTTATAGTATTGTTGCAGGGCCCATATTTGCCACAGCGGTATGTCGGGCAGGTCGATGCCTTGCATCACGCGGTCGAGCTCGCCGGTTTTCATGAAGTGGCGGTAGGCTGCGACGGCGGTTTCCATGATGCCCTCGAAGTCGGGGCGGTGGTGTACCGATATTGTGGTGCCGGGCAGGGCTATCATCTCGTCGCGGGCGCGTATCTTGAACCATGGGTAGCCGGCCAGCAGGTAGCGGCCATGCGCGTTGGTCACGTAGAATTGCTTTGCGCAGTTCTTCATGCAGTTGTAGAAACTTGTGCGCGGCGTGCGCGACTTGATTTCCTTGGCATACATGTCGGCAAATTGCTCGGTGTCGGCCTCGGAGGTGCCTGCCGAGAAGATTATGCTTTCGCCTTTCTTTATTTCAAGCTGGAAGTATCCGGGAACATACAGGTCTTCGCGGTAAGGGATGCCGCGTTCCTGGTCCTTGATGTATTCGATGCCCTTGTACCAGTTGGGGTTGAACACGAATTCGGGTTTCTTGTTGAATTGCATCACCAGCGTGGGGTAGCCGGGATACATGCAGGTGGCTATGCCGTTGGTTATTTCGTGGTATTCGCGGCTGGCCATGCCATTTTCCACGCACAGGTCGTTGGCGTTGCGGAATGCCAGGAACGGGCGGAATTGCAGTGTCGTCTGCGAGTGCGCGTCAACCAGCGTGTAACGGATAAGGATGCGGTTCTCGTGCGAGATGAAAATCTTTTCTTTGGTCATGATTACGCCGCCCACGCGGTAGGTGGTGCGGGGAACTGTCTCGCAGTCGAATTCGCGGATATACTTGTGCCCGTTGGGGCTGAAGCAGTTCCCGCCATACTTGTGCAGACCCAGGTTGAATGGCGCGCCGTGCTGGATAACAGTTTCATCTAACGATGAGAGGAGGACGTGGTTGTCATCGTCCATTTCGGGGATGGGGATGACCAAGAGCCCGTGTTGCTTGCGCGTATTGCAGTCAACGATGGTCGTGCAGTGATACGCTCCCGATTGATTAGTGCGGAGCATTTCCTTGGGAAGGGATTGCTCAAGGTTAATCATCAGGTTCTTATCAAATTTTAAGTAGCTCATCAATAAGAGATTTTAGGTTTGATAATGGTAAAAATTATAATTTTCATTCTAAGCAACGAAATTACTAAGTATGTGCTAAAAAAGCAAAAAAAAAAGGCACTTTGTGAAGTTAAAGTGCCTAAATATGTTGCAAAACATATTATTGTTGAGGGCGTTGCGTGTTTGTGGTGCAGGGTGTCAGATGTTAAGCTCGTTGCGTATGGCATTGACGAATGCCCAAAATCCGTCTTCGATGGGCGAGAGCAGGTTTTTGCGGTTTTCGGCATCCTCCTGTGGCAGGAAAACCGATATGCCCCCCTTGTGGCACTTTATGTGCAGCTCGGCTGGCATCATCACCGGCTCTCCGTCGATGTGCATGACGTCGGCGCGCGGGCGGCGTATGGTAAGCTCGGCAGTGCGGAACGACTGTATGTTGGTGTCCTGGTCGAGGTGCTTGGTGAATAGCAGCAGGCTCATCATGGCGGTGTCGATGGGGGTGAACGGCAGTATCACGGTGACATCTATCAAGCCGTCTTTCATGCTTGCCTGTGGGGCTATGAAGGCGTTGTTGCCATATTGCGAGGCGTTGCCGCAGGCTATTATGAAGGCTTTTTCGGCCACCACCTTGTCGGCGGTCTCGATGATGTATTCCTCGCTATGGTAGCGGAGGTATTCGCCAAGGGCCTTTTGCAGGTAGGTGATGGGGCCGCGGCGGCCTGCCTGTGCGAATTTCTCGCTCACCATGGCATCGAACCCCACCCCGCAGGTGCAGAAGAAGGGGCGTTCGTTCACCGTGCAGTAGTCGAGGGCCTCGGTGTGGTTGTGGTTTATTATTGAGATGGCTTTTTCAGGCTCAAGCGGTATGCCCAAGTGGCGGGCAAGCCCGTTGCCCGAGCCGCATGGCACTATGCCCAGCGACACAGGCGTGTCGCGCAGGGCCGATGCCACCTCGTTGACCGTGCCGTCGCCGCCCACGGCAAGCACCCCGTGGCAGCCGGCGGCTATGGCCTCGGCGGCCAGTGCGGTGGCGTGTCCGGCATATTGCGTGAAGCGGGTGTCCACATCAAAGCGCGTGTGGTCGATGGCCTGTGCTATCACCTGGGGCATTGTGTTTTTGCCGCCATCGGTACCCGATATGGGGTTTATTATCGCCATCAGTTTCAACTTCTCTGCCATAGTGTTGTCGCCTCTTCTCTGTTTTGTGGAGTGCAAAGTTACAAATTTCCGCCATAATTGCTGTCATTTTTGTGCGGTGGTATGCTCTACTCGAAATTTTTGCGTATTTACACATTTTTTCGAGTAGAAGGGGGCGAAATGTAATAAGGGTACACAGGGCAGTAATTTGGTTACACGGGGTTATGGCGGAATGGCGTAATTTTGCGGCAGTGAATGTTTAACCCTAATTAAAAACTGTAATGATTATGCAGACACGAGAAACGTATGATATGTATGTGCCAACGCACGTGCTGTTTGGCGCAGGTATGCTTGACAAGCTGTCGGAGCAGCCGATGCCGGGAAAGAAAGCCTTGGTGGTGATTTCCAATGGCAAGTCGGCCCGTGCCAATGGCTACCTTGACCGCACCGAGGCCCAGTTGAGGCAGGCCGGTGTGGAATGGACGGTGTTCAACGGTGTTGAGGCCAACCCCACTGTGGCTAACGTGAATGCCGGTGCCGCAGCCGCGCGTGAGAGCGGAGCCGACTTTATAGTGGCCCTGGGCGGTGGTAGCGTGATGGACTGCTCGAAGGGCATAGCCACTATGGCCACCAACCCTGGCGAGTTGTGGGATTATGTGGCTGTCGGTTCGGGCAAGGGCAGTCCCATAACAGTGAAGCCGCTCCCCATCATAGCCATCACAACCACGGCCGGAACAGGCTCGGAGACCGACAATTCGGGCGTGATTACCAAGGAGGATACCAACGAGAAGGCTTTCATAGGCCACCCGTCGTTGTTCCCGGTTATTGCCATTGTCGATCCAGAATTGATGGTGAGTGTGCCTGCGAGGTTTTCGGCATTCCAGGGATTCGACGCATTGTTCCATAGCGTTGAGGGTTATATAGCCAAGGGTGCGAACCTGATGAGCGACATGTATGCCCTGACAGCTGTCGAGAACATTGCCAAGTACCTGCCACGCGCCATCAGCGACGGCAGCGACATAGAGGCTCGCACACGTGTGGCCTGGGCCAATACGCTGTCGGGCGTGGTGATGTGCCTGACCCTAATCACGAGCGAGCATGGCATGGAACATGCGCTGTCGGCTTATCACCCCAACTTGCCCCACGGTGCAGGGCTTATCATGATTAGCAAAGCATATTACAGCTATTTTGTGAAGAACCACGGTTGCGACGACCGTTTCATACGCCTTGCACAGGCCATGGGTATGCCCGAGGCCGACAAGCCCGAGGACTTTATCACGGCACTTGTCCGTCTGCAAGAGGCTTGCGGTGTTGCCGACCTGCGTATGTCGGACTACGGCATCACGCGCGACGAGTGCGAGAAGTTCATGCGCAACTCGCGCGAGGTAATGGGCATAATGTACACCAGCGACCGCATTGCCATGAGCGATGCCGACATTGTGGAAGTGTTTGAGCAGTCGTTCAAGTAAGGTTGTATTTTGACTGGTGCAGAAAAAAGGCGGAGGCTCGATGTTGATTGAGCCTCCGCTTTTTGTTTGTTGCCAGTATGTGCGTGTTTTTCCGTCGCGTTATTCGGGGTTGAGGTCGTTTTTCGAGGAGGGGAGGGGTTTCCAGCCTTCGCCGTAGGTGTCGTAGGCATCGGTGACGACGACGAACGCGGCCGGGTCGGCCTGCTTGATTTTCAGTTTCAGGTTCTCCACTTCCTTGTAGCTCACCACCAGGAAAAGCATCTCCTTGTCATGGCCGGTGTACAGGCCGCTGCTCTTTATGTAGGTGGCCGTGCGGTCAAGGTCCTTGATGATGTATTCGCGCAAGTCGGGCAGATGTTTCTCGCTGATGACGAACATCAGCTTGTCGTTCTTTGGCCCGTTGATGACGAATGCCAGCACGCGCGAGGTGACGAAGATGGCTGCCAGCGAGTAAAGCGACAGGTAGATGGTGGGCTGTCCAGAGCTGGCGGCATCGCCGCTGCCTATGCCGAAACCTATCACTATGAGGCCGAATAGCACCACCGTGCCATCGACCAGAAGTATGGCGCGTGAGAACCGCAGGTGGCAATACTTTTGCAGTATCATGGCCACTATGTCACTGCCGCCCGATGTGGCTTGCTGGCGCACTATCATGCCGCACCCCAGGCCGATGATTGATGCCCCTATCACGGCGGCGATTATGAGGTGGTCGCTAAGGTCGAGTATGCCGCCCAGCAGTTGCGCCGGGTCGAGTGCCCGCAATGCCTCTGTGCTGGGGTATGCAATCCATTCCAGAGCGTTCATTATGAACGGCGTGGTGAGTGCCGCCACGATGGTGCGCGAGCCTATTTTGGCCCCGAGGAGCAGCACCGACAGGGTGAGCAACGGAATGTCGAGCATGTACCCGAACGTACCCACCTGTATCGACGGGAACAGGTGCTGCAGCACGATGCTTGCACCGTAAACTCCCCCCGGGACCAGCCCGTAGGGGTTGATGAAGAACACGAACCCGATGGCCGTTATGGCGCACCCCAGAAGTATCATCAGCCAGCTGTATATAGTCTTTTTCATGCGTCGCTTGTTTTTAGTCAGCACAAATTTAATGAAAAAAATATTATTGGTCACAAAAAAATGCGTAATTGCGAACAACTCACTGTGCATGGCAATAGGTCTTATAGGGTGCTATGCCGAGATGGTTGAATCAATATGGCGTGGCGTATATAATGCACTCATGGGTGGATATATGGCATTGCACGGCAGCCGGCCGCCGACAGGCTCACGGGTCGTGCGTCCATGCGTGATGTAATGTTTGGTATTTTGCAGTTTTTTTTGCGTGGTGTGGTTACCAGGCGAAGATGTTGCGCAGGAGCCACCATAGTACTGTGGCGGCGAAGATGCTCCAAATGATGACGGGGCTGTTGAGGCGGTTGTATAGCGAAGGGTGGTTCGGGCGTCGCAGTTCGGCGTAGCTATATAAGGCTATCACCGGCAGGGCTGCCACCATGAAGGCGTTGTAATGCCATGCGGCGGCAATGTCACCGCTTAGCAGCGAGTGGATGACGCGTTGGCTGCCACAGCCGGGACATTTAAATCCGGTAATGACAAGGAACGGGCAACGAGGGAAGAGTGCCGATTGTGCCGGGTCGAACAGCAGGTAAACAACTGTTGCAGCGACGGCTGTTGCCAAGAGTATAATGGTAAACAGGTATTTTTTCACTGCCGGGTGAGATTTCGCAGGTCAATTTGAAATTTGGCAAAGAACAGCACTCCTGCAAGAAGCAGTGCCACGGCAAATGACAGGTAGATGCCCACGATGCCCATGCCGCAAGGGAATGCCAACAAATAGCCAAGTGGCAGGCCTACAATCAGGTAGGCGATGATGGCTGTGATCATCATCGGCCGCACGTCGGTGATGCCGCGCAAGGCGTTGGCGTAAGTGACTTGCAGTGCATCGCCCACCTGGTAAAGCATGAGCGGTGGTATGACCAGCATGGCCACGGCAATCACGGCAACGTCGTCGGTGAACAGCCTGATGACCGGTTCGCCGAGGAAGAAGAACAGCAGGCAGGCCGTTGCGGCGCAGGCCATGATTATGTGCAGCCCTGACACCGAGCAGTTTCGTATTTGGGTGATGTCGCCGTTGCCGTAATATCCGGCAATTTTTATCGACATGCTTGCTCCAAGGCTGTAATATACCATGAAACCTATGGTGCTGATGCTGAGCATGATTTGGTAGGCGGCAAGCGGTATTTCGCCAAGCCAGCCTATCATGATTGATGCAAACGAGAAAATGCCTGTTTCAAGCCCCATCTGCACGGCTATGGGCCATGATGTGGCAAATATATTGCTTGAAATTCTTGAGTCGATGTCGCCATGCCTGATGCCTTGCACATATGTGGCATAGCGGTGCGAACGTGATAAGACGATAATGTAGGCGGCGGCCATTGCCACACGGGCGGCAAGTGTGCTCAGCCCGGCTCCGAGCAATCCTAATTCGGGGAAGCCGAAGTTGCCGTATATGGTCAAATAATTAAGCAGTATGTTCAGCAGGTTGCCGCCGATGATAATCCACATCGACAGGCGCGTGTTGCCGATGCCATCGGTAAACTGGCGCAGTGTGTTGACAAGCAGCATTGGCACCATCGAGGCGAGCAATACTAGGTAGTAGGGCTTGATGAGTGGAATCAGGTTGGCCGGTTGGTTCATTTTTTCTACGTTGAAATATATGAGCAGCATTGCCAGCCCTACGGCTATGCCGAATGCCATGTTGAGCAAAATGGCATTTTTCACAATTACACCCACTCCCCGCCGGTCACCGCGTGCATTGGTGGCGCTGACGATGGGTGTCAGCCCGTAAGAGAATCCCATGCACAGCACGGTCATGAAGTTCATTATATTGTTGACAAACGATGCCGCTGCCAGCGATTCGGTGGTGTAATGTCCCACCATGAAAGTGTCGGCAAATCCTGTCATTATCATGCCAAGCTGCCCGAGCAGCAACGGTAGCCCCAACGTGGCTATTTGCCTGTAGTGTCTGATATATGTCGATAGGTATTTCATAATTGCGGCTGCAAAATTACTAAATGCGCCGTTTAACCCCCAAAAAATAATTGTGTTTTATGCCTTCCTGTGCGTTTTCAGGTCGGCTGCTTTTATGAACAGCAGCAATTGTGTGTGGCTGCAAAGAAACCCAGTTGCAGCATGAAGTTTCCTGCAGCTCCGGCCATGTCGCCAAAGGCCGAGAATAACATGGCAAGGCTCATCGGCACCGGCAGCAGCAGGAATGAGAACAGTGCGAGAGACAGTACCGGGAAACTTATCTTATATTGCACTTCGGCCGGGGAAAGGTATATTGCCACCATTATTGCATATGCAATGATTGCAATTGATGCCGTCATCGCTTTATTGCTTTGCGATATATTGTTGCCAAACATTTTTAAGACTTTATTAGTGCGTGTGTAGAGGGTGGGTAAAATCAGCAGGGTATGCCATTGCGCGTGGCATACCCTGCTTGTTTTGTCTGTAAATGTGCACACATCTCACACATGAGGGAGTGCGCCCAGCCTTTTATTGCTTGTCGGCAGCGGGAGATGCAGCGGCCGGCATGGGTTTCACTTCCCAGCCCAGTGCGCTCGCGCCCAGCACGGCGGCGTCGCTGTCTTTCAGTTCCGAGATGAGCAGGCGCACTTTGCCGCGGTATATACTAAGCATATTTTGCTCCATGGCGTTCTTTATGGGTTTCATCAGCAGGTCCCCGCTCTTGGTGAGGCCGCCGAAGAGGATTATGGCCTCGGGGCTTGAGAATGCCACGAAGTCGGCCAGTGCCTCGCCCAGAATTTTGCCTGTGTATTCAAAAATGTCGTTGGCAAGCTTGTCGCCGGCTATGGCTGCGTCATACACGTCCTTCGATGTTATTTCCTCGATTTGCAGGTTGCGCAGCAGCGACGGCTCGGTGCGTATTTCCAGGAACTCGCGGGCTGTGCGTGCAACGCCTGTTGCCGAGCAGTAGGTTTCCAGGCAGCCTGTGCGTCCGCAGCCGCAAGTGCGCCCGTTGTTGCGTTTCACTATTACGTGTCCCAGCTCGCCGGCAAAGCCGTCGTGTCCGTAAACCAGTTGCCCGTTAATCACGATTCCGCTGCCCACGCCAGTACCCAAGGTAATCATTATGAAATCCTTGATACCGCGAGCTGCACCATATGTCATCTCGCCTATGGCTGCGGCATTGGCGTCGTTGGTAATGGCGCACGGTATGCCGAATTTGTTGCTTATCAGGTTGGCGAGTGGTATCGGGGTGGGCCAGGGCAGGTTCACGCCGTCCTCGATGGTGCCGGTGTAATAGTTGGCGTTGGGTGCGCCTATGCCTATGCCGTGGATTTTGTCAACAGCGTCGTTGGCCACGATGATGCGTGTCAGCTCGGTGTAAAGCTCGTCGATGTAATCGTTTATGTCGCTGTGCTTTGCTGTTTTTATCGAACTCGTGGCTATCACGTTGCCGCGAGCGTCAACTATTCCAAACACGGTGTTGGTGCCACCCATGTCGATACCTATAACGTAAGGTTTCATGATTTTAAGTTTTAAATTTATGTTATTATGATTATTACTCAAAATAAGTGAACTGCCCGCGCAGTGGGCATAATCTGCGCAAAGTTAATAAAATTAGAGTAAAACAAGGTAAAATAGTGCAATTATTTTTCGCGACAGTACCGTGGACGGCGGTTTATTACACGCAAAAAACGGTCGGCGGAATATAGTAAATGGCGGTAGGTGTGGCTCAGGGCTTTGTTCGGGTGCTGTGCTGCCTGGGGCATTTTTATGGGAAGAATGAAAAAAAGTCGGCTGACACTTGTGCGGGCAGCCGACTAATTACCACTATAAAACAATAGCACGTCTCCTTTTTATTAATGGTCAGTTTAGTTTGTCCTTTCTATTTCTTACAAGAGTATTTTATTAGGTTTGTGTAACCGCTTTTGTTTCTGTTTTTTTCATCACCGACCCGTCTCTGCGTAAGAGACGGATTGATTTTCAGGTACAAATATAGTCAATCTTTTGTCAAAATCAGCAAATTAAAACAGTTTTTTATCAGCAATCTTTCTAATCCGTCTCTGCGCAAGAGACGGATTGATAGGCACATATATAATATTCGACAAATCAACAAAATAAGCGATTTTTATAAACATTGATTAACATCCGTAATTAATAATGTACACATTATTATATAGGGGGCAACTTGCTACATGATGCGATTACGTTAAAACACTGATTTCATGAATAAAAATCTTTATTCTATTTGCAGTTTTTGCCAAAGATTTGACTATATTTGTACCTGAAAATCAATCCGTCTCTTGCGCAGAGACGGATTAGAAAGATTGCTGATAAAAAACTGTTTTAATTTGCTGATTTTGACAAAAGATTGACTATATTTGTACCTGAAAATCAATCCATCTCTTACGCAGGGACGGGTGAATGGAGTTAATCCGCTGATGCTTAGTGAGATATGTGCGCACTATGTGAGAAGTGGACATAAACCGATGAAACTATTGAAAACTATCGCCCATGGGGTGGCATCCGGGGTCGGCGAATGCCGATGCGCAGCGGCGCATTTACGGGGGACGGGCCGCGAAAACGGGATGCCAGCCGGGCATAAAAATGAAATAACAAACCAAACAAACTAAAAACAAACACAATCATGAAAAAAGGTTTACTCTTGACAACCGCAGCCTTGTGCGCAATGGGCGCAATGGCTCAAACTGATTACGCACCGGAAAACTGGCGCTACAACGACATGCAAGCAGGCAGTGCCGAAGGCCTTTTCATCAAAGAATTGGCTTCTACCGAATCTAACGCAAAAGCCCCGTTCCGTGCCGCTGATAATGGCAAGGGCGGCATCGTCGCAATCTCATGGGGTGGCGAAAGCGCCAGCGGAACTGTGACAAGTGACTACAATGCAATAGACCAAAAAGACAAGGATGCTTTTGAATCGTTCTACAAATCAAGCCGCATAGTTTCGACCAACTTGGTGAACATCGAGACTGAGGAAAGCACTCCCGAAAATCTGTTCTGCATAATAGGCAAGAATGCCACTAGCACTTATCCCGGTGGGGAACGGGCAACCGTTTCGTTCCCCGAGCTGCAACTTATGTGGCTTAGTGGAAATGAAAATTCAACCACTCCGTTGCAATTGGGCAAAAATTATCGTTTGACCATCGATTACAGGGTGATACACAACGACCCTACCTTTAGCGGCAAGATTGGCGTTACTATTGCAACGTCGGCATACGACGGCATCGACCAAAATACAGGGCTTGGCGACGGTTCTTACCGTATGGCCGACCTGCCTGTGTATGGCTCGTATCCCGAAGATTGGAACCGTGGCATATTCGACATCATGTTATTTGACAATACAGATGCTACTTATAAGGAACTGCCTTTCGCCGTTAAGTTGAACGTGAAGTTCTGGGATAATGCAGTGGTTCTGCTCCGCTCGATGAAACTTGAAATGATAGATGAAATCGACTCGAATAATGTTCCGGCCAATGTTAATGATTATCCCGATTATGTAGATAAGCCAGAAGGCGGCACTACTTCTGTTGAGCAACTCAACATCAAGGACAACGGCGTGATATTTGCAGAAAATGGCGCAATCACTGTTATCGATGCTGATGCAGCTATCGAGGTTTACAACATAGCAGGCGCAAAGGTTGCAACTGTTGCAGCTCCTTCAACCGTTGAGACTATCGACCTCGACATGAACGGCGTGTTCATGGTTAAGGTTGGCGAAAAGGTGCAAAAGGTTATTTTGTAAAGACATCAAGCCGAGGGTGTGCCAAGGAAACCGGCGCACCCTCCCTCCATATCAGGCAATGTTATTTTGGTCGTAGAGTCCCCTGTGAGCCAAAATAACATTGTTTCTTAAACAAAAAACAAACCTATACAAACCCTATTTACTTATGAGAAAGATTTTGGCTTGCGGTGTCATGCTGGCGGCTATGACCGTCGGGGCATACGCACAGACCACCAACATGGCCATCAGCAACGCCGATGGCGCAGGCCGCGCCGAGGCGTTCACCATTACCGAACTCGACGGGGCCACGGGTGCCACGTTCCAAATGTGGCTTAAACCTACGGCATGGACTGCCGCCACACTTATCGGGCAGGACAACTTCTCGGTGGAGACTACTGCCGACGGCAAGGTGCAGGTGAGCGTGGGCGACAAAACCGCCACCATCACTTCCGATGCGCTTGCCCTGAACACATGGGCGCAGCTGACCATTACAGTTGACCAAGGCACAGTGTCGGCATACGTCAACAACGTAGCTGCCACAGTCGCTGGCGACCTGCCAACGACGTTCGCCGCTACGGCATCCTCGTTCGATGCCGCCAACTGCGTAATCGCCGAGGGATTCCGCGGCGAGATGGACGAGATACGCGTGTGGAGCCGCGCACTCGCACAAGAGGATTTCTTCTGGCAAAACACTGTGAACAAGTGGAACGAAAACTACGACGCGCTCGCCGCCTACTGGAAATGCGACCAAAAGGGGCTTGACGCAAACTTATATGACTACCGCCATGGCAACACTGGGCTGCACCACAACGCCGCCTTGACAGGCATCACTAAGGTGGCTGTAGATGACAATGCGGCGTTCCGCTACCGCGTGGTGACGGGCTACGTTCCCAGCTTGATGCGCTTTACCGACCGCGCCAATATCAACCGTGATATGTTCCTGCTCACCAACGACGTTATCACCCTTTCGGCCAAGGTGCAGGAGGATGGAACGCTCTTAGCCGAATATCCCGACAACTCGGCCACTCCCACCAATGTGGAACAGCTTACAGAATGGGAAGGCCGCAATGGCGTGATGTCGTTCAACGGGGCCGGCTCGCAAATGGTGGCTCGCGAAAGTTGCATACCATACGACCCGACAACCGGCGGCGGCCTTGAGGGTTCTCCATACGCCTCGATTATGAGTTGGGTGTATATCGACCAATGGAATGAGGGGGCAGAACTGCTTTCGGATTATATCGATGCCGACAATTACATAACCATAAAATTCGGTTCTGAAACCGACAAGGAGATTGTAGTTGACGTGTGCGGAACCGTGGCTACTTTGAAAAACCAAATAGAGGTAGGCAAGTGGCAATATGTAGGAGTGTATATCACTCCCACGAGAGGCGACATCACCGGACGTTATTTCAACCCCATAAAGATAGGTATCGGTGAATATGACGAAAGCGGAACTTTCCAATCCAAAATACACGACAGGATAGGTACCAAGACGGTGGAACTCAGCGGCGAAGGCATGGACATGACCTCTTTGCCCAATTTCAGGAATGCTACTTTGACGATAGGCAAGGACTTTGCCGGCAAGCTCGATGAGTTTATGGTGTGGGGCGCCGGTGGAGGCGCAGGCGAGCGTTCTGGCTCGATTGCCAACGATGCAACCACCGAGTATCAGTGGAACGTGGGCAACTGGAACAACATATTCCTGTGCGCTTACTACAAGGGCGACGACCCCGATAATGTGGGCCGCGACTGGCAGAGCCTCAAGGAGATGGCCAATATCATGCGCAGCTACTACGACGGGTACGAGGGCGCGAAGATTCGCCTTGGCATCATATCGAGCCTGCCCAGCAGCGGCTGGAAACAGGTACTTAACGACGATGCCAACCTTGACCGTTTCATAGCATCGGCCAAGGAGCTTGTGAAGGACTTCGACGGGCTCGACGTTGACCTTGAATGGGCAGTCGAGGGTAATTACTGGGCACGCTACAACCACATAGTGGGCCGCCTGGCCGACGAGGTGATGTCCGAGTACCCCGACAAGCTGTTCACCGTATCGCTGCATGCCTACAGCTATGCGGGTTTCGACATGAGCCTGCTCGACAAGGTGGACTACTTCACCATGCAGATTTATGACTGGGACCTCTCGATGGGCACATACGAGAGCGTATATGAGCAATTCAAGGGCGTGGGCTTTACCGACGACAAATTGCTGCTCTCTTACCCGGTGCTTGTGTACGGCAATTCTAATTACAAGGGCCTCATTGGCGGCTACAAAGATCTGTTCGAGAAATGGGGCATGACCGACGAGACTTGGGATCCGAGCCAGAACAGCTGGACATACGGTGGGACTACCTATTATTATGACGGCATGGATCGCATGAGGGAGAAACAGCAGTTCATCATCGACAACGACTTGCGTGGCACCATGTACTTCGACATGGGCAACGACTTGCGCGTGGATGACCACAAGAGCATGATACGCCAGCAGAACGAGGTAATCTCGGCCAATGTTGACACCGTGATAACTAACATCGACATGAAGCCGACGAGCGGCGTGCGCAACATCGCCGCTACCAAGCGCGCCGAGCTGTTCTCGGCCGTGCAGGACGGTGGCAACATTACCGTGACACTTGCCGACGCAGCTGAGCCTGCCACGCTGGCAGTGTATGCCGTTGACGGGCGCACCGTGCTGTCGCAGCCGCTTGCTGCCAAGCGTACCACCGTCGAGGCCGACGGACTCACGCGCGGCGTTTACCTGCTGCGTGTGGTGCAGGGCGGCGAGGAACACACCGTGAAGATAGTGATGAGATAAAATAACAAACCTAACGGGAGAGGCATCAAAGACACGGCTGCCGCAGCCTTGATGCCTCCCCTCTTAAACAACCTAAAAACAACAACATGAATTTATTAAAACGATTAATCCTGTTGCTGGGGCTGTTCATGGGAATCACATCGGCCCATGCCCAGATCACGGTGACGGGTACGGTAGTTGACGGCGACCAATTCGGTCTGCCGGGAGTGACGGTGACGGTGAAAGGCACGAGCAAGGCCGTCGCCACCGACTTCGACGGCAATTACACCATACAGGTGCCGTCGCAGGAATCGGTGCTCACGTTCAGTTTCGTAGGCATGAGCCCGCAGGAGATAACCGTGGGGAACCAGACGAAAATCGACGTGACCATGAAGGAGAACGCCCAGGAACTCGAGGAACTCGTGGTAGTGGGTTACGGAACAGTGAAGAAACGCGACTTGACGGGTGCGGTGTCGCAGCTGAAGCCCAGCGACCAGGACGCAGCCAAGGTGACCAGTATCGACAACCTGCTGCAAGGTAAGATTGCCGGTCTGTCGGTAGGCGCATCGTCGTCGGCTCCGGGTGCCGCATCGTCGGTTACCATCCGTGGTGCCAACTCGTTGCGCGGCGACAACCAGCCGTTGTATGTAATCGACAATATCCCACAAGCATCGGCCGGCGAATTTGCCAACACCGGTAACGATGGTACATTCTCGATTGCCACTAACCCGTTGACATCGCTCAACCCCGCCGACATCGAGAGTATCGAGGTGCTGAAGGACGCATCGGCCACGGCTATCTACGGTTCTCGCGGTGCCAACGGTGTAATTCTCATCACCACTAAGCGAGGCAAATCGGGCAAGACGTCGGTAAGTGCATCGGCCAACTTCACCATTGCCGACGCATCCAAGCTGCTCGACATGATGAACCTCACCGAGTATGCTCAAGGACGCATGATATATGGCGGTCCCGACATCGCGCACGGAGCTACGTATGACAACTGGATGCTTCAAAAGACTGATGACAAAACCGGAGAATTGGTTTGGAACGACTTCTACCAATATTATCTCGACGGCGGTTCGGTGTATCGCAAGATTGGCGAGCAGTATCGCGTGAACGACGAAGTTTGGCGAAAGCTGAACGAGGTTGACTGGCAACGTGAAATCTACAGCACGGCACTGTCGCAGAACTACAACATCACCGTCAACGGTGGTAACGACAAGATTACCTACTTCACCTCGGCTTCTTACAAGAAGGTTGAAGGCTTGGTTGAAGGCACTGGCTTGCGCCAAGGCGACTTGCGCGTGAACTTGAACGCCGACATTTCACCGACAGTGAAATTGGCCGTTTCGCTTAACGGCTCGTTGAAGGAGAACGACATGATGTCGGGTGGTAACACCACCGGTGGTGCAACGGGTTCGGTTTCGAACGTGGCCCTGTACAGCGCACCATACGTCAAGACGCAGGAGGAAATGGAGCAAGAAACTCCCAACCTTGCCGACCGTGCAACGGTGTGGACTTGGGTTGACGACTACGAGGACAAGACTTCGGAAAAGACTTTCCGCGGCTCTCTCGACCTTACTTGGAACATCTGCAAGTACCTTACCTACAACCTGCGTGCCGGTGGTAACATTGCATTGCAGAACCGCGACCGCTGGTATGACATCACCCTGTATGAAGGTTCGAAACAGAATGGTTACTTGACGCAGACGCAGTTCAACCGCAGCAACTACACAGTGGAAAACGTGTTCTCGTTCAACTACGAGGTTCGTGACATCGTTGACATAAGTGCAGTTGCCGGTCTCACCTACGACGATTACAGCTCGCTCAACACGCTTACCGTGGGCAACGACTTCCAGATATACGACTTCGGTCTTAACGGTATGCACGTTGCCGGCAACACCGAGGTTAAGCAACCCACGCAGGCCGACTACCAGCTGCTTTCGTTCCTGGCTCGTGCCAACCTGAGCTTCCTCAATGGCCGCTACCTGCTCACCGCATCAATCCGTGGTGACGGTTCCAGCAAGTTTGCCGAGGGCAAGCGTTGGGCATACTTCCCCGCTGCCACATTGGCATGGAACATGACGCAGGAAACCTTCATGCGCGACGTTCAATGGCTCAACCAGTTGAAGGTTCGTGCCGGTTATGGTGAAACTGGTTCTCAGTCAATCGACCCGTACAGCACATTCTCAAGCTATGCTTCGGCATTCGTCGATACCCCCAATGGTTCTACCAAGCCGTCGCAGTCGGCCGATGCCAGCGGTAACAAGCTCATTGGCCTTGTAGTTGACAAGTTGCCTAACGACGGGTTGAAGTGGGAGCGTACTCGCTCTTACAACGTGGGTCTCGACTTCGCGTTCCTCAAGAACCGTATCACGGGTAGCGTCGATCTCTATCACAAGACCACCAACGACCTGCTCATTCAGAAGGAACTTCCGCCATCGACGGGTTACAAATATATGTACATCAACCAAGGTAGCTTGCGCAACAAGGGTATCGAAATAAGCCTCACCGGCCACATCATCGACACCAAGGACTTCTCTTGGGACCTCTCGGGTAACATCGCATTCAACGACCCGAAGATTACCAACCTCGGTCTTCCCGTGCAGGAATGGGGTACCGGCCAAAACTGGAAGGCATACCTCGGTAACACCATCGGCGACCACTTCGGCTCGGCCAACATCTTCATCGAGGGAGAAGCCCCGGGCTTGTTCTACGGCTACGAAACCGATGGTATCATCCAAGAGAACGACCCGTACTTGCAGCAAGTGACCAACTCGTCGTCGATTAACACGCTCGAACCTGGCAACTTGAAGTTTGTCGATCAGAACAAAGACGGTGTTATCAACGAGAAGGACCGTGTGATACTCGGCAACCCGAACTCGAAGTTCACTTATGGTATCCAGACTTCGTTCCGCTATAAGGACTTCTCGCTGTCGATGGCATTCAACGGCGTTTACGGCAACGACATATTGAACACCAACATCCGCTACTTCGGCCTCCCGTCGAACTCTTCGCAGATGGTTTACAAGGACGTGTTCTATGACATGTACCGCGACAACAACCCGTGGATAGGCGAGTACCGCAGCAACACCACTCCGTCTTATCAGTCGGTTACTCCGAAGGTGGTTATGGACAAGTACATCGAGGATGGCAGCTTCTTCCGTTGCTCCGACATCACACTTGCCTACACGCTGCCCAAGAAGATAGTCGAGAAGATACGTTTCACCAACATCAGCGTTTACGCATCGGTTAAGAACGCATTCTGCATCACCGACTACTCTGGCTATGACCCCGAAGTTAACAGCTTCGCATTCGACGGCACCCGTCCGGGCATCGACATGAGCTCTTACCCGAACACCCGTTCTTACATCATCGGCCTTAATGTTTCATTCTAAACAAACCTGAATATATATATCCAATATGAAAATGAAAAAAATATCAATATGCCTGCTGTCGGGCTTGCTGCTGCTAAGCTCTTGCCTCGACGAGGACCCGAAGTACACGACCAATGAGGAAATCGTGTATTCGAGCGAGCAATCGGCACAGATGGCTCTCAACGGCCTTTACGGACTGATGGCCGTGCAGGGTTCGTTTGCGCAGCTGCTGCCCGAAATCAATACCGAGGCATCGGGCCTGTGCTGGACCAGCTACAACACTTCGGACAACCGCCAGCAATACGTCAGCGGCCAGATACCCGTGGATAACGAGTTCAACAACCTTGTGTGGGGTGCCGTTTACCAGGCTATCGCCAACTGCAACATCTTCATAGAGGCTTGCGAAAGCGACCGCAGTGCCAACTTTGACCGCAAGGCCAACATGGTGGCACAGGCCAAGTTCCTGCGCGGCGCACTTTATTACCAGCTCTACACTTTCTATGGCGGTGTGCCATTGCGCCTTGAACCAACCGACAAGGACAACACCGACGTACCACGTGCATCGCGTCAGGCTATACTTGACCAAATAATACAAGACTGGACCGACGCAGCCCGCGACCTCGACGACGAGATGAGTTCGGAATCGGGTGCACCCACTGCTCCGTGCAAGGCATCGGCATGGGCCTACCTTGCCAAGCTGTACTGGCTGATGGGTTGCAACGCATGGGCTGCCGACAGCTACGTAGATCCAGCCGGCAAGGCTTACGGTGCCGACGCATGGGCACAGGGCGAATTGAAAAAGTCGTGGCCCGAGATGAAGTCGAGCCAGGAATACTTCCTCAAGGCAAAGGCTTATGGCGACTCGGTATTCCAACACAACCCGTTCCAGCTTGAACCCGACTTCAACACCTTGTTCAACGGCCAGCGTGTGCAATTGTCGAAGGAATTCATATTCGTAATCGACGCTACGATGAACACCACCGAAAACGTGGGCTACAACTCGCTGCACTGGACTTTCTCGCCGCAGAACTGCTCGCCGGGTGAAACCTGGGGCCGCGCTCAACCGAGCCACGCATTCTACAACTGGGCTGCTGGTACTTACCAGAACGACCCGCGCCTTGATGCAACTTTCGTGACTAAGTGGGTGAAATATGTCAATCAGGCTCCGTCGGCCGAAATCATGGCATCTTACCCGATAGTAAGGAAACTTGTTCAGGACACCACTTGGGTTGACTCTGTTGTTCGTCCGGGTCGTCCGCCAATCAAGGTGCCTATTGTCACCACCGAGTATCAATTTGTGGATTCCATCGACTACAGCGACACGCAGAAGTATGCCGATGTTACCAATCCTCAACCCGAGGAACTCGACTCTATCGTATATGAGCAATATTGCAAGACCAAGTCTCCCGACGCATGGAACATCGACGATTGGCCATACTTTGGCAAGTACATGACAATGAACTGCTCGGGCCGCTATGCCGACAACAACCTCTACGTTTACCGCTATGCCGACTTCTTGCTGCTGATGGCCGATGTGGAGAACGAACTTGGCAACCTTGGCACGGCGCAGGGTTATGTTAATCAGGTACTCGACCGCGCTCGCAATTCTTCGGGCGGCGACGGTGTTTACCCGCTTGCAGTGAATGCTACGAGCAAGGAAGAAATGCGCGAATATATCTTCAATGAACGCCTCTTTGAACTTGTGGCCGAGTTTGACGGTTTTGTTGACACTCGTCGCCGCGGTATCAACTGGCGCAGGGCTATCCTTGAACGCAACAACAACGACGGTATAACTCGCCGCTGCTACATATACGGCAAGCTCAACAGCTACCAGTCGCCGTGGCGCGAATTCTGGTATCCGTATGACATGGCTGTGAGCGGCGACAAGGAGGACATTGAGAGCGCAACTGTTGCCGAGGCATCAGATGGACAATGGAATGAATACTTGATTAAGAACCAGCTCATTCCGCTGCCGCGTATGGAGTTCAGCTCGAATAAAGCACTCACCAGTGCCGACCAGAACCCAGGATATTAATATTTCTTACGAGAGAGTACTATAATGAGAGCGAGGGGCTTGCACCTTATTTGGTGCAAGCTCCTTTTGTTTTTCCTGAATTCCGTAATTATGGAGGTGTTCGTTAACCGCCTCATTGCTGTGTGGTGGGTGCTTGTATGCGGCTGTTTGAGACTGTATTATTGTTGTGTTGTGTGAGCTTGTAAGTGGCTGTTTGTAGAGACGGCATACTATGCCGTCTCGGTGACCGCGTCATTGTATGCGGAGAGCTTGTGTGCGGCTGTTTGAGACGGCATAGTATGCCGTCTCTACGACTGTATCATTGTTGTGTTGTGAGAGCTTGTATGCGACTATTTGAGACGGCATGGTATGCCGTCTCTACGGCTCTGCGTTATTGCTGTGTGGTGTGGTGGGGGGATTAGCGGATGCCGAGCAGGCGGTGGGTTTGGAGTGAGAGCCGCCAGCGTGGGTCGGCGAGGGCGGCTTGGATTGTGGCTTGGAGGTTGGCGTTGCGCAGCTCGGGGTCGGCGCAGTAACATGGTTGCAGAAATCGGTGCGTGGCTTGAATTTTGAAGTAACCATCGAGCGGTTGGCCGGTGTAAACCACTTTCAGTTCGTCGCACCGGTCGATTAGGAGAGGGAATGTGTCGCCGCCCTGGTATGCACCCTTGGGCGAGAGTGTCACCCAGTCGATGTTGTCGGGCAGCGGATTTGTGCCGTTGGTCTCGATGGCTATGCGCTTGCCCGTGTAGTGTTTTAGAAGTGCCACAAAGTCGTGGTCGATGAACAGGGAGGGTTCTCCGCCGGTGAGTACCACGAGCGGGGCAAGGGGGTGCTGCATTATCGCCTCGATGATTTGGCGTTCGCTCATCACGGTGCCGCTGTGGTGGTCGGTGTCGCAGAAGTGGCACCGGAGGTTGCAGCCCGAAAAGCGGACGAACACGGCAGCCATGCCGGTGTTGTATCCTTCGCCTTGCAGCGAGTAGAATATTTCGTTGATGCGTTTCACGTTATATAATTAGGAATTTTCAATAATTAGGAATGAGGGAGTTAGGAATGAGGAATGTGGAATTTTGAATAATTGGGAGTTAGGAATAAAGGATTTCATCATAATCTTATAAATCATACCAATACTCCATCATTCCACATTCCTAATTATTAAAAATTCCTCATTTCTAATTCTTCTTCTTCGATGTAGGTGGCTGTGTTGTTGGTTGATTCTTGCACGTCGGCGCGGTAGCATTGGGGGATTGAATCTACTATCCATCGGGCAATGTTCTCGGCGGTGGGGTTGAATGGCAGCACCTCGTTGAGATTGCGGTGGTCGAGGCGGCCTATGATGTCTTGCTTTATGTGGGTGAAATCGCATACCATTCCGTCGGCGTTCAGCTCCCGTGCGCGGCAATATACCGTGATTATCCAGTTGTGGCCGTGCATGGTGGTGCATTTGCTGGGGTAGCTTAGCGTGAGGCTGTGGCATGCGGCTATTTCGAGTGTTTTCTTTATGTAGTACATTTTATTTAATTAGGAATTAGGAATTTTTAGGAATTAGGAATTAGGAGTTTAGGAATGATGAGGTTGGTGTATAGGGCCATGATGAAATTCCTCATTCTTAATTCCTGGCTCCTCATTCCTCATTATTTTTATTCTTCGTATTTGGTGGGGTCGGGGATGCCGGCGTAGGCGAGGGCTTCTTTGCGCTCCACGCAGGTGCCGCAGCGTCCGCAATGCTTTTCACCGCCCTTGTAGCACGAGTAGGTGAGGGAGTAGTCTATGCCCAAGTCTTTGCCGTGCTTGGCTATTTCGCCCTTTGTAATGTTGGTGTAAGGGGCGAATATGTCGATGCCGTCGTAGGTGCCTTCGTGCATGGCTTGCGACATTGCGTCGATGAACGGTGCGCGGCAGTCGGGGTATATGGCATGGTCGCCGCTGTGGTTGGCTATCATCACGTGGCGCAGGCCGTGGCTCTCGGCCAGTCCGCAGGCTATGGCAAGCATTATGCCGTTGCGGAACGGTACCACGGTCGAACGCATATTCTCGTCGTCGTATTGCCCTTCGGGAATGGCATCGGCCCCCGACAGGAGCGAGCTGCGGAAGTACCGGCCCATGAAGTCGAGAGGAATTACTATGTGGCGTATGCCAAGCATTGAGCAGTTGGCGGCTGCGCAGGCTATTTCGCGGCTGTTGTGGTTGGCGCCATAGTCGAAAGTCACTGCCATGGCTATGCGGTCGCTATATTCGTGCAGCAGGGTGGTTGAGTCCATGCCGCCCGACAGTATTATTATGGAATCTTTGTTCATAGTGTGCGTTTAAGAGTTGCGGAATGATGCGAGCAGGCGTTGGCGCACCAAGTCTTGGTGGTCGGCATCGCCGTAGTTTGCAAACGGGTATATCGAGATGCCTCCGCGCGGGGTGAATATGCCGGTTACCTCTATGTATCGCGGGTCCATGAGCCGCACCAGGTCTTTCATGATTATGTTGATGCAATCTTCATGGAAGTCGCCGTGGTTGCGGAAGCTGAACAAGTAGAGTTTCAAGCTCTTGCTCTCCACCATTCGCTCGCGCGGGATGTAGTTGATGATGATTTTGCCGAAGTCGGGCTGGCCTGTTTTGGGGCATAGCGTCGTGAACTCCGGGCAATTGAAAGTGACAAGATATTCGTTTTCGGGGTGCTTGTTGGGGAAAGTCTCAAGCACCTGTGGGTTATAGTCGTAGCTATATGCCGTGTTTTGGTCGCCCAGCCGGGTGATTCCTTGCAGTTCGTCGTTTGTTCTTGACATAAATAAAGTGCTTAAAAGGTGAGTGTAGCCGATAAATGTGCGCGTGGCTTTCGCGCCGCCATGCAGCATATCGTCGGTCGGGGGTTAAAAAAATGCGAGGCGGCTTTGGAGGCTGCCTCGCTTGCTGAGCCGCGAATGGGACTCGAACCCATGACCTTTTCGTTACGAATGAAATGCTCTACCAACTGAGCTATTGCGGCTTGATGTGTCGCACCGTTTCCAATGCGAGTGCAAAGATACTAATTATTTTCAAATAACCTACTATAATAAAGCCTTAAATTTGCATTTTCGAGGTCGAGTTTAACAATTGATGGCCTTTCCATGGCCGGGAGTACCTCGATGGGCGAGGATGCCGAGCTGCTGCTTGACGGGAAGTAACCGTAATACAAGTAATAGTAGTAGTTGGTGTAGTTGTATCCGGTCGAGGAGCTGCTCTCGTCGAACAGCACGTCGATGGGCGTGAGCGAGAACAGGCAGTCTTCCGGTTCGGCTATGCCGCCTTTTTCATTGAGCAGTTTCAGGAAGTATTGGCGCATCTCGGAGAACGTGTAGCAGCCGTTGGTGGCATCGTATTGGGCGTAGAACGAAGTCACGTTGTCGGGCACGTTGGTTTCGGATAGGAACTTGTTCTTCCGGTCGGCCGGAATGAGCAGCAAGTATTCGGGTGGTGCTATGCTGCGGCTGTTCACAAGTTCCACGGCCGGGATTTCTAAGCTCACGCTGTTGAATACCGTCTGCGCGTCGGTGTCGTTCTTGAAACGGTCGAGGATTTCCTGCACCGGCAGGTTAAGTTCCACATCGTATGCTGCCGGGGTTTGTATTATGGCATCGCCGTCGGCCACCATTTGCCTGACGCTTTCGCTTATGTCCAGGCGCACGTTGTTGTTCGACAGCACTTCCTCGGTCGAGGCCATATAGCTGCGGTCAACGTAGATGGTGGTGTCGAGGTCGGCATCGTGGAATTCGCGGCGGCAATATACCTTGAACTCGGTGTCGTAGATGTTCACCACGCGCCCGTTGCCGAATGTGGTGGTAGCGTATATTCCCGGGAAGAACTCCTGGAATGTGGCCGGGTCACGGAATATTTCGGGGTCTTCCTTGAACTTGCGGAAAATCTCGACTGCCACGCTGCGGTCCACGTTCACCTTTATTTCGCGGTATTGGTAGTCGGTCTTGTCGAGTGCATCGGCAAGCGAGTCGGATTGCAGTGCAGTGGCGGTGTAGGAAGTGGAGCCGAGCGGCGAGGCACTGTCGTAGTACCCGGTAGGGTCGAACGAGCTGTCGATTGGCCTGGGCAGCGGCTTGGTGAGGCGGTAAACTGTGGCGCGCATCGGCGTAACGCTGTCGCCGGTGTACCCGCCTATGGGCAGGCGCAGCATGAAACAGCAGCTGTCAATCCCGTTTTCGTCGATGTAGTTGGTGTCGATGGGCCACGCCGGCATCATTTGCGACACGAAGTCGGCAGTGAGCGTTCCGTAATTGTCGGCGTTGATGGTTCCCAGCAGCTGCGTCAGCGTACGTGCTGGCAAGGTGTTGTTTTCCACCGTGCGTCCCGATATTTTGAAAGAAGAATCGCTCACCACCTGTGTGCGGGTGGGAATGAGCGAAGATCCGAAACCCGACTCGGTGCATGATTGTATGGCAAACAATATGATTGCAGCCGCGATGGGCAAAAGAATTTTTCTCATTTTGCGTAGTGTCTGTTGTATGAAACTGTTCCGTCGGCCCAGAGTGCTTGAGGTTACAGCGACTTGTAGAAGTCGGCGTAGGCATCGATGTAGTTTTCCCGTTCTTCGTAGGGGAGGAATGGTATGCCTTGCTCCTTGGCGAAGTCGATTAGCTCGGGGCTGACATTCTTGCCGTGTTGTATCACGCCGTCGGCATTGGCTATTGCAAGCCGCATCAGGTCGGTGTAGCCCACTTCCTTGCCCTCGATGCCTGCGAGGTCGGCATTGGGTATTCCGTCCATCTCCATCTTTTCGGCAAGGCGGCTGTTAAGCGGCATTGCAAGAGTCTCGTCGTCGTAGAGCGAGAGTACCACTTTGGCGTTTCTGAACACCGGGTCGTCGTTGTATATATGTTTTATGTAGATTGCGGTGAGAGCCGTTATCCAGCCGTGGCAGTGGATTATGCTGGGTATCCAGCGCAATTTCTTGACTGTTTCGAGTGTGCCGCGCACGAAGAACATCGACCGTTCGTCGTTGTCCTCGGGCGAAGTCTCGGTTTCTAATTCCTTTACGAGGTTGTGCTGGAAGTAGTCTTCGTTATAAATGAAGTAAACTTGCATCCTCGACGGCAGCATCGTGGCCACCTTGATGATGAGTGGGTGGTCGGTGTCGTCGATTATCAGGTTCATTCCCGAAAGGCGTATCACTTCGTGAAGCTGGTTACGCCGCTCGTTGATACAACCATACTTTGGCATGAACGACCTTACTTCAATCCCTTTTTCTTGGATGCCTTGTGGCAGGTCGTGCCCAACGGCCGAGATTTCGTCTTTTGGCAGGTATGGTTCTATTCCCTGAGAGATGAATAACACTTTGCTTACGTCCATAACGAGGTTCTCCTGTATATTCTAAAAATCGATTAAATGCGTTGTTGTTTTGCCCTGTGCCTCAAAGCGTGGCATGGGTATCTAATTGCAAAGATAGTGATTTTCTTTTGATTTGAGTTGCTTGCCGTGTGGGTTTACGATATTTTTAATGAAATAACGGGTGTAATTGGTGCGATTTTAACACTTGTTCTTGTCGCTTGCGTGTAGTGCGAGGGCTATTGCAGCTCCTCCACTCCCGTGCTGTTGTGCCGGGAAAGCAGGGCGCGAGTGCGCTGCACGAAACGGTCGAACTCGGGCAGCTGGTCGGCCCTTACCGAGTCGCGCAGCGATGCCGGTATGAGGCGGTAGTTGTCGCCGGCCATGCCGCGGCGCGGCTTTTGGCAGAAAAGCAGCTTGTATCCCATCTGCACGTCGCACGGGCGGCCGTTGCGCAGTTTCACTTTCACCACCGCCATTGCGCCGCCGCGGCTGTCGATGTCGTTTTGGTTTGAGATGAAGTTGCCCAGCGAGTATGCTATTGCCACGTTCTTGCCGTGGCGCGGGCTGTAGCGTATCTCGAAGGGCTGCACCACGTGTGGGTGGCTTCCTATTATCAAGTCAACCCCTTCGTCTATGAGGAAATCGGCAAGTTCCTCCTGTGCTTTGTCGGGCGTGCGGCGGTATTCGATGCCCCAGTGCAGGCACACGCATATCACTTGTGCGCCGTTGCGGCGTGCCTGGGCTATGTCGCGGTGCATTGCGGCGCGGTCGATGTGGTCAACTACTATGCCGTCGCGCACGGGCATCCCGTTGGTGCCGTATGTGTAGGTCAGCACGGCTATGCGGCGGCCTTTTATGCCTGTTATGAACGGCATCACCGAGTCGCGGTGGGCGGCGGAGTTGTAAGTGCCTATGCTCGGTATCCCCATGCTGGCGAGCGTGGCGATGGTGCGCCTCAGGCCGCGGCTGCCTCGGTCGAGGCAGTGGTTATTGGCCGTGAGCAGCAGGTCGAACCCTGAATTTTTCAGTTGCCTGGCAAACTCGTCGGGGCCGCTGAACACCGGGTAGCCTGCATATGGTTTACCGGCAAGCGGCACTTCGAGGTTGGCTACGGCGTAGTCGGCGGCGGAGATGTCGCCTTCTATCATGGTGAAGCATTGCGAGTAGTCGAGCGAGCCGTCGGCACGGGTGGCGGCGTTGATTTGCGGCTGGTGCTGCATGGCATCGCCCACGAAAAGTAACTCGATTTCCTCGTCGGGCAGGCCGACAAGCCCGAGCAGCGATACAAGCAGAATGGAGAGTAGCTGTGGCATGGTGGATTGCGGAAACGAAAAGAGCATATAGGTGCATGGGCGCCCCTATATGCTCGGGTATCTGTGGTTACAATGTGTAGATGGCGCGTTTGGCTGCAAGCAGGGTGTTGCGCATGAGCGAGCAGATGGTCATGGGGCCTACGCCTCCGGGAACAGGGGTGATGTAGGAGCACTTCGGTGCCACGTTGTCGAAGTCAACGTCGCCTTTAAGCTTCCAGCCGCTCTTGGTGGCGGTGGATGGCACGCGCGTGGTGCCTACGTCGATAATCACCGCGCCAGGTTTCACCATGTCGGCGGTGACAAATCCGGGCTGGCCCAGTGCCGCGATGATGATGTCGGCGCGGCGGCAAGTTTCGGCAATATCCTTCGATGCGCTGTGGCACACCGTCACGGTGGCATTGCCCGGGTAAGACTTTTGCATCATGAGCGCGGCCACGGGCTTGCCCACGATGTTGCTGCGGCCCAGCACCACGCATTCAGCACCCTTGGTGGGGATTTCGTAGCGGCGTAGCAGTTCTATTATCCCGGCTGGAGTGGCCGATAGATAGCATGGCAGCCCTATCGACATGCGCCCCACGTTGATTGGGTGGAACCCGTCAACGTCTTTGCGGTAGTCGATGGCCTCAATCACTTTCTGCTCGTGGATGTGCTTGGGCAACGGCAGTTGCACGATGAACCCGTCGATGTCGTCGTTGGCGTTAAGTTCGGCTATGGTTTCGAGCAACCGTTCTTCGGTCACGTCGTCCTCGAAACGTATGAGCGTTGACTTGAAACCGCATTGCTCGCAGGCTTTCACCTTGTGGGCAACGTAGGTTTCGCTGCCGCCGTCGTGTCCCACCAGTATTGCGGCAAGGTGCGGGCGTTTCCCTCCGCGAGCCACTATTTCGTTAACTTCTTCTGCTATTTCTTGCTTGATTTGTGCAGCTATAGCTTTTCCGTCGATGAGTGTCATAATTTTAAGGGCTTTGGTTTGCTTGCAAAAGTAGTGTTTTTTACCGAGACTGGCAAAAGTGTTTTTTAAGGACATACGCAATCGGTCAGAAATGTGTGCTGCAAGGCCGCTGTCACCGAGACGATGTACACACATCTACAAACCGCACCATAAAAGCGGTCTCGAAAACCGATACAAAAAACAATGAATGTACGCAAGTTGTGAAAATGCCGAGCATTTTGGTTGCGTACATTCATTGTATGTATAAAAGCTTTTCTGTTTTTAAGGCGGCTGCTTAGCGGCGTTTCTTCTTCATTGCGCGCATGGCCTTGAGCGGGTTGCCCATGGTGGTGACTTGGCGCATCATCTTGCGCGTCTCCTCGAATTGCTTGAGCAGGCGGTTCACCTCTTGCAGCGACGTTCCGCTACCGGCGGCTATGCGCTGGCGGCGGCTGCCGTTGATTATTTCGGGATGCTCGCGCTCGTAGGGGGTCATTGAGTTGATTATGGCCTCGATTCCCTTGAAGGCGTTGTCGTCAATTTCCACGTCCTTCAGGGCCTTGCCCACGCCCGGAATCATCGATGCCAAGTCCTTCAGGTTGCCCATTTTCTTTATTTGGGCTATCTGGTTCATGAAGTCGTTGAAGTCGAATTTGTTCTTGGCTATCTTGGCTTGCAGCTTGCGGGCCTCCTCCTCGTCGTAGTTTTGCTGCATACGTTCCACGAACGACACTATGTCGCCCATGCCCAGTATGCGGTCGGCCATTCCGGCGGGGCGGAACGGGTCGATTGCTTCGAGCTTTTCGCCCGTGCCGACAAACTTGATTGGCTTATCGACCACTGTGCGTATGGAAAGGGCTGCACCGCCGCGCGTGTCGCCGTCGAGCTTGGTGAGCACCACTCCGTCGAAGTCGAGGCGGTCGTTGAACTCCTTGGCGGTGTTCACTGCGTCCTGCCCCGTCATTGCATCGACCACGAAGAGTGTTTCGGTGGGGTTGACGGCCTTCTTGATGGCCTCGATTTCGTCCATCATCTTTTCATCGACGGCAAGGCGGCCGGCGGTGTCGATGATTACCAAGTCGTAGTTCATCTTGCGTGCCTCGGCGATGGCGTCGGTGGCAATCTTCACGGGGTTGTTGCAATTGGGTTCGGTGAACACCGGCACGTCGATTTGCTGGGCGAGCACTTTAAGCTGTTCTATTGCGGCTGGGCGGTAAACGTCGCAGGCCACGAGCAGCGGACGCTTGCCACGCTCGCTCTTGAGCTTGCGTGCCAGCTTTCCCGAGAATGTGGTCTTTCCCGAGCCTTGCAACCCCGACATTAGGATTATTGCAGGCTTGCCCTCGATTTTGAACTCGGCCTGTTCGCCGCCCATGAGCTGTGTGAGCTCGTCGTGGACGATTTTTACCATCAGCTCTTTGGGCTTCAGGGAGTTAATTACGTTTTGGCCCAGGGCCTTTGCCTTCACTGTATCGACAAATTGCTTTGCCACCTTGTAGTTGACATCGGCATCGATTAGGGCGCGGCGCACGTCTTTGAGCGTCTCGGCCACGTTGATTTCGGTAATCTTGCCTTCGCCTTTTAGTATCTTAAACGACCGTTCGAGTCTTTCGCTTAAACTTTCAAACATTATTCTGTTTTATTTAATGAGGGTGTGTGTGAAATTTCTCCTTACTTATCGTGGCAGCCGGTTGGTGCCTGTTTCGGGGAATATAATCGACGGCTTGAAGTCGCGGGCCTCGTCGGGTGTCATCATTGCGTATGCCATTATTATCACGATGTCGCCCGGCTGCACCTTCCGTGCCGCCGCGCCGTTGAGGCACACCACGCCCGAGCCTCGCTCGCCTGCTATCACGTATGTGTCTAACCGCTCGCCGTTGTTGTTATCTACTATGAACACGCGCTCGCCCGCGATTATTCCGGCGGCATCGATTAAGTCCTGGTCGATGGTAATGCTGCCTATGTAGTTGAGGTTGGCCTCGGTCACGGTCACGCGGTGTATCTTGGATTTCAGAACTTGTATAAGCATTGCTTTTGCAGGCGGTTTCGTTATTTTTTATATGCTATGTTGTCGATTAGCCGCACGCCGCCGCAGTAGGCGGTAACGCATCCCACTATGTAATTGCTTTCGTCCCAGCCGGTCACGGGCATCAGCGTGGTGCCGTCCACTATTTGGTAATATTCTACTTCCATTTCGGGGAATGAGTTTATGCGGTCGGTGACGAACTTCTGCGTTTCGGCCACGGTGTGGCTTTTTGCGTAGTCAAGGCTTTCTTGCAGGGTGCGGTATATGGCCGGGGCCGTCTGCCTGGCCTCGGGCGAGAGGCGCACGTTGCGGCTGCTGAGTGCCAGCCCGTCGGCCTCGCGCACTATGGGGCAGGCCACGATTTGCAGCTTGAACCCCTCGGTTTTCACCATTTGCCTTATCACGGCTATTTGCTGGAAGTCTTTTTCGCCAAAGTAGGCGCGGTCGGGCTTTACCATCATGAACAGCTTGCTCACGATTTGCGCCACGCCGTTGAAGTGGCCGGGCCGCATGGCACCTTCCATCACCTCGGCCACCAGGCCAAGGTCGAACACGCGTGTGTCGGGTTCGGGATATACTTCCTCGACGGTGGGCATGAACACTATGTCGCAGCCTGCCCCGGCGAGCAGTGACTTGTCGGCATCTTCAGTGCGCGGATATGTGCGCAGGTCTTCTTTGTTGTTGAATTGGGTGGGGTTGACGAAAACGCTCACCACTACCACGTCGTTTTCCCGGCGGCATCGTTCCACGAGCGACAGGTGGCCCTGGTGCAATGCGCCCATTGTGGGAACAAGCCCTATCGACTTGCCCTCGATGCGGAAGGCCTCGACAGCCTTCTCCAACTCATTGACTTTGCTTATTACAATCATCCTTGATTATGTTGTTTCAAAAAGACTTGCAAAGGAACAACTTTTTTGCAACATACACAAATATTCAATTAGGAATGAGGAAGAATGGCGGTTTTGCGCTTTAAGTAATGAGGCTGGCCAATGTTTATTCAGATTGCAAAGTCGCTTGTAAAATCGTTTTCAATTTGGTGCTTGTAAATTATGTCAAATGGTTGCGTGAGTAGCGTTTTGTCGAAAAAGCATATTTGCACTTTGCCCAATTGCTTTAGCGAGATGTCGTTTTTGGGAAATTTTATTAATGTGCTTTGCAATGTTTTGGGACTTGGCCACACCCTAATAGCTTTGTATTTGAAATCGGGCAATTCTTTTAGATATGCAAGAACGTATGAGAAACTTATTTTAGATAATTGCTGTTTCTGCTTGATATACTTGGCACATTCAATAAAGTCGTCAAAAGCTGACAAGTCTCCCACCATATCGAAAAGGAGTGGAGAGTGCAGGTCGAATGAAGTGCTGCATATAATATACCCTTTGCCGTAATTTGTGTAAATGGTTTCTCCCCACCATTTGGCATCGTCTAACCGAGAATCCCAAAAGTAATAGCCTTCTCCAAGCCAAGGTTCGGTTGAACCTGTTTTTAGTTTTCCATCGGTTTTATATATAGAACAGAAGTAGGGGCCATGTCTTTTGACTGCGTCGTCGTTTTGCCTGTCCTCCAAGGTTTGGTATATCGTTATATATTTCATTTTGCGACTGTATTATAGCGCAGTTCGTCAGTGAGTCCTATTAGGTTTATAGTGGGTAGTAATATCGGTTGTGTGTTTGCTTGAAGTGAAATTGTACTGACGAAAGCCCTTATGTATGGAAACAATATGGCAAGGCTGTTAGGATAAAAAAAATTGGGAATTTCATTTAACGAAACAGCTGTGTTAAATGAAAAATATGCCACACATGAAATATTGATGACTTCTGTGCCTGTTTCCTTGCATCTGATTATTGTGTCAAATGATAGCTCGTATCGATTTTCTTTTTGATAAAAAGTACCTTTCGGGTTGAATGATATATCCAACTCGGTATTATTGGGAATGTTAAAATCGATAGACGCTTTTTTAAATTGGTATGTATCTAATTTAAATGCTGCTTTTTCCATAAAGTCATGCTGCTAAATAATATAAAGAGTCGGTATCAATTTCTTCGGTAGTATGATAATTGGATATTTCTAATTCATGTACACTTACATTGCCCGATTCGGCAATTATGGTTTCATTGTTTAAGAATTCCCGTATAGATGTGGCGTATTCAATGACATCTGGTCCTATGTCATTAAGATGTTCTCGATTATTGAAATCATTCTTTAGAATGTCTGTTGGAGTATTTTCAAAATAATTTTTAATGATGTCTAATAAGGTGCTCATAATGTAAAAACTTTGATTATGTGCAATTATTACCGCTGAGATACTATAATTGGGGGTTGCGACTTGTGCTTTTTATGCAAATGGATAGCATCGCACGTTTTATGCAAAGATAGCGCAAGTTGAGAGAAATTGCAAAAAAACAGATTGCAGATTTCTATAAATTCCCGAAAACGGCTTATCATTGATGTGCGTGTTAAAGATACGAAAGAACAAATCAAATTGCGTTTTGCAGCATTGGATTATATATGATAAGAGTCCCGGCACCGCTCGCTGCGGTGCCGGGACACTGTGTGTGGGTCATGGAGCGGGTGCTACGTGAGGGCATACGGGCCGCGTTGCAGCACCGCCATGATGAGCCATGCAATTAAGAATGACAGGATGCTGAAGACGACCATGTTCAATGCAATGTTACTCAACTTGCTTATTCCGGCTGCATTGTCGGTGGTGTCTTCGGGCACTTCGGCCATTCGGTTGACTGCACTTGTGAATACAAATGCCGATATTATCCCTATTACCAAAGAGATAACTATCCAAAGCCACAGTTGGTTCATAATGCACTGTTTTAAGGGTTTGACAATAAAGTTGGTATCTCTCAGCTGCCACTTGCAGGCTTGCCCAAGCAAGCCCGCAAGTGGCGGTCATTCTCCGTCGGCAATTTCGGTGAGGCTGCGCATTTCGCGGTACTCGGCCCACTCGGGGTCGTGTTCGGCGTATATTTCGAGCGGCAGCGTCTCGAATGGTTCGAGCGCGTGGTTGAAACGGTATCGGAACGATTGCAGGCTGCTGACGTAGAATACCCAGTTGCGCTGGCCCTCGCCGGTGTATATCCCCGTGAGCACGGCCACTGCGTCGCGGCCAAACTCCTCGCGCAGCGCGTTGTCAACCTGTTCCATCAGCCGTGCCGTTTCATCGCCGGGCATGCCTGCCGTGCCATATTTCCAGGTGACTTCCACGCGGTCGTTGAAACGCCCCGATTCAATTACCGGTTCAACGCCCTTGCGCCCTGTCACCATCACCAAAGCCCCGTTTTCGCCTTCGGCCGGGGCAGTCCACCATTCGTCGCCTATTTTCAGTCGTGTCATTTTTTTATTTTTATGCAAGTTACTACAAAAGGCGCATATTTCAAATAGTTTGGCCCTGATTTTTTCGTGCCGTGGAGAAATATGCATAAAATATAACACCGATTGTTCCGAGATATGCAATTAATGTTGTACTTTTGCAGCGTGAAACCAATTAACTACATATCATAATTTAAAAATGGAAAAAGTCGATCACATCTTAGCCGAAAAATTGCTGAATATCAGTGCTATCATTCTGCAACCCGAAAATCCTTTCACATGGGCCTCGGGGTGGAATTCACCTATATATACCGACAACCGCAAGACGTTGTCGTATCCCGACATACGCAATTTCATAAAAGTGGAATTGTGCCGCATAATACTTGAAAAATTCAAAGATGTTGATGTGATAGCGGGCGTGGCCACGGGTGCCATAGCACAAGGCGCGTTGGTGGCCGACACGCTGGGGCTGCCATACGTGTATGTGCGTTCCAATCCCAAGGATCACGGGCTTGAGAACCTTATAGAGGGCAACCTCAAGGCCGGGCAGCGCGTGGTGGTGATCGAAGACCTTATCTCGACCGGCGGCAGCAGCCTGAAGGCTTGCGAGGCCATTCGCAACGTGGGTTGCGAGGTGGTGGGCATGGCTGCCATATTCACCTACGAGTTCCCGGTGTCGGTGAAGAAGTTCCGCGAAGCCGGCATAGAGCTGCACACCATAAGCAACTACAATGCCATGGTGGAAGTGGCACTTGCCACCAATTATATAAAGGACAGCGACGTGGAGACGCTGAAGGAGTGGCGTCGTGACCCGGCCAACTGGGTTCCGTCGAAAATCACCGAAGAACCCACAGTGGAGTAACCCCTTGATAGCACACGCATACCGACTGATATGGACAGTTACAAGAGCAACACCGAAACCGTGCATTACGACATTTCCACCGTGTATGGCAAGTTGTCGAATCCCGAATGTTTCAAGCCGCTGCTTGAGAATGAGAATATACCTGCCGACATGAAGGCGAGGCTCAACGACGTGGAGTTTTCGAGCGACTCGATAGCTTTCAACGCCAATCCCGTGGGGAAAGTGCTGCTGAAGATTACCGAAAAGGCCGAGCCGACACGCATAGTGATGGAGGCGCAGCAGTTTCCATTGCCGTTCAAGGCTGTAATCAACCTTGCCGAGGCCGGCGCGGGCGAGACCTCGTTGGAGGTGGAATTCCAAGTGGAGCTGAACTTCATGTTGCGCTCGATGGCGGCAAAACCGCTCGGCGACGGGGTGAAAAAGATGGCGCAGATGCTTGCCATGCTCCCATACGACCGCCTGTAACCACGGTTGCGCTTGGTAGAGAGATGATATATATAATGCAATGCCTGGCACTAATGTCGGGCATTGCGTTTTTTGTCGGTTATTAGCTTATCACAGTTGGGTGGAGTGAAACAAAAGCCGGTGCTTCACAGCGCCGGCTTTCATTTAATCTACAATCTATAAAAACATATATATTTCAGAATTAGAATCATCTGTGTTCCAAATTTAGGTATTATTTTAATATTTGCAAAGAAAAAATTAAATAAAATTTTCTTTCTGTCTGCGGCTAAAGTTTAAGTGTTTGTCTTATAATTTGTTATGCTTGCTGGGCGGTTTGCATGATTGGCGGGAAGGCATTTTTGGTTGCCAAAGTGCGGTGGGCAGTCGATTAAATTTGACGGAAAAAAACATGAAAAACGGCAATAACAGGATTGAGGTTAAATTTGCAGGTTTGCGAAACTATGTCGATGGCGAGAACGCCGTGGCAGGGGAGTGCGAACGTATGGTTAATTTGCGTGAAAGGCGCGATGCGGTGGCCGCCGTGGGGCGATGCATGGAGGTGGGTGAGCTTGCGGCCAGTGAACGCCTTGTGGCTATGCACTATGTGGCAGGTGGCAGGCACTTGATAAGTGCCGCAGGCAACACGCTGTATTGGCATGGCACGGTGGCCGACGATGGAACCGAATCGCCACGCGGCACGGTCATAGCCGTGGCCACAGCCGAAATTGGTGCTGTGGCGGCGGTGGGCGATTTTGTGGTGGCCGCCACGGCAAGTGGGAATGTGGTGGTGCAGTATGATGCCTCGGCTGGCGCGTATTCGCAAGTCGATACTTCGGGCATGGTGCCGCGGTTGCTGCTTTCACCCTCGGGGCGGCACACGTTTAGCGATGTGGTGGCGGCCAGTGAGTTTGACAATCCAGTAACCCACTGGCAACGTCCGTTGCCCACTGCCGATGTGGAACGCATCTCGGCCAATGCAGCAGATGCCTACGAGAGGTTGCGCCGCTGCGCCGCCGTCGAGGGCTATTTGCTGCAACCTGTGCTGGCACGGTATGCGGTGAGGCTGTGGGACGACAGTTACCTGTGGGTGTCGGCACCGTTGCTCATAGGCAACGGAATACAGTCGATGGCTACAGTGGCAACTGCCGCCACCGATGGCAGTGCGTTTACAGGCGTTAATACAGCCACGGCGCAGGTGCAGGGCTACAGGGTGTCGGTCGTGGTGGAAGAGGGAACTGCCGCTGCTTGCGACCGCCTTGTGAAGTCGGTTGACATATTGGTGTGCGACGAAATCGACCCAGTGGATTATTCATCGCTTGTGGATTACACCTGCGTGCGCTCCACCACTGGTGGAACTGTCGCTTACAGCATGGGATATGAGTTCCCTGCCGCCGACGGCACGGCATTGCTATCACGGCTGCTTGCGTCGGAAAGATGGCGTGTGGCGGCGAGTATTTACGACCTGGCTGCATTGCGCGAAGGCCGGGTGAATGCTGTCAACTGCCAGCCGTCGGCCAATGCCACCGACTTGCCTGCCGGGGTGCATCGTTACGAGATTGTCATCGCAGGGGGCGATACCGTCGATGCCGCCGTTGTGGAGCGGTGCGTTGCCGCGTCGGTGCGTCGGTATTGCCACACGGCGTTTTGCTGCCACAACCACCGGTTGTTTGCCGCAAGTGGGCAGACGGTTCTCGTCAACCCGTGGCAGCCGTCGCAGTTTTGGCAAGGGGAATTGACCGAGGGTACTTGCCGCATAGTGGCCGAGGCGAGCATAAAGACTGGGGCTGCCGTGACGGCAGTGACCGTGTGGCAGGGCGTTTCGTCGTTTATTCCCGAAGGGCTTAACGCGCTGTTGTCTTATCCCGACCCACGTGCGGTGTCGATGACCATATCGGTGCTGCCTGCCGCCGGAGGCACCACCCGGCGCATAACCGTGCCGCTGCACAGCGTGCCGGGGCGTGAGCTTGCCTGCTATGCCGAAGAGGGCTTGCAGTCGTTGCAACTTGAGGACACGGGTGGCGACTCGCTGCCTGTGCCATTGCCGGTGTCGGCCACGGAGCCTGCCGACGGGCAGGTGGTGGAATATGAACAGGGCAGCCCGTTGGCCGTGGCGCGGGTGCATGACGTGTGCGGCAGCACCATACGCGCCATTGCAGCCGCCGATTATCATTCAAACGACAACATTGGCACTCCGCTCTACCTGTTTGCCGACGATGGCACGTATGCCATGCCCTACCGTGTGGCCACTTCGCAGTATTCGCCGGCCGTGGTGGTGTCGCGCCTTGCCATCGACAGGCGTGTGGCACCTGTGGCAGGCGGCGAGGCGGTGTATTTTGCCACCGTGCGTGGCGACGTGTGCCGTGTGAGCCGTTACACCGTGGCTGTGGTGTGGCATGGGACTGCCGCCCTGTCGGGCGGAATGGCATGGAACGATGCCGAAGGGGAGCTGTGGCTGCTTTCTGGTGCTGACGAGGGTGGGGCAACGGTGCTGATGCGGTCGGGGCGTACTTATTCCCGCAGCGATGCAGCTTACTGCAGGCTGTTCCATTTGTCGTCGGTTGATGCGTATGCCGCCACGTCCGACGGGCGGCTGCTCGACATTTCGCGGGAGCAACAGGCCGGTGTGGTAGATGTGGAATTGCTCACATATCCAATAGAACTGGCTCCGGTGGCTGCCGTGCCTGCTCGGGTGGTATGGAGGGCGTTTGCAGACGATGCCTCGTTATCGTTTGCCTTAAATGGCGAGACGGGAGCAAGCTGCCACGGCATGACGCTGTGCCGCCTGAAAGTGAAAGGGCGCATTGCCGCCCCGCTTGTCGCCAAGCTTGTGTCGCCGCCCGTGCGTACCGTCAGGCTTTCGGTGGCAGGCACAGTGCCTGCTGGAACTGTGATGCGGAAGGCCGACGTGGAAATATCTAAAACAATTGCATTTTGAGTCCGAAGGAGAGGCTTATGAGGTCGCGCAGGGGGTAGCCGCTGTTGCCCACGTGGCTAAGTATATAATAGTCGCAGGTGCTTATTTCATAAAAGGCAGTTATGGCCTTGGTAAAGAAACGCTTGTGGGGTGGAATTTTGAACGTGATGCGCTGGCCTATGTAGATGTTGGTGCGTATGCGCGTGGAGAACCAGTAGTACCCCTTGGGGTAACGGTCGGGCTGCCGCACCCAGAAGTCGTTGTGCAGCACGGTGTTGAAGTACAGCCCGCAGGCAAGCGGCTCGATGAATATATGCTCGCCCGTGTGCCACCGCCACGGCATGAAGTTCTGTTTCAGCGTCAATGTGGCTTTTGCCGCGTCCGACTTGTACTTGGGCAGAAAGCCTATCAGCAGGTCGGTCTCCCACTGGCGGTTTTTCCCGTATGCCCAGCCTCCGCCCACCGATATGAGACCCATGTTGCCGGCATATTGCACCTTGCCGTATGACGGGATGAGCCGTTGCCAGTGCGCTTGCAGCCTGCTTAGCCGCTGCTCGTAGCGACGCAGCCGCTTGAGGCTGTCGGAGGGAATTGTGTCGAAATCTGTCACGGTGCTGCCTGCGCTTGCCGTGAATGCCGTGCCGATGAGGCATAGCAGCAGGCCGACGATTTTCAGGCAGGCATTGTTAAAAAGCGACTTCTTCATAGCTGTAGGTTCCGTCGTTATTGAATGTGAACAGCATATAGGCGCGGTCGTTGAGCGAGCCGGTCTGGTGGTAAATAACCCCGTCGCCCATTAGGTCGTCGTGCCTCATCGAGTGGCCGTGCCCGTTGATGCAGCAGGCCAGTTGCGGCAGCCGCAGCATATATTCGTGGAACACTGTGGCCACGTTGTTGTTGAACACGTCGTCGCCGGGACGGGCGTGCATCACGCCCACGGTGCAGTCAAATTCACCGGCCTGGCTTGTAATCTGCGAGGCGATGAAGTTGAAGTCGGGGATAGGGTCGGAGTAATCGTATTCGAGCGCATTGGTGTTGAGGCACACAAATTTCACGCGCCCGGCCACGAAAGCGAAGTCGGCATCGCCAAACACTGCGCGGTAGGTGTTACGGCCTGTGCCGAGGCAGTCGTGGTTGCCGATGAGTGCAACGTAAGGCACGCTCAGCTCGTCGAGGTAGTCGCGCGTCCACAGGAATTCTTGCGTGTAGCCATATTCGCTGAGGTCGCCGTCGTGTATCACGAAGTCGATGCCGCCACGGGCGTTCACGGCTTTCACGAAGAGTTTCAACTCGTCGTACCATCGATGGCTGTCGCCGATTACCGCCACGCGCACTTGCTGCTTGCCGCGGCAGGCTGCCTCGATGCGCGCTATGTTTGTGGCATTCACGTCGGTCGGCCCTGTGATGCGGACATCGTAAGGGTGGTAGTCGATGAGTTCGCACGACGTGAG
The DNA here is from genome assembly GCA_944320595.1 of uncultured Muribaculaceae bacterium. Taxonomy (GTDB): domain Bacteria; phylum Bacteroidota; class Bacteroidia; order Bacteroidales; family Muribaculaceae; genus Avimuribaculum. Next base: position 24,472 of record CALUIB010000012.1, on the reverse strand, counting down.
GGCGGCTGTTGCCAGCAAGATTGTTATAAGTAGTTGTGATTTCATGTTTTACATATATGATAGCTGATTTGCCCTTGCAAAAATAACATAAATGTGACGTATGCGGCGGCTAATATGCAAAAAGTGATATATTTGTGGAAAAATGCAACAACCAATCGGGCTCTGCCCCATCTTCGGCAAAATGGGGGCGTTTCTGCAATGGACAAAAAAATCAGCAAGCTGTTTTTTTGCCATTGCGCTCAACTTGCACTATCTTTCCATAAAATAGGCGGCGTTTCGGCAATGGACAAAAAAAATCAGCAAGCTGTTTTTTTGCCATTGCGCTCAACTTGCACTATCTTTCATTAAAATAGGCGGCATCTCGGCACAACATTCAAGCGAGCTTGATGTTATGCCCTCGATTTGCACTATCTTTGCAGTATGGAAGAGGAGAACTTGAAACTGAAAACGGCGCGGACGCTGAAGTGGAACACCATCGACAAACTGTCGTCGCAGGTGCTGTATGCCGTTACCGGCATAGTGCTTGCCAACCTGCTCACTCCCGAGGAGTTCGGGCTTGTGGGCGCAGTGCTTGTGTTCCAAGCGTTTGCCACGCTGTTTGTTGATAGCGGCTTTTCCAACGCCTTGATACAGAAGAAGTCGCCCACCGAGACCGATTACTGCACCGTGTTATACTTCAATGTGGTGGTGAGCGTGGCCATATATGTGGTGCTGTGGCTGTGTTCGCCGCTTATCGACCGCCTGTTTGATGCCGGTGGCAGGCTCGTGGCTCCTGCAAGGGTGATGTTTCTTGCCTTTGTGATAAATGCCACGGCCATAGTGCAGACCAACCGCCTGACCAAGCGCATGGACGTGAAGATGATTGCCGTGAGCAACACCGTGGGGCTTGTGGCGAGTGGTGCCGTAGGTATATGGCTTGCATTTGCCGGAATGGGGGCATGGGCCATAGTGTGGCAGACGATAGTGCTTGCCGCCATAAAGTCGGGGCTGCTGTGGGCCACGTCGCACTGGTGGCCGCGGCGGCGTTTCAGCATGGAGTCGCTGCGTTCCATATTCTCGGTAGGGGCCGGCATAATGGCGGCATCGTTTCTGAACATACTGTTCCAGAATATTTATTCATTTATAATAGGGGCATATTACAATCTGTCGAAACTCGGCTACTACACGCAGGCCGACAAATGGAGCAAGATGGGCGTGGGGTCGCTCTCGCAGGTGGTGGCTGCATCGTTCCTGCCCATACTGAGCGGCTGCCAGGACGACCCCGTGCGGTTCCGCCGCATGATGTCGAAGACCCACAAGTTCACGGCCTACGTCACCGTGCCGTCGATGCTGCTGCTTGCGGCAGTGGCTCAGCCGTTGTTCCACTTGCTGTTCGGCACCAAGTGGGATGCTGCCGTTCCGCTTTTCCAGATGCTTGTGGTGCGTGGCATATTCGTGGTATTCACCTCGCTTTACAATAATCATATCATAGCACTTGGTGCTGCACGTCGGCTCGTGTATTCCGAGGCTGTGAAGGACGTGCTGGCCGTGGCGGCCATAGTCGCTACCATCCCCTTTGGCGTATGGTGGCTTGTTGCCGGGCAGGTCGTGGCATCGGCGTTGCATTACGCATACGCGGTGTGGCTCACAGCATCTACCACGGGTTTCTCTTCATGGCAAATGCTGCGCGAGCCGTTGCCATACGTTGCCATTTCGCTTGTGGCACTTGCGCCAGTGGTGCTGTTGCCGCAGGTGCTGGCCTCGCCGGCTGCCTTGCTGGCGGCGCAGCTTGTGGCATTTGCGGCAATCTTCATAGCCGCCAACGGCCTGCTGCATTCGCGCATACAGCAAGAAGTGCTTGCCTATATGCTCCGACGCAAGGTCGGCGACGGCAAGTAAGCCAATTTGAATTTTGGTAAAAAAAGTTGCCACAGTTATTGCGTTATTGGAAAAAACGCATTAACTTTGCACTCGCAATTGCAAAAGTGCAATGGAAAGATGCCGGAGTGGCCGAACGGGGCGGTCTCGAAAACCGTTATACAGGTAACTGTATCCAGGGTTCGAATCCCTGTCTTTCCGCAACCTTATTAAGTAAAGCAGGATGTGCCGAAATGTGCATCCTGTTTTTTATGTGCAAAATTTGGATTCATGTTCCCCCCCCCTTTTGGTTGTTCTGCCGAAAATGTTGGCGTTTTGGGTGATTGATGGCGGTCGTTTCCGTTTTATTTGCTTGTGCTTTGGGGTGTGCCGCGGCGGCTGTAACGGGCGTAGGCTGCGGCGAGGCGTGTGTGATAGCCGTGTCGTGCGTAGCCCTCGCCGTTGTATGCGCGTGCGAAGGCCGCCCAGTCGTGTGCTTGCAGTGGGCGGTATAGTCCTGTGTTTTTGATGTAATTGGCAAATAGGCGGTGCTGCATATCTTCCGACTGGCTCATCTTTTCAACGAAATCACGTACCGATTCGGCCCCGCACAGCCGCCAGTTGCTGCCGCGTATTTGGTACATCCCCCAGTATGTGCATAGCATGGCGAGCGTGTCGTTGACGGCCGATGCGGCACGGTACATGGCACGTTGCGCCAGCAACGGGTCGGCATAGCGGCTGCGGCTCGGGCGGCTGAATGCGTCGGGCATGGCGCGGGCAAGGGAATCCACGTCAAGCCCTGCCCGTTGCAGCTGTTCCTTGAACATAGGCACTTCGAGGTTTACCACTGGCGAGCCGGGTGAAATGAATGCCGTGTGCGAATGCCCGGCCTCGATGCTGCTCACAGCCCTCATTGCGGCAGGTTCGATGCCCAGCTCTGCGGCGAGGCTGTCGTATATGCTGCCTCCACTGTCGGCATCGATGGTTAGCACTGTTGGATATGGCCACACGGTGTCTATCGGTGCGCAGGCCGGTTCGTCGGTGATGCCTGTCGGCAGGGTACACAAGTCAACTATGGCAAGCACTGCGCCCGCCACTAACAGGGATATGACAAATGGTATTGGTTTCATTCATGGAGATGTGTAAAGTGCATTAAAAACGAGGGGGTATGTGTCCTCTATATTATATATAAAGCGGCCTCGGAGATGCCGGATTTGCCTGCTCGCAGGCAGTTGCGCGATTCCTCCGAGGCCGCTTTTATGTGGTGGGTTGCAATCAGCCACGTGCTACCATTTCAAGAATCTTGGCCAGGTAGTCCCAGAACTTTTGCACGGCGGGTATGTGCATGGCCTCCTTGGGCGAATGCACGTCGCGCAGCGTAGGGCCAAACGAAATCATGTCGAGGTGTGGGTAATTGGTAAGGAACAACCCGCACTCAAGGCCGGCGTGTATGGCTGTGGCGCGTGGAGTGGCGTTGAACAGCGTCTCGTAGGCCGATGTGGCCACTTGCAGTATCTGCGAGTCCATGTTGGGAGCCCAGCCGGGATAGCCGTCGCCGTGTGTGACGGTGGCACCTGCGAGCTGGAACACTGCCTCCACTTGGTGCGCGATGTCGAGCTTGCGGCTCTCCACCGAGCTGCGTTGCGAGGTGGTGACAAGTATCTCGTTGCCGGGCATCATCTTCACTGAGGCAAGGTTGGTGGAAGTTTCCACCAAGCCCGGTATGTCGTGGCTCATCGACACCACTCCGTGTGGGGCGCAGTAGAGCGAGCGGATAAGAGCCTGGGCTGTTTCGGCGTCGATGCAATGCTCTGGCACGTCGGTGCTTTCGATGGTTATCACCATGTCTTTCTCTATGTGCTTGTATTCGTTCTCGATGTCGGCTATGTAGCGGTTGAGCCTTATGCTGAGTTCCTCCTTGTGGTCGCAGTGTATTCCCACTACGGCATGAGCCTCGCGGGCGATGGCGTTGCGCAGGTTGCCGCCGTTAATCGACGAGAGCGATACTTCATAGTCTTGCGACAAGTCCCACAAGAAGCGTGCAAGCAGCTTGTTGGCGCAGGCGCGGCCCGTGTTGATGTCGGTACCTGAGTGGCCGCCTTGTAGCCCGGTGATGTTAATCTTGAAATACAGGAAACGCTCGGGGGCAAGCGACTGCTTGTAGCGGAAGGTGACCGTGGTGTCGATGCCGCCTGCGCAGCCTATGCATATTTCGCCATCCTCTTCCGAGTCGAGGTTGAGCAGTATGTCGCCCTCTATCATGCCTTCGCCAAGGTTGTTGGCTCCGGTGAGGCCTGTTTCTTCGTCAACGGTGAACAATGCCTCGATGGGGCCGTGTACAAGGTCGTCGCTCACCAGCACTGCCAGCGCGGCGGCCATTCCTATGCCATTGTCGGCACCGAGTGTAGTGCCTCGTGCGCGGACCCACTCGCCGTCGATGTAAGTCTCGATGGGGTCGTTCTCAAAGTCGTGTTGCACGTCGTTGTTCTTCTCGCACACCATGTCCATGTGGCCTTGCAGCACCACGCGCTTGGCGTTTTCGCAGCCGGGCGTTGCCGGCTTGAACATTGCCACGTTGCCCACGGCGTCGGTCTTGTAGGCCAACCCGTGTTCTTTGGCGAAATTCACAAGGAACTCATGTATCTTGCCCTCTTTCTTCGATGGGCGCGGAACCTTGGTGATTTGGTCGAATATGCTCCAGATGAGCGTTGGTTTTAATTCAGCTATATTCATATTATTTATTATAAAACAAGTTCAACTTTGAAACTGTGTTAAAATATTGTATTTTCAGCACACTAAGTTACGAAAAATCTGTGGGAAAACCGTCAAAAAAATGTCGTTGCAGCAAAAAATGCCATATTTGGCGAAAGCACTGTGTGCTGCGTGGCAAAAAGTTGCGGTAGGGCTTTGCGGTTACGGGAATTATTGCTAACTTTGTGCGCTCGTTCCGAATAGGCTCGATTAAGTGGCAGCCTGCCAGCTGTCCGCCTCACGGACTTAACCTGTAAAAATAACAAAGTTTATACAGATGTACGCAATTGTAGAAATCAAAGGACAGCAATTCAAGGCCGAAGCAGGCAAGTATTTGTATGTTCAGTACCTCGGCGACACCAAGGAGGGCGACGCAGTGGAATTCAGCAACGTGTTGCTCGTTGATGCCGACGGTAACGTAAAAGTAGGCGCACCCACAGTTGACGGTGCAAAGGTAGTATGCGAGGTATTGACCCCCATGCTCAAGGGTGAACATATCATCGTCTTCAAGAAAAAGCGCCGCAAGGGCTATCGCCGCAAAAACGGCCATCGCCAATTGTTCACAAAGGTATTGATTAAGGAAGTCGTTGCTTAAACAGAGACGGCACACACAAACCAACAAAAAATTAGAAAGAAATGGCACATAAAAAAGGTGTAGGTAGTTCTAAGAACGGTCGTGAGTCGGAAAGCAAACGACTCGGAGTTAAGATTTTCGGTGGCCAAAAGGTTAAGGCCGGAAACATCATCAAGCGTCAGCGCGGTACTGTTCACCACCCGGGTGTAAACGTGGGTATGGGCAAGGATCACACCCTGTATGCCCTCATCGACGGTACTGTGGTTTTTGTCACCAAGGCTAATCGCAAGTATATCACTGTGGAGCCTGCCGCCGTGGCTGAACCTGCTGCTGAAAACTAAGTCTGGAGCAGACAGCAAAACAAGAGAAATTCGCTTGCAATGCGGAGGAAGATAATCCCATGGCAAGCGCAAGCAGAGGAATACAAGCTGCCATGCCTGTACGCAGGTATGGCAGCTTTATTTGTTTTCATAAGTGTCGCAATGCAATGTTCCAGAATGCAAGCATGATTTGCATTTGCGCTCGGCTTGCACTATCTTTCGATAAGACAGGCTGCGCCTCGGCAAATCGCAAATTCATGCGAGCATGATTTGCATTTGCGCTCGGCTTGCACTATCTTTGCCTGTAAAAGGAGAATATTGCCGATGGCAGGTAAACAGACTTTGGCACAAGAACAGAAGTTGACGCAGCGATTGTCGCCGTTGCAATTGCTGCTTGTGCCGTTGCTGCAAATGAACCGTGGCGAAATCGAGGAGGAGGTGCGCCGCGAAATGGACGACAACCCGGCTCTTGAGGTGTCGGAAGACCCGCAAACCGAAATGCTCAACAAGGACGAGGACGGGGAGGTGTTCAACGAAACGCCCGAACAGATGCAGGATGCCGACTACAAGGACGAGGACGACATCCCGTATTACCGTATGAATGTGTCGAACCGCAGTGCCGACGACGAGGCTCCAAACGCCGTGGTCATCGCCGAGGGGTCGCTTGTGGATTACTTGATGCAGCAGATTGGCGAACGCGACTTGACCGACCGCCAGCGCATAATTGCCGAATATATAATAGGAAATATCGACGACAACGGGTACTTGCAGCGCAAGGTGAGCGCGATAACCGACGACATAGTGTTCCAGACTGGCAACGACATCGACGAGCATGAGGTGGAGGAGGTGCTGCAAGTGGTGCGCGACCTCGACCCGGCAGGTGTGGGCGCGACCGACTTGCGCGACTGCCTGCTGCTGCAACTCGAACGCAAGAAGGGCGACGAGGCGCACTTGCTGGCCTACAAGGTGATAGACCGTTATTTCGACTCGTTTATCAAAAAACATTACGACAGAATAATTTCGGCACTGGGCATCGACAGCGAGAAGATGAAAAAGGTGGTGGAGGCGATACGCCAGCTTAATCCCAAGCCGGGCAACACGGTCACGGGAATTGCCGACGAAAGCCGCAGCCAGCAGATAATCCCCGACTTCAACGTGGATGTGGAGGGCGACACCATCAACCTGACGCTGCTTAACAATATTCCCGACCTGCAAGTGTCGGAAAGCTACTCGCTGCTGTATGACAAGTATAGCGGAAAGAAGCCGGCCACTCGCCGCGAGGAGGAGGAGGCTGCCGACATAAAGCAAAAATACGAGAAAGCCTCTAACTTCATAAAAGTGTTGCAACAGCGGCAAGAAACCCTGTTCAAGACTATGCGAGCCATCACCCTGCGGCAACGCGACTTCTTCCTCACGGGCGACGAGATGCAGCTCAAGCCGATGATACTCAAGGATATCGCCGACGACACGGGATACGACGTGTCGGTCATCTCGCGGGTGACGATGAACAAGTATGTCACCACGCAATGGGGCGTGTATCCGCTGAAGTTCTTTTTCACCGAGGGGTTGCAGCACGAGTCGGGCGAGGAAGTGTCGTCGCGGGAGATACAGTCGATAATAAAGTCGGTTGTCGATGCCGAGGACAAGCGCCAGCCGCTTTCCGACTTGCGCCTGTGCGAGATATTGAAAGAAAAAGGCTATGAGATAGCGCGCCGCACTGTGGCCAAGTACCGCGAACGGCTTTCAATCCCGGTGGCGAGGCTGCGCAAAGAAATATAAATCACATAATACTAATTACCACCTAAACAAATCCATAGAATGAACAAAGTCAACGCCGATTCGGTAATATACGTTTTTGCCCGCATCTTTTCCACGTTGCTCAGCCCGTTGCTGATGCCGACGTATGGCATATTCCTCGCCCTGTGGGCCACTGTGCTTTGCTATATCCCGCAAGGTACGCGGTTGGTTGTGCTGCTGGTGGTGTTTGGCATCACTTGCATCATGCCCATGGTGGCGATAGCCGTGCTGCACAACCTGAAGATAATCGAAGACAAGCGATTAGTGAAGCGCGAGGAACGGTGGCTGCCTTACATAGCCACGGTACTTTGCTATATATGTTCGGCCATATACCTGCACCACATCCACACTCCGCAATGGGTGGTGGTCTTCATGGTGGGCGGTGCCGCCGCCTGCGTGGTATCGACGGTGGTGACGCTGTGGTGGAAGATAAGTGCGCACATGGCCGGCATAGGCGGGCTGCTGGCATTTGCCCTGCACTCCTACATCGATGGCTACAACGTCATCGACATGAAACTTGTGATATGCCTGCTGGTGTTGCTTGCAGGCTGCCTGGGGTCGTCGCGCATATTCATGCGCCGACACACTTTCATGCAGGTGGTGGCGGGCTTCGTCAACGGCCTTGCCGTGGTGTACTTCACCTGCCGCCTGTTTTCGTGACCGCTAATTAGGCTAATCCGACTAATAAGACCAATTCGACTAATTAAGAAAATAAAAAACGCAAAAAATGAACCCAGTAGTAAGTATCATAATGGGGAGCACTTCCGACCTGCCTGTAATGGAGAAGGCCGCCAAATTGCTCGATGAAATGGAGATACCATTTGAAATGAATGCGCTGTCGGCACACCGCACCCCCGACGAGGTGGCACGTTTTGCCACCGAGGCCGAAGGGCGAGGCATACGTGTGATAATAGCGGCGGCTGGCATGGCCGCGCACTTGCCGGGCGTGATAGCGGCATCGACCACGGTGCCGGTGATAGGCGTGCCCATCAAGTCGTCGCTCGAAGGCATGGATGCCCTGCTTGCCATTGTGCAGATGCCTCCGGGCATACCTGTGGCCACCGTGGGCATCAACGGGGCGCTTAACGCCGCCATACTTGCCGTGCAAATTCTCGCGCTTGGCGACGAAACGCTGTCGGCCAAGTTCCATGCCTACAAGAAAGGGCTTGCCGGGAAAATTGTCGCAGCCAACAAGGAATTGCACAAAGTGCAATACAAGTTCAAGACTAATTGACCATAACCGACACACGAGCACCTGCTCTCCTCTCTCCCTCACACATATATACACACACTTGCTGCCGCATGGCCTGCCGCAGCTTGTTTTGAAAACCTCAAAAATCGTGAAAGCAAATTTATAGTGGACAGTTTATGAATTATTCTCGCCGAAAAACTTCTCGTGTTGACATCGGGGAAACGCCGCTTGGGTCGGAATTCCCCATAAGGATACAGTCGATGACATCTACCTCAACGATGGACACCCCGGGCAGCGTGGCGCAGTGCCGCCGCATTTGCGATGCCGGGGCCGACTATGTGAGGCTGACGGCGCAAGGCGTGCGCGAGGCCAACAATATAGGGGAAATTCGCCGCATATTGCGCAGCGAAGGGTATTCGGTGCCGTTGATTGCCGACATCCACTTCAACCCGTCGGCTGCATACGCGGCAGCGCGTGTCGTTGACAAGGTGCGCATAAATCCCGGAAACTTCGTCGATGCGGCGCGCACGTTCAAGACGCTTACCTATACCGAAGAGGAATATACCCGCGAATTGCAGCGCATACACGATGCCTTGACACCATTTATCGACCTGTGCCGCCAGCACCACACGGCAGTGAGGTTGGGCGTGAACCACGGCTCGCTGAGCGACCGCATAATGAGCCGCTACGGCGACACCCCTGAGGGCATGGTGGAGAGCGTGATGGAATTCCTGCGGGTGTTCGAGGCCGAGAATTTCCACGATGTGGTGATTTCGATGAAGGCATCAAACACGGTGCTGATGGTCGAGGCCGTGCGCTTGATGGTGGCCGCCATGGACCGCGAGGATATGCACTATCCGCTGCACTTGGGCGTGACCGAGGCCGGCGACGGCGAAGACGGGCGCATTAAGTCGGCCGTGGGCATCGGCACGTTGCTTGCCGAGGGGATTGGCGACACCATTCGCGTGTCGCTGAGCGAGGATCCCGAACTTGAGGTGCCTGTGGCTCGTAAACTGGTAAGGTACATAACCATGAGGCAAGGGCATAAGCCCATAAAAGGCGGAATGAGCCAAGGGTACGACCCCGTAAGGCCGGTGCGCCGCCGCACTGCGGTGGTTGGCGGACTGGTCGGCGGCAACAAGCAGCCGGTGACTATAGTTTCGTGCCTGCCGGGGAACGTGTATGGCAAGCCGCGCCCCGATTTCTATTACATTGCCGACGGCAAAATCCCCAATGCGCAAGGTCGTTACATAGTGCCTTGGACCAAATACAAGGGTGGCGACAATGTGTCGCCGCTGTTTACCATCGACGAGGCCGGGGAATTGGACGGTTGCGGCAGCAGCATGAAGTGGTTGCGTGTGCCTGCCGACACCGACGTGGCTGCCGGCGCGCTCGACTTCTTGCGTGGGCGCGACGATGTGGTTCTTGTGGTCACGCCGTCGTCGGTGAATGTGACGGGCTGCCAGCAGGCTTTCATGCATGCGCTTGCCGACCGTGGCATCGACGCCCCGGCAATCCCGTTGAACCGTTACCCCGACAGCGACAACGAGTGGCTGCAAGTGAAGGCCGGTGTTGACTTCGGCACGTTGCTGCTCAACGGTTTCCGCGATGGCGTGTGGATGGAAACGCCCAATTACAAAAACTTCAGCGACATAGTGCGTTACGAATTTGCCATTCTGCAAGCGGCGCGAGTGCGCATAAGCAAGACCGAATTTATTTCATGCCCGGGATGCGGGCGCACGATGTATGACTTGCAGGCAACCGTCCGCCGCGTGAAAGAGGCCACTTCGCACCTGTCGCACTTGAAGATAGGCATAATGGGCTGCATAGTGAACGGCCCCGGAGAAATGGCCGATGCCGATTACGGGTATGTGGGCGCGGGGGTAGGCCGTATAAGCCTTTACAAGGGGAAGGAGTGCGTCGAGAAGAATATCCCCGAGGAAGAAGCCATTCCGCATCTCATAGCCTTGATTAAGGCCAACGGCGACTGGGTGGAGCTTTCACAGGCTTGAACCAGGCAAGAAACCATATAGCAGCTGCGCCCCGCCTCACGCATTAGCAGGCGGGGCGCAGCTGTTTTTCCCCAGTATCGGCTCTGCATCGGCAAAGCCTTGGCATGGAGCGTAGTTGGGCTGTGGAATGCATTTGTAGGCGTTTTTTTTGTAATGAAATGGTTACATCGTTGTAACGGCATTTTTAATCATGCTTAACCAGAATGTTACACTGTGAAAATACTTTTGCACCGGGAAATTTCCAGAAAGAACATTTTTCATTCATTACACAAAAACAGACAAAGCATGAGCAAAAAAAACTTTAGCCTGCTATTCTTTTTGACGGCTCTTTGCGGGCCTGCGTTCGGACAGACTCCATCCATCGAAGGGGTGGGCGTGATGAAGACCGATGAGACGCAAACCTTCAGTGTTCCTGCCGACGCAGCCGTGGAGGCATACCATTGGCAAGCCCCAAACGGGTGCCGTGTGACACAAGGACAGGGAACAAATAGCGTGGAAATCACATCGTCGTGGCTTGCCCGTAGCGGACAGGTGTGCGTGGAACGCACGTTTGCCGACGGGCACCGCGACACATTGAGTTCTGCCGTGGAGTTCATGCCATACGTGAAGGAGGTAAAGGACTACACCATAGCTCCCGGAGGCTCGGTGTCGATAGGCGGCGTGGAACGCTCCGAGGCCGACATATACTACACTCCTGCCGAGGGCAGCGACTACCAGGTGGTGGCAAACAGGCTGACGGTGGAGCCAAAGACGGGCGAGTATGCCGACATTACCAAGCCATACTTGCAGACTGCCGAAAGCAACTCTATATGGGTGAGCTGGAAAACTTCATTTGCGGCCACGCCCGTGGTGCAATACGGCAAGAGCCCCGATGCGCTCACCGAGACTGCGCAAGGGGTGGCCGACGACCTGTCGGAAAGCGGTTTCCCGTATTATTGGAACTCGGTACACGTTACCGGCCTTGAGCCAAATACTATTTATTACTACCGCACGGTGAGCGGCGACCGCGGCACGAGCGAGGTTTACCGTTTCCGCACCATGCCCGAGCCCGGGAGCAAGACTCCCATGCGCATATTGCTGCAAGGCGACCACCAGATAAAGAGCCGCAGCGGCTATGAATGGCTGCTGAAGGCATCGCAGCGCAAGGTGATGGAAAAATATGGCGACAGCGGCGACATGGCCGAAAGCATAAACATGATTATGAACATAGGCGACCAGGTGGATGTGGCCTCGCTCGACCAGTATGAACAGATACACCTGTTCAAGTCGCAGCAAGTGTCGCCCTTCCTGCCAATCATGACAGCAGTGGGCAACCACGACACCTACAACGACACGGGCATGAAGCGATATGCAACCCATTACCACTATGAAGACCTTGAATACCGCGGCATAAAGAGCGGCACCGAGAATTATTATGCCTACCAGGCCGGGCGCATACTGTTTGTGGTGCTCAGTACCGAGCATACCGGTGAGGCGCAGAAGTCGTGGGTGCGCCAAGTGGTGGATGCGGCAAAGGACGACGAGACGGTTGACTTTATCATCAGCGTCAACCACCGCCCCATACAGGCCGAGCAATACATAGGCGACATATCGTCGTGGGTGCGCAACGAGATAATCCCCATCCTGTGCGAGACTCCCAAGCACGTGCTTAACTATGGCGGCCACCACCACTTGTACCATCGCGGCCAGCTCGAAGAGTGGCCACTGTACCACATCATCAACGGCGCGGCATCGTGGGACCAGATGTGGGGGATGTCGTCAGAGCAAGATTATGCCGACGTGCAGAAGACCATCGACTACTGGGGGTACCAAATACTGGAGTTCGACTTCGACAAGAAGGAGATGAAGGCCGAATGCTATGCCATAGGCAACAAGGAAATCGTGGTTGACAACATACTCATCGACTCTTTCTCGCGCACACTTGGGAAGGCAGCACCCGAAAAGCCCGAAATCAAGGAAGTGCCGGAGGTGGTGAGCCTGCCTTACACTTTTGAGGGGAGTGCATACGCCACCACCACCGACGAGCAGCTTAACACGGTGCAGTACCAATTCTCGTTTACCGAGGATTTTGCCTCAATCGACTATGAGTCGGTTGTAGATAAGGAGGACTTGTATGGCTCCACCGGCGACCCCTTGCATATTCCCATCGACCTTAACGAGAACCGCGACATCACCAAGCTCACCGTTGCCAATAACAGGCTGAAGAACGGCCTGTACTACGTGAGGATGCGCTACCGCGACACCAACATGGAGTGGTCGGAGTGGTCGGAACCGCGCAGTTTCACCGTTGAGGGCAGTGTTGACGGCGACCCGGCAATTTCGCTTGTTGACAATTCGGTGCTGCCCGGCGAACAAATCGTCATAAACTATGAATATGTGCCCGAGGGGCAGAATGCGTGGATAGGCATATACCGCAAGGAGGAGAACCCCAACACTGGCGGTGCGTTGTCTTACCGCTGGCAATACACCCCGTCGCAATCGGGTACTATGAGTTTCACAATCAACGAGGTTAATGAATATTACGTTGTGCTGTTCGAGGACGAGGAATATACCGAAATATCGGAGCGGCTGCCGCTTTACGTTGGCCCTGAGGTCGGGCTGTCGATAGAAAAGACTTCGTTCGACGAAGGGGAGGACATAGCCATATCCTACAGCAACGCCCCGGGGCTTGATGGCGACTGGATAGGCATATACCGCATGGGCGAGGTTCCGGGAACTGCCGACACATCGGACTCGTGGGATTACCTTAACGGCAGCACCGAGGGCACGCTGACCCTGACAACAAATCTGCCAAAGGGGTACTACTTCGCCAATTACTTCCTTAAAGGGTATTACTTTGAACCGCGCGAACGGCTTTTCTTCTCGGTGGGCGACATGATTTCGTCGGTTGAAACCGAAAAGACTGTTTACTCGACCGACGAGGACATTGTGGTGGAGTACCATAACGGCCCTGGTACCCCGAAAGACTGGGTGGGCGTGTTTGCCGAGGGCGAAGACCCCAATGTTGACGAGCTCGACGCATTCCTTTACACATACGGCGCGACCGACGGCTATGTGACCATCGAGGCTGGTACGCTGGCTCCGGGCAATTATTTCTGCTCGCTGTTCATCAACGACTCTTACGACGAGGTATCGCCGCGCATTAATTTCACCGTCGAGGGCGAAAGTTCGGGCATGGCAAACGCAGGCGTCGTGGCTGCTGCTGTTTATCCCAACCCTGCTGCCGACGTGCTGCACGTGGTGGTGAATGAGGCCACTGAGGCTGCCTTGTATAACATGGCCGGTGGCAAGGTGATGCAGGTGCAACTTTCGGAGGGCGACAACGTGCTGGCCGTGGATGGACTGCCGCAGGGGATTTACCTGCTGCGCACGGGCAATGACGGAAGCACTTGCCACAAGGTTGTAAAACGATAATCGCTGGTTTGCTTCTATAAAATACCGACCGCAAGGCTGTAATGGCTTTGCGGTCGGTATTCCCGTTTTTAATGAGCTCTCGGCACGGCTACTCGCTCCATACGTGCGCCAGTGCCTGTTTATTGTTATTACTTCACGAATACTTTCTTTACCGTGCCGTCCGACATTTTCACGATGTTTACGCCCTTGGCCGGTGCGGCGAGGCGTGTGCCGTTGATGGCGTAGCGTGCCACTTCCACAGCTTCTTCGCCCGATGCCTTGACAGCTTTGATGGCAGTCGCTGCCGAGCCGATGTCGAGCACGAAACCCTTGTAGTTATACATGTCGTCCATTGCAAACCCTGCTATGTACCGGCCGTCGGGTGTAATGTCGATTGCGGTGTTGAAACCGATGGAATCGTATAACGCTATTTCTTCGACTTCGGGAACTATGCTTGCGAGCATTCTCGGTGTTTCGCCCTTTTGCCAAATGATGGCACTGCGTTGCTGCATTACCCAGCCGCCTGCAAGAACATAGCCAATGATAGTGCCGTTGTCAGATACTTGCGTAGCGCTCATCTCGGCGTTCGCCATTATTTCACCGTTGCCGTCGGCTCGGTATGTCTCAAGCTCGCCTGTCTCAAGGTCGAGGCGGCCCAGGAACTGCTCGGTTATCATCGTTTCAGCCGAAGCCTCGGCAAGGTTGAGCGACACGTAGCGACCGTTGCGGCTCATCCCCTGGGGTGCGAACACCATGTAAGGCCGGCCTTCAACATCGCCGTCGGGCGAGAAATACCTTGCGCACACTGGGTCGCACTGGTAGGTTCCGTCATCTTGCAAGTGCCACACGAGCAGCGGATTAGTGCTGAAGTTATCGACCACGTAGCCTACTATCACCGAGCCGTCGCTGTTGGTGTAGTAGGCCGACGAGCCGTTTGTCTCGAACCCGAGTTCCTCGTCGGTGGGAACAGGCAGGTCTATTCTCTCGCCATCCTTCCACACGCATGCCGTGGTCAGGTAGCCATTGGTGAGGTAGTAGCAGCCCACCGTCACGCTAAGGTCGTCGCTTGCGTCGCGTGCTATGGTTGACATCCCCTCTTCTGCCTCGAAATAATCTACTGTGCCATCTATGTTCAAGAAGCAGGCCTGCTCGTTGTATCCTGTCGCAACGCCGTCGTTGTTCACTTCGCGAATGTCGGCACCGAAATCGTCAAGTGCGGCCTGCACGTTGTAGTTGCCAGTCTCGATGTCATACACAAACATACCGAAAGTGCCTGTTTCCATATTGAAAGCGGGGCCTGCCGCATATCGGTGGTTTGGCGACACGGCCTGCACGCAAGGTTGATAGGTGACCCCTTGGTCGTCAATCATGTCATTAAGCACGGTGATGCTTGCCGATTCTTGGGCATAAGCCGCGCCACACATTGTCGCCATTGCGGCGGTAAGTAAAACTTTAGTGGTAGAGATTTTCATACGCATTCAATGTTTATATAGGTTAATATTAGGTTGATTATTTTAACAACAAAAGCAATTCGATGCAAAAGTAATAATAATTATAAATAAAACAATATTTTTACACGTAAAATAGTGATAATTTTATATTGCACACAATAATGAAGTTGAAAATTCTTGAATTTTTTAAAACGTAGGAGGTTGCCTCTGTTTTGTAGTTGCTTATTCTGAAATTAGTTGGCTTGTAGTTATAAATAATTGATTGCATGGTGCTTATTGCGTGAATGACAAAGTTGCAACGGTGCTTTTTTTGTCAAATCCTTGTTTCGTTACTTATTTGACGATTTTGTGATGGCTTTGGCTTAACACAAAAAAACGACTTCGGCCCGCACTGGGGTCGAAGTCGTTTTTTCCCTGGTTGATGTTTCTTCTATGCTTATGCGTCGATGTTGGCGTATGTGGCGTTGCTTTCGATGAACTCGCGGCGCGGTGCCACGTCTTCGCCCATCAGCATCGAGAAGATGCGGTCGGCCTCGGCGGCGTCGCTTATGCACACCTGCTTGAGTATGCGGTTGGCCGGGTCCATTGTGGTTTCACGCAGCTGCTCGGGGTTCATTTCGCCAAGACCCTTGTACCGTTGCAGCTTTATTTGCCGCTCGTCGCCGCCGGCATAGCGGTCGATGAACTGGCGCACCTGCTGGTCGTTCCAGCAATATTCGGTGTTGTTGCCCTTGGTGCACTTGTAGAGCGGCGGCGTGGCAATGTAAAGGTAGCCGTTCTCGATTATGGCGCGCATACGGCGGAAGAAGAATGTCATGAGCAGCGTGGCAATGTGCGCTCCATCGACATCGGCATCGGTCATGATGATAATCTTGTGGTAGCGCAGTTTCGAGAGGTTGGCCTCCTTGGGGTCGTCCTCGGTGCCTATGGTCACGCCCAGTGCGGTGAAGATGTTCACAATCTCGTCGCTGTCGAATATCTTGTGTTCCATGGCCTTTTCCACGTTGAGGATTTTGCCTCGCAGCGGCAGTATGGCCTGGTAAACGCGGTCGCGACCCGACTTGGCCGAGCCGCCTGCCGAGTCTCCCTCGACGAGGAACAATTCACATTCGTCGGGCACGCGCGACGAGCAGTCGGCGAGCTTGCCCGGCAGTCCGCCGCCTCCGAGCGGGCTTTTGCGCTGCACCTTCATGCGGGCGTTTTGCGCCGCATATCGTGCCGTGGCGGCAAGTATCACTTTCTCCACAATGGTTTTGGCTTGCTGCGGATGCTCTTCAAGGTAATTGCCCAAGGCTTCGCGCACAGCCGTCTCGACTGCGCCTATCGCCTCGTTGTTGCCTAATTTGGTCTTTGTCTGCCCCTCGAATTGAGGTTCTAGCACCTTCACCGATATGACAGCCGTCAATCCTTCGCGGAAGTCGTCCTTGTTTATTTCCACCTTCACCTTGTCGAGCAGCTTATTGTCCTCGGCATATTTCTTTAGCGTGGCTCCAAGGCCGCGGCGGAAGCCGGTGAGGTGCGTGCCGCCCTCTATGGTGTTGATGTTGTTGACGAATGAATAAATGTTTTCGTTGAACGACGTATTGTAGGTCATAGCCACCTCCACGGGTATCCCTTGCTTTTCGGTGCTGATGTGTATCACGTCCTTTATAAGGTGCTCCTTGTTCGAGTCGATGTAGCGCACAAATTCGTCAAGCCCCGTTTGCGAATAGAACTGCTCGCTCTTCGGGTTCCCTTCCTCGTCGAGCTGGCGGAAGTCGGTGAGCGTCATCCTCACGCCCGCGTTCAGGAATGCCAGGTCGCGCAGGCGGGTGGCCAGCACGTCGTAGCTATATACTGTTTCCGAGAATATCGACGGGTCGGGGTGGAAAAATATCGTGGTGCCGTGGTTGTCGGTCGATGTTTCGCCTATCACGGCCACAGGTGCCTTGGGATGGCCGCAGCTGTATTCCTGCATATATACCTTGCCGCCGCGGCGCACCTCGGCTCGCAGGTATGTGGAAAGGGCATTGACGCACGACACGCCCACGCCGTGCAAGCCGCCCGACACCTTGTAGGAACCCTTGTCGAATTTGCCGCCGGCATGCAGCACCGTCAGCACCACTTCGAGGGCCGACTTGTGTAGCTTTTCGTGCATATCCACCGGGATGCCCCGCCCGTTGTCAACCACCTTTATGGAATTGTCTTCGGTGACGGTTACTTCGATGTGTGTGGCAAATCCTGCCATTGCCTCGTCGATAGAGTTATCGACGACCTCATATACTAAATGGTGCAACCCCTTTGTGCCGGTGTCGCCTATATACATCGAGGGGCGTTTCCTCACGGCCTCAAGCCCTTCGAGGACTTGAATGTTACTGGCCGAATACTTTTGTTCTGCTATTTCTTCTGATGACATAGTTGTAATTTTCCCTTTTGCATGCCGCGTTTCCTGTCTCTCTTGTAGTGGAAATCAAGCGTATAGCTATATTTTTGATATATTTCTTTCAACAAGCAAAGATACGAAAAATCATTGAAACAGGCAAATCTCGATATGCACCGCCACGGTGGGGGTAATGAAAAGTCGCCCGGCGGCGCATGGGCTGCGTGCCGGGCGGCTTGCCACTCATTCAATCATAACGTGTCAGACGTTTTTTTTCCCATTATTAGGCATACGGCTTTTGGTGGCGGCATTTAGTGCAAGCGTAATGCAAAAAGCCGCTGCCGCCGTGGCTGTACCTGCATGTGTGTGGGTTGGTGCAGCGGCGCCATTCTTGTCGATGTGGATATTTTGTGATGCTGTCGCGTCCCATATAACAGTCATTGCCTTTAGCATAAAGCCAACCCCATCCCACGTGCCGCACATGGCGCACATTCAGGCGGTGGCTTCTGCAAGACGGGACGCAGAGGATGATTTTTGTATAATTCTGTCTCGTGGCGGGGGAGAAGAGCCGTCCCACTACTTTCGCCTGCGCTACTATGTGTGTGCGCAATGTGGCGAATTGCCCTTATGGTAGTGTAATCTTCCCCACGGCAGTTGTTCCGGCCAATTGCGGTGGAACAGTGCCGTTTGGCGGTGCAAAATTAGCAAAAAATGGCAAATTGCCACAATCGATGTTCCATAATTACAATTTTTTGCGTAAGTTTGACAAGTGAAAATGGTTGACGCATCGAAATCGATGGAATGCGCTGGCTATTAGGCTTTCTCGTTCCTTTGATGCTCCATCGCGTTTTCCCATTGTCAAAAAAGTTTTTTTCAACAATGCCATTTATTGACACAATTCATTATCCCGATGGGTCGGCGTTGCACTTGTGGCAGCAGTCGGAGGGCATCGATGAAATGCTGGATATGTTCCGGCGGCTCGATGTGCCGCTGCCGTCCGGCCTCGACTGCTGTGAAAAGCGCGTCGGCGAAAAGCTGGCCGAGGCGTTGTTGCTGCATCGCATATTCGGCGGCGGCGTAACGCTTGGCCACTCGGCCGTGGGTGCTCCGGTGGTGAATGTAGAGGGGGTGCACATAAGCATAAGCCACACTTACGGATGGGTGGGAGTGGCACGCAACGACCACCATCGCATAGGGTTCGACATAGAACAGTGCAGCGACCGTGTGCTGCGAGTGCGGGAAAGGTTCTTGAACAAAAACGAATTGCAAGAAATACCTGCCTGCGACGTACAGGAAAACACGCTTGCCTGGACGGCCAAGGAGGCCATATACAAGCTGTATGGCGGCGAACGTGGCCCGAGCCTTTGCAATGATTACGCTGTTGGCAAGTGCGTGCAGGTGATAAACCGCGGTTACATCTTGCGTCCGGCTATGGCCGCGCCACAGAGGACGTTTGACCTGACGGTGATTTCACAAGTGATGTCGGGGGCGGTGATGTCGCTTGCCGTGGAAACGAAGTACCTCGCATAGCTCCCCGCCGATTTGCATATATCGGGATTTTTTGCGAATATTGCATTCCTTCTTATTGTGAGATTTGTAACAAAACACAGAATATAAATGAACATAAGCAACATTTTCATCAAAACCTCAATTGCTGCGGCAGTAGCTGCGGCAACTATTGCCACGGCCGATGCCTGCACCAATTTCGTGGCAGGGAAGAACGCCACAGCCGACGGCTCGACCATGGTGACATACGCCGCCGACAGCCACACGCTTTACGGTTTCCTGCAACACCTGCCCGCCGCCGACCACCCCGAGGGTGCGTTGCGCGAGGTGCGCGAATGGGACACTGGCAAGCCGCTGGGCCATATCCCGGAGGTGCGGCACACCTACTCGGTGATAGGCAACATGAACGAGCACCAGCTCACCATCGCCGAATCTACGTGGGGCGGACGACCCGAACTTGTAGATACTACCGGCATAATCGACTATGGCAGCCTTATATATATTGCGCTGCAACGCTGCAAGACGGCGCGTGAGGCCATCGCCACCATGACCGCGCTTGTGCAGGAACATGGCTACTACAGTTCTGGCGAGTCGTTTTCGATTGCCGACCCCGATGAGGTGTGGATAATGGACTTGATAGGCAAGGGTGCCGATGAAAAGGGCGCAGTGTGGGTGGCCGTGCGCATTCCCGACGACTGCATAGCCGGCCATGCCAACAACCCGCGCATACATCGTTTCCCGCTCAATGACAAGGAGAACTGCATCTATTCAAGCGACGTTATTTCGTTTGCCCGCAAGAAAGGGTATTTCTCGGGCCGGGACGAGGATTTCGACTTCGCCCGTGCATACGCCACGCAGGATTTTTCAGCACTCCGCGGATGCGATGCCCGTGTGTGGGCGTTCTTCAACCATTGGGTGGACGGCATGGACGAGTACCTGCCATACATCAATGGCAAGAAGGGTGCCGAGGTGATGCCGCTATACGTGAAGCCCGAGCGGAAACTGACGGTGCGTGATATGCAAGCCATGATGCGCGACCACTTCGAGGGTACTCCGTTTGACATGACCGTTGACGCAGGTGCCGCCGAATGGTGGGGAGTGCCATACCGCTACCGCCCCATGGACTTCGAGGTTGACGGCGTTACTTATTCGCAGGAGCGTGCCACTGCCACGCAGCAGACCGGATTTGTGTTTGTCTCGCAAATGCGTTCATGGCTGCCCGATGCCGTGGGCGGAGTGCACTGGTTTGGCGTTGACGATGCCAACACTGCGGTTTTCGTTCCCATGTATTGCTGCATGACACGTGTGCCGCACAGCTACGATGTGGCTACCGCCGACCTTTACACGCTCAACTGGGAATCGGCTTTTTGGGTCAACAACTGGGTGGCCAACCAGGCTTACAACCGCTATTCGCTCATGATTGGCGACATATTTGCCGTGCGCGATTCGCTTGAAGGTTCATACGAGGCCGCACAGGCGCAGGTCGAGAAGAAGGCGTTGGAGGCTTACAAGGAATCACCGGCCGATGCCATAGAGTTGCTTACCGACTATTCATGCCAGGCGGCCGACAACGCCACATTGCAGTACAAGCAATTAGGCGAATACCTGTTTGTGAAATACCTCGACGGCAACCGCAAGAAGGAGAAAGACGGGAAGTTCCTGCGCAATGCTTATGGAATGCCCGAGGGTCCCGACTTCCCTGGCTATAACGCAGATTATTACCGCTCGATTGTCCGCTCGTCGGGCGACCGCTTGAAAGTGGTGCAGCCCGAAGAATGAATCTTGCTGGGCGATGGCATCACCGATGGTGATGTGCAACATAAAAAGGAGAGGCATGAGTGAGCCTCTCCCTTTTTTTATTATTGTGCTTTTTGCGTGTGCCGTCAAATCGACAGGCGGCGCAGCGTGTTGAGCAGTTCGCGGTTGATGGGCTTGTCGTTCTTGATGGCCTTCGAGAACGGCACGTAAACAATCTCGTCGTTGGTAATGCCTATCATCACGTTGCGCTGGTCTTCAAGCAGGGCATCGATGGCTGCGGCACCCATGCGCGAGGCCAGTATGCGGTCGGTGGCTGTCGGCGAGCCGCCACGTTGCAAGTGGCCGAGGATGGTCACGCGCACGTCGTATTGCGGGAACTCGTTCTTCACGCGCTCGGCCAGGCCCATTGCACCGCCGGTGATGGGGCTTTCGGCAACAAGCACTATCGACGAGTTCTTGCTCTTGCGGAAACCGTTCTTGATAAGTTCGGCAAGTTGGTCAACCTCGGTTGATATTTCCGGTATGATGGCAGCCTCTGCGCCCGAGGCAATTGCACCGTTAAGTGCCAGGAACCCTGCGTCACGGCCCATCACTTCGATGAAGAACAGGCGTTCGTGCGAGGTGGCGGTGTCGCGAATCTTATCGACGCACTCCATTATGGTGTTAAGTGCAGTGTCGTAACCTATGGTCTTATCGGTGCCATACAGGTCGTTGTCGATGGTTCCAGGCAGACCCACGATTGGGAAATTGAACTCGTTGGCAAAAATCCTTGCGCCGGTGAGCGAACCGTCACCACCGATGACCACAAGAGCGTCGATGCCTTCGCGCTTGAGCACGTCGTAGGCAAGTTGGCGGCCTTCGGGCGTGGTGAACTCCTTGCAACGAGCGGTTTTCAATATCGTGCCACCCATTTGGATGATGTTGGAAACATTTTGTGTCTTGAAATCGACAATTTCGTCGGTTATGAGTCCGCGGTACCCACGGTATATACCTTTCACGCTGAACCCGCTGAAGATACCGGCGCGCGTCACCGCACGGATAGCGGCATTCATGCCCGGGGCATCACCGCCCGAAGTGAGAATGCCAATACATTTAATCTCTGCCATAATGATACTATTAGTTAATTGATATTCTGATTGCAAAGATAGTGCAAGTTGAGCGCAATGGCAAAAAACAGCTTGCTGATTTTTTTGTCCATTGCCGAAACGCCGCCTATGTTATGGAAAGATAGTGCAAGTTGAGCGCAATGGCAAAAAAACAGCTTGCTGATTTTTTTGTCTATTGCCGAAACGCCGCCTATGTTATGGAAAGATAGTGCAAGTTGAGCGCAATGGCAAAAAAACAGCTTGCTGATTTTTTTGTCCATTGCCGAAACGCCGCCTATGATGTGCATTATTACAATTTCAGATAGTCGTGCATGGTTGACAGGGCTGCCTCGTGGAAACAATAGCTGCCATCGGCCGGGCGCACCACACAGCGGGCTTGTTCTACCACTGCGGCAGTTCCAGGCTCCACCGAGTAAAGCACCAAGCGGTCGTCGTGCAATACAGCCACCGGAGCCAAGGCATCGCCACGCAGGTATATATTGCGCTGGCACATATCGGTGTATGACCCTGCGGCATGAAATTGCACCACGCCACGTTTCCACCCGGCAAGTTTCCATTCCACAGGGCGGACGCACTGCGGCGGTAGCTGTGCAGTCACCACCCCTTCGTCGTCGGTAGCGCACTCCACTTCGGCCGATAAGTCGGCTACCGGCAGCCACTGCACGCTGCCTCCAGCGAGCAACCGGGCATACCATTCGCGAATATCGGTCAGCAGCACATTGTCGATGTCGATACCGTCGTCGCGTTCCACGGCACAGTCGCGCCGCGCAGGCAACAGCCGCAAACGGGTTTTCCACAATTCAAGCATCTCCTCCTCGGTAAGGTTCATCATGGTATTTTTCATGGCATAAATGATTTTATGCCACAAAATTACCTTTGCACTAATGCCGCGCCGCAATCTAAAAACATAATGCACAGAGCCGCAACCATGCTTGGCTGCGGCTCTGTGTGGTTATATGCGACTTAAATTTCTTATAATTGTTTCAAGCCGTGGATGGCAGCGGCGGGATCATCGGCACCAAACACATAATTGCCTGCCACCAATATGTCGGCTCCGCCCTGTGCCAGCAGGCGGCCTGTTTCGAGGTTCACGCCTCCGTCAATCTCGACAAGTGCGCTTGACCCCGTTTCGGCAATAAGCGCACGCAGGTCGGCAAGTTTGCGCAACGTGCCGCCAATGAACTTTTGCCCCCCGAAACCGGGATTGACCGACATAAGCAGCACTAAGTCGAGTTCGGCGATGATGTCGCGCAGCATGCACACCGGCGTGGCCGGGTTGAGCGTGACACCGGCTTTCATCCCGGCAGCCTTTATTTGCTGCACGGTACGATTAAGGTGTGTGCACGCCTCGAAGTGCACATTCATTATCTCGGCACCGCAATCACGCACTTCGCCAACAAACTTCTGCGGCTCCACTATCATCAAGTGCACGTCGAGCGGCTTGCGGCACGCCTTCTGCACATATTTCATGACCGGGAAACCGAATGAAATGTTTGGAACAAACACCCCGTCCATAACATCGAGGTGCAGCATATCGGTCTCGCTGGCATTAATCATCTCAAGGTCGCGGTTAAGATTGCCAAAGTCGGCCGAAAGCAATGAAGGTGAAACTAACATAACAATAAGTGCATATTTTTATTTTTCGGAAATTTCCACCGTGGCAGGCTTTTTCTTCTTAAATGCGTGGTATAAAATGAACACCACGATGAGCGCAATCACGGCATATCCCACATAATTCAGATACTGGTTGTAATGCTCGATTTGTGAGCGCAACTCGGCCTCGGCGACGAATGTGCTGAGCCAGTAGCCAAGCGTAGCAAGCACCACGTTCCACAATCCCGCGCCAAGCGTGGTATAAAGCAGGAACTTGCCAAAGTGCATTCGGGCAAGTCCGGCGGGAATGGAAATAAGCTGGCGAATGGCCGGCAGCAAGCGGCCAACGAAGGTGGAAATGGCCCCATGGCGGTCGAAATAATCTTCGGCCTGCTTCACTTTCTCGCCGTTAAGCAAGCATATATGCCCCAGACGGCTGTCGGCAAACTTGTAAACGAGCGGCCTGCCTATCCACAAGGCAACGTAGTAGTTGAAAATCGCCCCTATCATAGCACCAATCGTGGCAAACACCACCACCAAGTAAATGTTCAATCCGCTACCGGGCTGCATGGCCTTGAAAGCCGCCGGCGGGACTACAATTTCGGAGGGAAATGGAATAAACGAACTCTCGATAGCCATCAACAGCGTAATCCATCCATAGTTCATGTTATCCATAAACCATTCGTAAATTGCAAGTGTATCCATACCTATTTTTTATTGATTTGTAAAGTTTTAATTGTGCGGCACAAAGATAGTGCAAGTTGAGCGCAATGGCAAAAAAACAGCTTGCTGATTTTTTTGTCCATTGCCGAAACGCCGCCTAT
>CALUIB010000011.1 GCA_944320595.1 uncultured Muribaculaceae bacterium | reverse complement strand
TGTTGCAGTTCACGCTCAATGTCGCTGAGCTGCGTGTAAAACTCGTCTTTTTTGGCGAGTTTTGCCGCATTAAGGTTCTTGTTTGCCATATCGATTGACAGTCATTTGCAGCATGGCTATCAATCCGCCAACGCAATGTAAAAAAGTAGCGTGATGTACCACACCTCATCGCGTTTAGCACGGGGCGGCCTAGGATGCGGACCCCGGATCAATCATAAGGGAGTACATCACGCCTTTGGCGTGAATGCATCGCTTATCGATTGATCCTTCGGGGGCTACGCATTGCATTAGCCGCCTTGTCACATATTATTTCCCGTGCTTGTTATCCAATTTTTGAGTTTCCTAGGCTCTTGGCTAAACGCGAAATAATAGCGAATGCTTATTTGTTGTTGATAATATGTCGGTTTATAAGTTTATGTCTGTTTTTTGTTGTCCAGTT
Organism: uncultured Muribaculaceae bacterium; assembly: GCA_944320595.1. Taxonomy (GTDB): domain Bacteria; phylum Bacteroidota; class Bacteroidia; order Bacteroidales; family Muribaculaceae; genus Avimuribaculum. The sequence continues at coordinate 96,693 of CALUIB010000011.1, read as the reverse complement.
ATTAGTTAGTCAATGTCAATTACAAAATTAGCACAAATCGCAGTCAAAACCAAGCTCGTTTCCCTGCAAAAAAGCAAAAAATGCAAAATCACCCGTAGAGGGTGCTAAATTAGAAAATGATAAGTATCAGGGCGGCGAAGCCGTCCAATGCCTGTATTTCGGCACATCCTCGGTAACAGCCTCATTGCCATGCCGTATGCTTGTTTGTGGCGGCATGAAACGACATCGTATGCCGTCTATACGGGAGAACCGCATTGCGACTCCAAAAATTAAACACAAGCGTACACTGAATTTTCCTTTCCCTGCTTGCCACCTAAATTTACAGTATCATTTACAGTATCACCTGTTAAATTTTTGATACTGTAAAATTCTATTATCGATGTTTTCGGAACATAAAAGCACTACACGGCAAGGAACACCACACATTGGCGTAGGGTTTCCTTTTTTCGGTGGATTTTCGTAACTTTGTGGGCTTATTCATGAAACACTGCTATGGCATCGGAAAAAGATATAGAGATAAAGGGAGCGCGCGTCAACAATCTGAAAAACATCGACCTCACCATTCCCCGTGGCAAATTGGTGGTCATTACCGGGCTGTCGGGGTCGGGAAAATCCTCGCTGGCATTCGACACATTGTATGCCGAGGGGCAGCGGCGGTACGTCGAGAGCCTGTCGTCATACGCGCGGCTTTTCCTGGGCCGTATGCCCAAGCCCGAGTGCGACTTCATCAAGGGCCTGCCGCCTGCCATAGCCATAGAGCAAAAGGTGAACACGCGCAACTCGCGCAGCACCGTCGGCACATCGACCGAGATTTACGACTATCTGCGGCTGCTGTTCTCACGCATAGGCAAAACCATATCGCCAATATCGCACCAAGTGGTGAAAAAGCACACTCCGGCCGACGTGCTGGCCGCAATCAACTCCCACGCCGACGGCACTCGCTTTGCCCTGCTTGCCGACATAAACATACCCGAAGGCCGTAACTTCAAGGAACACTTGGACGTGTACATCAAGGAGGGCTACTCGCGGCTCGAACACAATGGCTCATTCGTGGCCATACAAGACGTGATGAACGGCGGCGACGTGGCCGACCCTGCCAGTTACCACCTGCTCATCGACCGCATGGCCGTGACCCATGCCCACGAGGACGACGTGCGCCTGCTCGACTCTATCGAGACGGCCTTCTTCGAGGGACACGGCAAGTGCCGACTGAAGGTGTGGACTGCCGAAGGGCCTGTGGAAATGGAATTCTCCACCCGTTTCGAGGCCGACGGCATCACCTTCCAGGAACCAACCGACCTGATGTTCAACTTCAACAACCCCATTGGTGCCTGCCCGGTGTGCGAGGGGTTCGGGAAAATAATAGGCATCGACGAGAACCTTGTGGTGCCCAACAAGACACTGTCGGTATATGACGATGCCGTATTCTGCTGGCGCGGCGAGAAGATGAGCGAGTGGAAACGTGAATTTATCAAGATAGCCTCGCCACTCGGGTTCCCCATCCACAAGCCATACTACCAGCTCACCGACGAACAGAAATCGCTGCTGTGGCACGGCAACAAGCAATTTCCCGGCATCGACGGGTTCTTCAAATATATCGAAAGCAAGATTTACAACATACAGTACCGTGTGCTGCTCGCCCGCTACCGTGGCAAGACCACCTGCCCCGAGTGCCACGGCTCGCGGCTGAAAAAGGAGGCATCATACGTGCTTGTGGGCGGGGCAAGCATCTCCGACCTCGTGAAGATGCCTGTGGCCGACCTTTACGAATGGTTCATGCGCCTGACGCTGAGCGAGGAGGATGCCACCATAGCACGCCGCCTGCTTGTGGAAATACGCAACCGCATAAAGTTCCTGCTCGACGTGGGGCTTGGCTACTTGACGCTCGACCGCGTGTCATCGACCCTCTCGGGCGGTGAAAGCCAGCGCATCAACCTCGCCACGTCGCTTGGCAGCAGCCTCGTGGGGTCGCTCTACATTCTCGACGAGCCGAGCATAGGGCTGCACTCGCGCGACACCGACCGGCTGATAAACGTGCTTAAAGCCCTGCGCGACATAGGCAACAGCGTGGTGGTGGAACACGACGAGGAGATAATACGCGCCGCCGACTACCTAATCGACATAGGCCCGGAAGCCGGCAGCCACGGAGGACGGGTGATATACCAGGGCGACATAGCCCACTTGAAGGCCGCCACCGAAAGCTACACGCTGAAATACCTTACCGGCGAGTTGCAAATCCCAGTTCCCGCATTGCGCCGAAAGTGGCGCAACTACATAGAAGTAGCAGGCGCAGCCGAAAACAACCTGAAGGGCATCGACGTGAAATTCCCTCTCGGGGTGATGACTGTGGTGACCGGCGTGAGCGGCTCGGGGAAATCGACGCTCGTGAAAGACATCCTTTACCGCGCACTGATGCGCCACTTGGGCGAAGGGGGCGACGCGCCTGGCACATTCTCGGAGCTGCGCGGCGACCTGAAGATGGTGCAGGCGGTGGAATTCGTCGATCAAACGCCCATAGGCAAATCCACGCGCAGCAACGCCGCCACCTACTTGAAAGCATTCGACGAGATACGCAAGCTGTATGCCGAGCAACAGCTGTCGCAGCAAATGGGGTACACGGCAGGCTACTTCTCGTTCAATTCGCCCGGCGGACGCTGCGAGGAGTGCAAGGGCGAAGGCACTATAACTATAGAAATGCAATTCATGGCCGACATAACGCTGCAATGCGAAAGCTGCCACGGCAAGCGGTACAGCAGCAGCGCACTCGAAGTGGAATACCGGCACAAGAACATAAGCGACATTCTCGACATGACTGTCAACGAAGCCATAGAATTTTTCTCGCAAGGCACGGGCAGCACCGAGAGGAAGATTGTAAAGAAATTGCAGCCACTAAAGGACGTTGGGCTGGGCTACATCAAGCTCGGGCAGTCGTCATCCACCCTCTCGGGCGGCGAAAACCAGCGCGTCAAGCTGGCCTACTTCCTGAGCAGCGAAAAGCCTCAACCCACCATGTTCATCTTCGACGAGCCTACCACCGGCCTGCACTTTCACGACATCAACACGCTGATGCAGTCGTTCGACCAATTGCTCAAAAACGGCCACACCGTGCTTATAATAGAGCATAACATGGACGTGATAAAATGCGCCGACCACATCATCGACATGGGACCCGAGGGCGGAGCCGAAGGTGGCCAAGTGGTGTGCACAGGCACTCCCGAGCAGGTGGCCGCCTGCCCCGACAGCTACACCGGCCGCTACCTGCGCCCCAAGTTAAACCTAAAGGCACAATAACCCGAGACTCATACGAATTATCCGACAATAAACCAAGGCACAAAATCTCACGTAGAGGGTGCATCAAAATTATGATAATGATGTGCCCCACGGGCGGCGCAGCCGTCCAATTTCGATTAACCGCAGGTTCGGCTATGCCTCCCTGCGGACAAACCGCTCCATACGCCATGCGGCCTCGGAGAGGTCGAATATGCTCTCTAGTAGGCAGTTATTCGACCTCTCCGAGGCCGTTCATATAGGGTATTCGCCTACTACGGGTTCGGCACCTATCGGTCACCTCACACCGAGGCGAAACATGGTTGGACGGCTACGCCGCCCCATATTTTATTTTTTGCAACAACACAATGAAATATCAACCTATCGGCTGAATGTGGAGCGCGCAACCAAACCACACAACAGGATAAGTACAATATTAAACTGTGGCATTCCACAACATAGACAATAAACACGTTGCACAATTAATTCCTGTATTTCCAATTCCCAATATTTAAAAGAATACCATAGAATCGTCTATCATTGCAGGCGGGCGACGGCGAGCGTGGCTATGGAAATGCGCACGTCGGGAGCTGCCTGCCGCAGCACTTCGGCGCACGACAGCAACGTGGCACCGGTGGTAACCACGTCATCCACCAGGAGCAGGTGCCGACCGGCTATTGCTTCCGCACTGGCCACCGCAAACACGCCCTGCATATTCACCAATCGTTCGTGCCGGCCTTTATGCGTCTGCGTGTCATGACCTTTCACTGCTTTTACGACTTTTTCAACAGGACAGCCTATGACACTTGAAATGCCACGAGCTATATACTCGCTTTGGTTATACCCTCGCCGCGCCAACTTGCCACGGTGCATCGGAACGGGAACTACAGCATCTACGTCGCCGAAAAAGCCCGACTGCGCCACCTCGCCGGCAAATTGCCTGCCCATCCACTCGCCCATTTGCGGCTGGTTATGGTACTTGATGGCATGCAATATCGCGGCATGGCGGCTGCCTCGCTCATAGAAAAAGTAACCCGTGGCGCGTTCCACCGGCACCTTTCCGGCAAACAGCTGCTCCATGGGATTGAAGTCAATCGTGTGATACCCTGTGCGCGGCAACTCGGCCATGCACAATGCGCACACATGGCGTTCACCGACACTCAGCGCACGGCCACACACCGGGCACAAGCGTGGGAACAGCAAGTCGGCCACGTATTGCAGCACCGCCATCATTCGTCATCGGGATATTCGCCAGTTACACGGTTAACCGCCGAAACCGACAATTGCGACTCGAAACCGCGCCCTGCGGCAAAGCGCAGCAAGGCCGTCCGCGCCCGCACAGGCTCGCGCGATTTCACCTCACGGTATTTCGCCCTTACCAAGTGTTCAAGTTTCTCGCGGTATTCATCGGCCTCTATTTCTTCAAGCGCACAAGCTATGACATCGCTGTCGATGCCTTTCAACCGCAAGTTGTAGGCAATCTTCACCCTGCCCCACCCCGAAAAGCGGAACTTGTCGCGCACATAAGCACGGGCGTAACGGGCATCATCGACATATTTCCCGTCGATGAGCCTCTGCAATATTTTTTGTGAATCTTCGCGCGATATGCCCCATTTGCTCAGTTTCGCGGCAATGTCGGCAGTCGATTGCTCGCCGCGCACACACAATGCCTCGCACCGTGCAAGAGCCTTGTCGGGTGTCAGTGCTTTATCTGGCAACATACTCATCACACCTCCACAGGTTCCTCCTCTTCCTCGTCATCGTCGGCAGTACGGAAGTATATCCTGAACGTCTCGGCCTCGACATTAGTCACCGAGGCATTCATCATAGCCACAGAGTCAATCAGATGGTTGGTGCAGCCATAACCTGTTATATCGTAAAAATACATTGCACCGCATTCCACCGACGTAAACATGGGGCGTGGCACGTAATTCACCGTAAGTGTGTCGTTGAGCCGAGGGTCGGAAAGTGCCTGTTGCTCGTAGTGGAACACAAACCGGCACTCCTGCTCACCGCCCCTCAGCGGCAGATACACTTGCGACACCTGCCCGTTGCGCACTATGGCCGAGTCGCCGGGAACGCCATCGCCATACACAGTGATAGAATCCACCGTTATGACGGCCTGCAAGGAACTTGAATAGAATGCAGCCACCGGCAATGCGCTGATATTGTCACGGCAAGTATTGGTAGAACAAGCCCCGGCAGCAAGCAGCAAACCGGCGGCAATGGTGGAAACCGTCAGAATTTTCCCCATTTCACCACTTCGTCTATGTTTTTCCGTTTCTTTTCGGGAACAGGCTGCGACGGCTTGGGATAACCAATCGACAATATTGCCACCGGCGACCACTCGGCAGGCACATCAAGCACGCGGCGCAAGGCATCAACGTCGAAGTTGCCAATCCAGCAAGCTCCAAGGCCGAGCGATGTCGCGGCAAGGCACATATTCTCGCAAGCTATGGCCACGTCCACATCCATGCCGTTATGCCCATCACACGGCCTCACCCATGCCTCGCTGCTGTTGCCGAGTGCCACTATGAATGCCTGCGCCTCGCCGGCCCAGTCGCGCCCGTAGCAACCGGCCACTTCTCGGCGCAACTCAGGTTCGCCTATCACCAGGAACTTCCACGGCTGCTTGTTGCAGGCCGACTGTGCAAGACGTGCCGTCTCGACAATAGCCATCAGCATTTCGCGCGACACAGGTGCCTCGTCATAACCGCGGCACGAATAGCGGCGGCTCACAAGGTCGAAAAATTTAGGATAATCTATTTCGTTTACTTCCATAATAATCTTTTATACATCATTAAATCAGCCACCAAGCAAACCGACAAAGAAACCACAAACGGCTCCAATCAAACCTACAACAAGGCTTACCAATGCCCACTTCTTGGCATTCTCCGACTTTTGCAAGGCAAGTTGGTAATTACCTGTATTATAGGCCGAACTTACGCCAGCGGCATTCACAATACTGACTATGCCAAATGGCACACAGCAAAGCACCGTCACAAGTATCGATTCCACAAGATAGGTCTTGGGGCATGGCGGAATCGGAGGATTGCATCCGCCCTGATTAAAGCCACCGCTGGTCGAATTGTAACCGGGATTGGGAACACCGCCGCCAATGGGAGGGACATTGCCGCCTCCCGTAGCATTGCCAAGCTGCTGCTCCCCGGCAAACAAGTGAGCCAACTCTGGAACCATCCCAGCAGGTTGCCACTGCGGCATACCCTCGTGCCACACTTGCGTGTCGCGCATCACACCGTTACCAATCAACTGAAATTCTTCAAACGGGCCAGCTTGCCGCCCGTTAATCATGACATAATATTTCATTGTTCAAGGTATTTTATGCTCTGCAATCAATAATATGCGCCATCCATCATCGCACCAGCTATTATCATACCATAGATTATGGCATAAATCACGATGCCGACGATACCCACGATTAGCCCCCACATGGTCCACTTCTTGGCAGCATTTGATTTCTCCTGCGCCAGCGCAAAATTGCCCATGTTATAAGAAGAACTTACCGCAGCGGCGTTCACTATGCCCACGATGCCGAATGGCAGGCAGCAAAATATCGTCACCAGTATCGACTCCACGAGCCACGTTTTGGGCATGGGCTGCATCGGCGGCTGGAAACCCTGTCCGCTGCTCGTGCCATAACCGCCAGCATAGCCTCCATAATTGCCTCCTGCGGCACCGCCACCGGCAAATAAGTAAGCGAGTTCAGGCACCATGCCGGCAGCCTGCCACTGGGGCATACCCTCGCGCCACACTTGCGTGTCGCGCGTCACACCCATTCCAAGCAATTGACTTTCTTCCACCGGGCCCGTCTGCTGCCCGTTGATTATCACGTAGTATTTCATGATTATATATAATTTATTGTTTCATCAAGCACAAAAGGCAATGCGGAAAGACTGCCTACCACACCCAGCATCATAAGTATATAAAACAATATTACTAAAAATGATATGGCGGTGACGATTATTCCAAGCACAAATCCCACTTGCGACACTATACGGGCAACCTTCAGCACTCCGCCGCCGGAATATTGCGTCGGGTTAGACTGATACGCCTTATAGCTGTCCTTGGTCACAAGCAGCCCGAAGTAGCCGAGCAGCAGCCCCACTACCGGCGCACAGAAGTATATCGAGCAAATGCCCAGCACAAGCCCTGCAATTGCTCCAGGCCACTGCCCCGGCATGGGCGGCGGCACGTTGCCAAAAAGGTGCGCAAGTTCGGGCAGGCTGCCTGCCGGTTGCCACTGCACCATGCCAGCACGCCACACCATAGTACCGGGCGTAACGCCGATGCCGAGCAATTGCGATTCACCGACCGGGCCTACCTGCTGCCCATTTATGATAGCATAATAATCCATATCCAATTTTTTATTTACCCACTCAAACGTGACCCTCTGAAACACGAGAGAAACAGCTCCGCGGCCTTACACCCCGAAACTGTTTCTCAAAATTATACAACTATTTTATTACGTCAAAATAAATCCACTTTTATTTTTAACAAGTTGCCACGTCAGCCGACAAACAGCAACCCCACTTGATAAACCACAAACGATACTATCCACGCCACCACGGTGTTGTAAAGCACCGTAAACAGCCCGTACTTCCAGCTGCCGGCCTCGCGCGAGATGGCTACCACCGTGGCTATGCACGGGAAATAGAGCAGCACAAACACCATGAAACTCAGTGACACAAGCGGCGTGAAGTCGGGGTGGCCAGTTTCGGGGTTCTCCGCGGCTATGCGCTGCGACAGCCCCTCGGTGGCCTCGCTGTCGCCCGAATAAAGCACGCCAAGCGTCGATACCACAATCTCCTTGGCCGTGGCACCGCTTATAAGTGCCACCGAACCCTTCCAGTTAAACCCAAGCGGCTCCACCACCGGCTCGAAGAAACGGCCTATCGATGCCAAGTAGCTGCCTTGCTGCTGTTCCACAAGTTCCTCGGCAGACATCTCCTCGTTGCTCTTGCTGAAGTCGCGCGGGAAATAGCTCAATGCCCATATCACTATGCTGCCTACCAATATCACGCCGCCCATCTTGCGCAGATACTGCTCGCCCTTTTCCCACATGTGGTGCAGCGAGGCTTTCATAGTCGGCACCCGGTAGGGCGGCAATTCCATCACGAATGGCGTTTCGTCTTTCTTGAACATGGTCTTGCGCAGCAATTTCGCCGTGCCTATCGCCACGGCTATGCTAAGCACATACAGCGTAAATATCACCATCGCGCCATTGGCCGGGAAGAACGTACCCACGAGCAGCAAATATATGGGCAGCCGTGCGCTGCACGACATGAACGGGATTATGAGCATCGTTATCAGGCGGCTGCTGCGGCTCTCGATGATGCGCGACGACATAACGGCCGGCACATTGCAGCCAAACCCCATGATAAGCGGTATGAACGACTTGCCATGCAGCCCCATCCTGTGCATTATCTTGTCCATGATGAACGCCGCGCGAGCCATGTAGCCCGAATCTTCCATGAACGAGATAAAGAAGTAAAGTATCATGATATTGGGCAGGAACACTATAACGCCACCCACGCCGCCTATTATGCCGTCAACAATCATGTCCTTGAGCGGCCCGGCGGGCATAAGCTCGCGCACAGTGTCGCCTATCCACCCCACCCCGGCATCAATCCAGTCCATGGGATAATTGCCTATCTCAAATGTCACCCAAAATATGAACCACATTATAAGCAGGAATATGGGGAACCCGAAGAGCTTGTGGGTGACTATGGCATCGATGATGTCGGTAGTCTTTTGCTCGTTCGACGACGATGTTTCGGGCTGATAGGTTTCCCTCAACGCCCCCGATATGAACCCATACTTCTCGCTTGCTATGGCCGACACTATGTCTTCGCCGCCCACGCTCTCGATGTGTTCCACGGCGCGGTCGCGTATCTCCTTCCAACGGGCAAATGCCGGGTCGCCCTTCATTTCCTCCTGTATCTCGGCATCGTTTTCAAGCAGCTTGATGGTGATGTAGCGTGGCGCGAATTTCTTCGCAATCGGCAATTCGCTTTTCTTCACCTCCTCGTTAAGCGTCTTGATGGCCTCCTCTATCTCCTGCCCCAGGTTCACGTGCACGTGGCGCACCGTGTCGCAACGGTTTTCAAACACCTGTATAACCGTGTCGAGCAGCTCGTGTATCCCTTTGGCCGACTTCGACACCGTGGGCACGATAGGCACGCCAATCATGCCGGCAAGCCGCTCGTGGTCGAGCCGTGCGCCCGATGCCTGCAGCTCGTCATACATATTCAAGGCTATCACCATGCTGCGGTTCATGTCGATAAGCTCGGTGGTGAGGTACAAATTGCGCTCTATGTTAGATGCCACCACCACGTTGATTATCACGTCGGGCACCTCGTCATTGAGGTAGCGGCGCACGTAACGCTCCTCGGGCGAATATGACGACAGTGAATAGGTACCCGGCAGGTCAACCACCTTGAAGTGGAACCCTTTGTACTCGAAATGTCCGTCCTTTGCATCCACCGTCACGCCGCTGTAGTTGCCCACGCGCTCGTGGCCGTTGCACAAGGCATTGAAAAGCGACGTCTTGCCACAGTTGGGGTTGCCTATGAGTGCTATGTTGATTGTGTTAGATTCGCGTTCAGCTTCGAGTATTCCCGTGACATCTTCGTCCTCTACGGTCACAGGGTCATGCCTCATCCTTTCGGGCAACTCGTCGCCTTTGCGCACCACCTCTATGAGGTCGGCCTCGCTGCGGCGCAGCGACAATTCATAATCGAGTATCTTGTATTTTATAGGGTCTTTCAGCGGCGCATTGAGCAACACTTTCACCTCATGCCCGCGCACGAAACCCATTTCAATCACACGCTTGCGGAAAGAGCCATGCCCCAATATCTTGACAATGACCCCCTCCTCGCCTGTCTTCAGTTCTGATAATTTTGCCATCGTGCGTATATCTATGTCTTATTTTAAACAAGATAGGCTACACATCTCGGCAATGCACAAATAGCAGTCTGCTTTTTGTGCCATTGCACCCGATTTGCGCCATCTTTGGCACAAAGATATACATATTCGGCCACAATTTAAAATAATTCTAAATAAGCATATATTATTTGGCATAAACACGGGCACAATCGCCTGCAATTCATCTGTTTATTTTATCAGAATTTGTTCCACCGGCTGCTGCTTTGCTTCGTCGAGCGGCACGGCGCGGTACTTGACCTTGCTGAAATCGATGCTGCGAAGGTCGATGCTGCGTATGCGGCTGTTCCACATGGTGCGGTAGTAGATAATGCGGTTACGCACGTCGGTGGCCGAAGTCCATTGCGTCGCACTCGGTATGTCGGCGGGCACTTTGCCGTCGGCGAACTCCACGCCCACTGGTATGTCGAAATTGTTAAGTATCTGGAACGCGCTCTGCACCGTTTTGGCGGCAGTAGGCTGCACCGGTGCCGTAGTTTGGAAGAAAGCGGCGCGAATAAAGCGCGATGGCGGCGTGATGTCGCCCGGCAAGCCAAGTGCGCCGCTGCCCGCACCAAATTGCGACAACTGCGCCTCGCCCCATTGCCGTGCAGCAGCCGCCCCGGGATAAAGATTGACGTAATTGTTCAAATTAGTCAGGTGCCATTCAAAACCGGGAGAATTGGTAAGCACTCCGAGGGGATTTTCATAAAAATGCGCCGTTCCATCGACGATTTCAAGCACCACTTGCCTGCCCGTCACATCGGTGAAACGCCAGTGTACCGTCGATGCCCGAGGGTCAATCGCCACCACATGGACACCAGCCACGGTCGATTTCACTTCGTCGATTGTGGCACACTGACCCAAAACCAGCGATACGAGTTGCAGATCGGCTATGCTGGTCGCTTTCTCCTGCTCATCATATTCCTCATATTTGCCATATCCAGGGAAATAAAACAGCCCGGCCGAAAGCCCTGCCTCGTTCAATCCCTCGGCCACAAATTCCTTTTGTTCTACCGACAGCCCGACATATCCATAACGAGCCGCAAACTTCATGCCGTCGGCCATGCCGCCAGGCACGAGCGACTGCTGCTCATATCCCCTCGGCACCACCACATATACACTGTTGAGGTCGCTACCACCCCACTCAATGGTACGAGCCACAACGGTGCAACTGTCGCCGCTTTCCAAAGTAATTCCCGTGCAAGCCATCCCCGGCAAACAAGCCGCCGCGCAGGCTACGACAAACAACAATACCTGTTTCATAATACGTCAATTTATTTTGTAATACACAAATATAGCATTTTGCAAGATACGGGCAAAGCAATCAGCCGAGTTTCTCACTAAGCCACTCGATTAATTTCACTAAAGGCAGCTACAACAAAAAGTTGGAGAACCGTCCGCTCGTATCGGATGGTTCTCCAACTAATATGTGAGTCATGCGATGTGTCCGCTTATCCCAGCAGGCCGAACATCGTGGTTCCGTCTTGTGCTGCCTCCACAAGGAATGTGTAGATGCAGCTGACGATGCCGGTGAGTATTATGCCGAATGTGCACACAATCATAGCCACACGCTCGCCACAGCTCGAACGGAAACGCTCGATGCCACACTCGTCGGGGCTGATGAACATTGCCTTCACCACAAGCAAGTAGTAGTAGAGCGATATGATGGTGTTAATCAACGCAATCAGCACAAGTATGTAAATCGACATTTCACCGCACTCAAGCGCACTGGCAAAGATGAAAAACTTGCTGAAGAAACCCGCAAACGGCGGAATACCGGCAAGCGAGAACATGGCAAGCATCATAGTGAACGAAAGCCACGGGTTGGTCTTGTAAAGGCCGTTGTAGTCGTCAATCGACACCTTGCCGCTCTGCTGCTCGATGGCAAATGCCACACCGAAGGCTGCAAGGTTGGAGAAGATGTAAACCAACACATAGAACATGAGCGAGGCAAGACCTATCTCATTGCCTCCGATAACGCCAAGCATGATGTAACCAGCCTGCGAAATCGACGAGAAGGCAAGGAAACGCTTGATGTTGCGCTGGCGTATGGCAAAGAGGTTGCCAAGCGTGATGGTGAGGACGATGATTGCATAGAGCATCCATTCCCATATCTTGGAATAAGCCGCACCAAACACTTGCACAAGCACCACCATGAAGGCAAACGCAGCCGCACCCTTCGATATTACCGACAGGTAAGAGGTGACGGGCGTGGGTGCCCCCTGGTAAACGTCGGCAGTCCACAAGTGGAAAGGAACAAGCGAGAGCTTGAAACCGATGCCGGCAATGACGAATGCCAACGCCACCACGAGCATGGCCGACGTGTTGTTCATCACCTGGTAAGCAATATCCTCGAAATAGAGCGAGCCAAACAAGCCGTAAACGAACGACAAGCCCATCAAGAAGATTGCCGACGAGAACACGGCAGTGAACAGGTACTTGGCGGCAGCCTCGTGCGACTCGTAGCGTTTCTTGTGGAACGCAACAAGGGCGGCAAGCGGCAACGATGCCGTCTCAAGGCCGATGACGAACAGCAGGAAGTGACGGGCCGAAATCATGAGGTACATACCAAACACCGTCAGGAGCAGCAATTCATAGAACTCGCCGCGGCGAATGGCCATCTCCTCGCTATTGGCCCATTTTATCGACTGGATAAGCACTATCAGCACACCTATGTTAAGGATGACCTTCATGACGTAGGTGGCAGCAGTGCTTTCAAACATTCCGCTGAAGGCAGTGCCACGCATGAGCATAAAACCGTTGCACACCGTGAAGATGCCAAATAGCACCGCAGTGAGCACAGGCAGCGACGACTGGCTGCGCTTGGGGCCGAAAGTGTCGAACAAAAACACAAGCAAGAACACGACAAGCAATCCTAATTCTTGCGGCATATATAAAAATTGCGAATAATCCATTTTTCTAATTTCTATTTATCAAGATTCAACACTCAGTGGGTTTATGCAAACAGTTTCATTATAGGCTCGGCAGCCTCGGTGATTATCGAGCTGAAGAAGTTCGGGAAACAACCGATGGCGGCAACGGCAAGTATGAGCGTCACCGTCGAGAGGCGTTCATGCCACTCGGCATCGGTGAGCGTCTTGTGGTGCTCGTCTTGCACGGCGCCAAAGAGCAACTTGCCCACAACGCGCAAGATGTAAACCGCCGTTATCACTATCGAGCAGCAAGCCACAATGGTGAACACACGGTGGAACATATCGGCATGCTGGAACGAGCCGACGAATATCGTCATTTCGGCCACGAAACCGCTCAAGCCCGGCAAGCCAAGCGATGCAAGACCGGCAATCACATAGCCCACGCCGAGGAAAGGCATTATCTGCATCAAGCCGCCCATCTTGCGAATGTCGCGAGTGTGGGTGCGCCCGTAAATCATACCAATGAGGGCAAAGAACAGGGCCGTCATCAAGCCGTGCGAAAGCATTTGCAGCACGGCTCCCGTCATTGCAGTAGTGTTAAGCATGAGGATTGCGAAAAGCACCATGCCGCAGTGGCTTACCGACGAGTAAGCGTTGATATACTTCAAGTCGGTCTGAACGCATGCGCTAAACGCACCGTAAACCACGCTGATGCCAGTGAGCGTGAGGAATATCCATGCAAGCTCGTTGGCCGCAAACGGCATCAAGAAGATGGCGATGCGGAAACAGCCGTAACCACCAAGTTTCATCAACACGCCTGCGTGGAGCATCGACACGGCAGTAGGGGCCGATGCGTGACCGTCGGGCGACCATGTGTGGAACGGGAACATTGCACCAAGCACGCCGAAACCGACGAACGTCATCGGGAACAAGAAATATTGCCACGAATGGGGCACGGCATTGTTCTGCGCTATTTCAAGTATGTTCATGGTCAGCTGCCCGCCTTCGGGTGCCGAGTGGTAATATATGCCCAGTATGCCAAGCATGAGGAATGCCGAACCGCCCATGAGCATGAGCGTCAGTTTCATTGCCGAATACATCTTGTTGCCGCTGCCCCACACGCCTATGAGCAGGTACATGGGGATAAGCGCCACTTCATAGAACATGAACATAGTGAACATATCTATCGAGATGAAGAACCCGAACACGCCCGTTGACAGCAGGCAGAACCACATGAAAAACTCCTTGGGCAGCGGGTCCATCTTCCACGACGCAAACACACCGGCAAACACGATGAACGCCGAAAGCACAATCATCACCACCGATATGCCATCGACACCAAGGGCGAGTTCGATATTCAGTGGCTCGAACCACGTCATGGCACCTTGGGTGAAAAGCATCTCGGCATCGTTGCCGGCAGCGCGTTCACCCAGGAACGCTATGACCAAATATATGGCAAGAACCATGAGCGCACTTGCTCCGACAGTTGCAACGGTCCTCACCTGCTTCATGTTTTTGCACAAAGCCAACCCACCCAACATCAAGAGTGGGATTATTACGAAATAGATTAATATATTAGACCAAATCATATTCTTCTATAGTATATTGAAACCGTTACACGATTAGATTAGACATATAATGGTTATTGCAGCCACTGCCACTGCACCAACGATGTAGAACCAAACGTAGGTCTGCACACTGCCGCTCTGCATACGGCGCACGGCAAACGATGCCGAATTGGTGACATTGGCAAGCAAGTCCATGGTGCCGTCGATGATGCGGCGGTCAAACCATGCAATAGGCTTGCTGATGCGAGCGAAAATTATCTTGTGCGTGATGAACTGGTAAAGCTCGTCCATGTAGAAACGGTGGTAGGCCGCAGTCCACAAGCCGCGGAAACGGTCGGCAAGCCGCTCGGGGATATTGTTCTCCTTGCGGTACATCACCGTGGCAAGGGCTATGCCTATGAGGGCAATCACTATGCTCGTTCCGGCAACAGTCCAGTCAAGGTGTATAACATACTCCTCGCGGTTCCAAGTGACAAATTCGCCAAAGGGGATGAAACCGGCAACTATCGACACCAGCCCGAGGAATATCAACGGGAAGGTCATAGTCATAGGAGCCTCGTGCGGAGTGTGATGGCCATAGTCGGGATTGTTCCACCAGAATATCTTGTAATACAGGCGGAACATATAGAATGCGGTCATACCTGCAACTACCGACATCCAAACGCCCCAAAGCGGGCTGTTGGCGTAGGCGGCAACCAATATTTCGTCCTTGCTGAAGAAACCTGCAAACGGCGGAATGCCGGCAATCGCCAAGCAACCTATGAGGAAGGCGATGTGGCAAATGGGCATATACTTGCGCAGGCCGCCCATGGCCGACATTTCATTGCTGTGGACGGCATGGATAATAGCACCGGCGCACAAGAAGAGCAACGCCTTGAACATGGCGTGCGTGAACAGGTGGAACATCGAGGCCATGTAGCCCACACCATGATGCAGCTCGGGGCTTGCAACGCCAAGCGAGGTTATCATGAACGCAATCTGCGATATGGTAGAGAATGCGAGCACGCGCTTGATGTCGCTCTGCACACACGCAACGGCTGCGGCATAGAATGCCGTGAACGCGCCCACGACGGTGATGATGTCGAGCGCGGTGGCATCAACAGCATAAAGCGGGAACAAACGGGCTACAAGATAAACACCGGCCACAACCATCGTAGCGGCATGGATAAGTGCCGAAACAGGTGTCGGGCCCTCCATGGCATCGGGAAGCCATATATGCAGCGGGAACATTGCCGACTTGCCGGCACCACCCATGAAGATGAGCGTCAAAGCCCACGTCATCACCGAGCAGCCAAGGAAAGTGGCACCGCCTGCCGTGGAAATAGCGGCTTGCGGGTCGGTAGTAAGCGACATGAAGTCGAAGGTGTCGGTATAGAACGACAGTATCAAAATGCCAATCAAGAAACCGAGGTCGGCAAAACGGGTAACGATAAACGCCTTCTTCGATGCCGAAACGGCGGCAGGCAGCGTGTAATAAAACCCGATAAGCAGGTAGGACGACACACCCACAAGCTCCCAGAAGATGTACATCTGGAAGATGTTGGTGGCAAGCACCAAGCCGAGCATCGAGAAGGTGAACAGCGACAGGAACGCATAGTAGCGTTGGAAACCGCGTTCGCCGTCCATGTACCCAAGGCTGTAAAGGTGTACCATGAACGAGACGGTGGAAATCACAATCAACATCATTGCCGAAATAGGATCGAGCAACACGCCAATCTTGATTACCAAATTCTTAGTAAACTCAAGCCACGTCAGGTCGAGCACGGTAAGCTGCTGGCGCACCCCGTCGATGACCTGGCCCTGGTCGGTGCCGAAGAAATACGTGAGGGCTGCCGCATAGGCGATGATGGTGGTCACGCCCATTGCCACGGTACCCAGTATCCCGGCGGTCTTTTTACTTAACTTAACCCCTACAATTCCCAAGAACAGGAACATGAACACGGGGATTATCAAAACGGCTACTGTATATGATAATTCCATAGAACTTAAAATTTCATTTTAGTAAGTTGTCGAATATCCACGTTCCTTGCAGCACGGTACACGTTGATGACAATGGCTATGGCAAGAGCCGTCTCGGCCGCAGCCAAGCCTATGGCAAACAACGAGAAGAACATTCCTTCCATCTGCCCCGGGAACAGGAAACGGTTGAACACTGCAAAATTGATATCCACCGCATTGAGCATCAATTCCAGTGAAATCAATATGGCTATCATATTTCGGCGGGTGATGAACCCGTAAACACCGCAGCCAAACATTATGATGGCCGGGATTATATACATCATCATTGTAAAATCCATAATTCGCTTCCTCCTGTGTATTATCGTTTACGCGCTATTACCACGCCACCTATTATACATGCAAGCAACAATATGCCCATTGCCTCGAACGGCAGCAGGTAGCCAAACTTGTCGGTGCTGAGCAACGCCTGCCCAATGCCGTGGATGTCGATGCTGAAATTGTCGGGCATCTTCTGCATCATCATCGAGCCGTAGCTAAGCAATGAATACAAGCACACACCTGCACCGAGCAGTGCGGCACTGAGGCCGAGCCACCGCTTGTGGTTGGTGAGGCGCGGAGCGTTGGCCCCGGGCTTGTGGGTCAACAAGATGGAGAATACGAACAGCACCATGATACCGCCGGCATACACTGCTATCTGCACCGCTCCCAGAAATTCATAGCCTATCTGGAAATAGATGCCGGCTGTGGCAAACAGCACGAATAGCAAGTAAGTTGCCGCACGCAAAATCTTGCCCGAGGTCATTGCCAGTACCGAGAACACGATAATTGCAATTGCAATTATGAAATACGCAATTATACTTCCTAATGATTCCATGTGATTTATTTATTTTCTTTATTTTTCTTCTACTTTAGCGGCGCCGGCTGCGGCAGGAGCCTCGGCCTTGGCAGGCTGTGGCGCTGGTGCCGGCACTTCTTTCTCGGGCAGATAATTCAATTGCTGCACAAGCTTGCTGCGTGTGAACACGGCCTGCTCGAAGTCGTTGCTGAACTCGATGGCACCGTGGGGGCACGACAGCACGCACAGCTGGCAGAAGGTGCAGCTCCCCAAGTCATACATATATTTGTCTAATTTTCGTTTCTTCTTGCCGTCGGGCATGTCCACCATCTTCGTCTCGATGTGGATGGTGCCGTTGGGGCAATTCATTTGACATAACCCACAAGCTATGCACTTGTGATTGCCTTCGGCGTCATAAACGAATGACAATGTAGCCCTGAACCTTTCGGGAATCTCCAATTGGTCGCGGTTCTCCGGATATTGCTTCGTTATTTTCGGGGTCACAAGTTCCTTTCCCGTCACTTGCATTCCTTGCAATAGACTCCATGTCCCTTTGAAGAGAGATGAGAAATAATCTTTGATAGTCATAGATAAGTCAAATCTTATAAAAACTAATACCGGCACAAATATATTTTTTTCTGTCAAAATTAGCAATCGGGGAAGTCCGGTATTTTACTTCCTGTCTTCGCTTGATGTCTTTTTAAGAAACGCTGCCACCACCCCGGCTCTTGCGGTGCGCCGGGGCGCGGCACAGCATTTCGTTCTTTGATTATCTTTCGATAAGATAGGCGGCGGCTTGGCCAATGCGCAAATCCATGCTGGCACGAATTTATCTTGGCACTCGCCTTGCGCTATCTTTCGATAAGATAGGCGGCGGCTCGGCTAAAGCAAATCCATGCAAGCATGAATTTGCCTTTTGCACTCGCCTTGCGCTATCTTTCAACCTGGCCGCCCAGTATGTCGAGCAGCTCGGTGGTTATGCTCTGCTGTCGCAGCTTGTTGTATTCAAGCTGCAGCTCTTCGAGCAGCTTCTGCGCATTGTCGCTGGCCGTCTGCATGGCCATAACACGCGCTGCGGCTTCCGAGGCATTGTTCTCGGTGCACACTTCCTGCATCACCGAGTTAATGTAGAGCGGCAACACGGCATTGAAAATGGCATTGGCGTCGGGCTCGAATATGCATGGGGCGTTGTCGTTCCCACGCTTGCCCTCGCCGGCATTGCCGCCTGCCGCGGCTATTGCCTCCTGGCTCACGGGCAGCAGCTGGTCGATTTGCATCACCTGCCGGCTCGGTGTCTTGTAGTGCATATAAAGCACGAGAACCTTGTCGGCGAGCTTTTGCAGGAAAGCATCCTTTATGCCATCGGTGAAATCACTTATGCCGGCGGCGGTGCTGCGGGTGTTTATGCTGGCCGTGGCCACGCTTACCGTGCCATCTTCCAGTTTCTTTGCAGCGCGCGCCATCTTCTTCCCCACGGGGTAAACGGTGATTTCCACCCCGGCACCATACCGGCTGCGGCAATCGTCTATCAACTTAACCAATTCCTTGAATATGTTGATGTTGTAAGCCCCGCACAGGCCGTCATCAGAACCGAAGGCAATAATCGACAGCCGCTTAACATCACGAACTTCTATCAACGGCGAGCTGTACTGGCCGTCGGCGGCAAGCAGGTGGCCCATCACAGTCTGTATTTGGCTGCGGAAAGGCACAAGCCGCTTGAGCGCCTGTTCGCTCTTGTGCATCTTAGCCGAGGAAATCATCTTCATCGAAGTAGTGACTTTCCCGGTCGATGCCACCGAGCCGATTCTTCCTTTTAATTCTCGTAATGTTGCCATTTGCCGTTATTTTCAATCAGTGTATTTACTTGTAATATCACGTGCGGCGGCTGTCAACTTCTCCTTCACGTCGTCGTTGATTACACCGCTGCGCAGCACGTCGAGCACGTCGGCCTGGTGCTTTGACTTGAGCAACTGCAAGAACAGCTTCTCAAACTCGGCAACCTTGTCGAGCGGCACTTTTTCGAGCAACCCCTGCGTACCGCAGAATATCACTGCCACCTGCTCCTCGACGCTCATGGGCGTGTACTGCGGCTGTATGAGCAACCGCTCGTTCTTGCGCCCCTTGTCGATGGTGCGGGCAGTAACTGCGTCGAGGTCGCCGCCAAACTTGGTGAACGCCTCCAGCTCGCGGAACTGCGCCTGATCGATTTTCAGCGTACCAGCCACCTTCTTCATCGACTTGATTTGGGCGTTGCCACCCACACGCGACACCGATATACCCACGTTGATGGCGGGACGGATACCGCTGTTGAACAAGCCCGATTCAAGGAATATCTGCCCGTCGGTGATTGAAATCACGTTGGTGGGGATATAAGCCGACACGTCGCCGGCCTGCGTCTCGATGATGGGCAACGCCGTGAGCGAGCCTCCGCCCTTCACGATTGGCTTCATCACTTCGGGCAGGTCGTTCATGTCCTTTGCCACTTCGTCGTTCTCTATAATCTTGGCAGCACGCTCAAGCAGGCGGCTGTGCAAGTAGAAGATGTCGCCGGGATAAGCCTCGCGGCCCGAAGGACGCTTCAAGATAAGCGATATTTCGCGATAGGCCACGGCCTGCTTCGACAGGTCGTCGTATATGATGAGCGCGTCGCGCCCCGAGTCGCGGAAGTATTCGCCTATGGCCACGCCGGCAAACGGCGCATAGTAGCGCATCGCTGCCGAGTCGGCTGCGGTGGCGGCCACCACTACGGTATAGTCGAGGGCATTGTGCTCGCGCAACACGTTAACCGTCTGCGCCACCGACGAGGCTTTCTGCCCTATTGCCACATAGATGCAATACACGGGCTTGCCCGCCTCGAAGTTGCTGCGCTGGTTGATTATGGTGTCGATGGCAATGGCCGTCTTGCCAATCTGGCGGTCGCCGATGATAAGCTCACGCTGGCCGCGCCCTATTGGCACCATCGAGTCGATGGCCTTGATACCCGTCTGCAACGGCTGCTTCACCGGCTGGCGGAAGATTACGCCCGGAGCCTTGCGTTCAAGCGGCAGGCGAATCATCTTGCCCTCGATGGGGCCGCGGCCGTCAACAGGCTCGCCAAGTATGTTGATTACACGGCCCAGCAAGCCTTCCCCGACAGGGATAGAGGCGATGTTGCCAGTGCGGCGCACGGTCATGTTCTCTGAAATCGAGTTCACATTGTCGAGCAAGATAACGCCCACATTGCTTTCCTCAAGGTTCATGGCCACGCCGCTCGTGCCGTTTTCAAATTCCACCAACTCATTGGCCTTCACATTGTCGAGGCCATAAACGTGTGCAACTCCATCTCCTACCTCAAGCACGGTGCCCACCTCCTCGAAGTCCATTTTGCCTTGAACCTCGTCGAGCTGGCTCTTCAATATTTCGGATATTTCACTTGGGTCAATCATATTTAATTTTTAAGGAGTTTTAATCGCAATTTCTTCAGTTCGTTCTTAATCGACGCGTCGAGCTGCACCGTATCCACGCGGACGATGAACCCGCCTATCAGGCCGGGGTCGATGCGGTGCGTTTCCTCGATTTTCTTGCCCGCGAGCTTGCTCTTCACCACGTCGGTCATTTTCTTCAAGGTGGCAGCGGGCATTTCCGTTGCCGTTACAATTTCAATCTGAGCGATGTTATTGGCCTCGCGGTACAAGTCCTGGTAAGCCTTCGACATCTCTCGCATGAAACCCTCGCGGTTGTGACTAATCACAAGTTTTATGAACTTTGCCAAGCAGTCGCCCGGCTTAGCCCCGGCGGCGGCAAGCAGCAGTCGCGACTTGTCGTCGGCCGAGATAAAACGGTTGCCCACCGCTTTCTTCAGCTTAGCCTCGGCGGCATAAGCCTCATCGAGCCGCCTCATTTGGCCGTAGGCCTGCCCGTCTGCCTTCTTCTCGACGGCATACTTCAAGAAAGCCTTGGCATACCGGCGTGCAATCAATCCGTCGTTCATAATCCTTGCTTAGTTTTTATTTTCAACCTCTTTCAACAATTTGTCCACCAATTCGGCTTGCGCCTTGTCGCCTTCCATGTTCTTGCGAATCATCTTCTCGGCGATGGAAAGTGCAAAGCTGCTCACCTCGTTGCGGAACTGCAATTCCGATTCCTTGCGTGCCTGCTCTATGGCAACCTTGGCAGCGTCCATTACTTTCTTGGCCTCGTCCTGGGCGGCCGACTTGGCCTCCTCGATGATTTGGCTCTTCATTTTGGCTGCGTCACGCAATATGTCGGCTTGCTGCTTTTGGGCTTCAGCTACATATTTCTGGGCTTCGGCTTTGGCGTTGTCTAATTGCTCCTTCGCATTCTTGGCATAGAGCACACCCTTGTCAATCAAGTCGCCTCGTTCCTCAAGGCTCTTGATGATGTAGGGCCATGCGAACTTTGCCAAAATGAAAAACAGGATGGCAAAGAAGACAAACATCCAGAACACCAAACCCAATTCGGGCGTGAACAGTTCCATCTATCGCGGTTTTTTAGAGGAACAACGAAAGGATACATACAATCACAGCAAACAGCGCAACACCTTCCACGAGGGCGGCGATTACAATCATGTTGCTGCGGATGTCGCCGGTCGATTCCGGTTGACGAGCGATGGCCTCCATTGCCGATGCGCCGATCTTACCGATACCTATACCTGCTCCGATTGCTGCCACTGCGGCGCCAATGCAAGCGCCAAGACCAACCAATCCTTCCAACGCTAAAATCATTCCTAACATAGTTATAAGTTTTTAAGTTAATGTTTTTGTTTTCTTTGTTTAATGTTGTTTTTGGCAGGACGCATGCACGTGCCTGCTTTATTTATTCGGCCTTGGCTACCGAGCCTTCGCCCTCATGCTCGCCCCCGGCCTGCGCCAAGGAGATGAACAGGGTGGAAAGCATGGTGAACACGTAGGCCTGGATGAAGCTCACAAGCGTGTCGATAAGCAGCATGAATACCGAGAACAGCATCGACACCACCGTGGTCACTCCACCTATTGCAAGACCGCCAATAGCGGTAAATATGAATATCAACAATGTCAATACTATCACTATCATGTGGCCTCCCATCATGTTGGCAAACAGACGGACGGTGAGTGCCGCCGGCTTGGTGAATATACCGAATAGCTCGATGACGGGCATCATGGGTATAGGCACCTTGAGCCACCAAGGCACATCGGGCCAAAAGATGTCCTTCCAATAATGCTTGGTGCCAAACAGGTTGGTGAGCAAGAAAGTGAAAATCGACAATACAAGTGTAACGGCAAGGTTGCCCGTGAGGTTGGCACCGCCGGGGAAGATGACTATCAACCCGAGCAGGTTCATCGTGAGGATGAAGAAGAACACGGTGAGCAGGTAGGGGGCAAATTTCTTTGCCTTTGTCCCCAGCGTGGGCTTTATCACGCCGTCGTAGATGTAAGCCACCGTCACTTCAAACGCCCCCAGTCCCTTGCGGGGAGCCTTCATTCCATTGCGTTTGTACCACCTCACCAGCCAAAAGGCCATGAGGGCAACCACCAACGCCGATATAATCAAGGCTGCCACGTTCTTGGTAATCGACAAGTCCAGTGGGCGGTATTGTACCATGCCGCCGCTGCCGTCGGGGCGCATGCCAACGACCTTGCCGTTGTAGTCGCCACCCTCGGCTATGGTGAACCCGTCGTACTCGCCTCCGTGCATGAGCCTCGAAGAGCTGAACACGTGCCACGTTCCCTCATAGTCGCGCACAATCACCGGCAACGGTATGCGGTGCGAGTGAGAGAACGGCACTTCCCAGCCATAACCGTCGCCAAGGTGCTCGAAGATAATCTCCTTGGGATTGATACTGCCGCCCTCCTCCCCTTCGGTGGCCGCCATGGCACTTTGCGTGCCCAGCATCACCAGCAGGAACATGGCTGACAGTATGGTAAGTACCTTCTTCATAGTTCAAAGCATGGAATTAATATATGCACACCGACACAACATTATTGTTGATATCCGCAATACCGCCCTTGATGTCGCGCGACTCCTTCTCGCCGTTGGCCGCGCCATACATAAGGCGGCCTGCGGCAAGTGCCGAAATCATCGCGGCGTGGTGGTCGAGCACGGTAAACGAGCCCAGCACGCCCGGCATGGTGACAGCTTCCACCTCGCCAGTGTATTCCACCTTCTCAGCCGATATTATCTTCAGTGTCATAATATTTCATTCGTTAATTGTTTACAACTCTCTCTCTGACAGTAAGACGGCTACCCCACCTCGGCGAGCAACTTCTTACCCTTTTCGATGGCCTCGTCGATGGTGCCGACGTTAAGGAATGCCTGTTCGGGATATTCGTCAACTTCGCCGTTGAGTATCATCTTAAATCCGCGAATGGTCTCGCTAAGCGGAACCATCACGCCAGGGAGCCCAGTGAACTGCTCGGCCACGAAGAATGGCTGCGAGAGGAAACGCTGGGCGCGACGCGCACGTGCTACCACGAGCTTGTCGGCATCGGACAATTCATCCACGCCAAGGATGGCGATGATGTCTTGCAGCTCGTTGTACTTCTGCAACAGCTGCTTCACAGCTTGAGCCACCTGATAATGCTCCTCGCCGATGATATGCGGGTCGAGGATACGCGACGTCGAGTCGAGCGGATCCACTGCCGGGTAGATACCCAGCTCGGCAATCTTTCGGCTAAGCACCGTAGTGGCATCGAGGAAACTGAAAGTGGTTGCAGGAGCGGGGTCGGTCAAGTCGTCGGCAGGCACATAGATGGCCTGCACCGATGTGATGCTGCCCTGCTTGGTCGATGTGATGCGTTCCTGCAATGCGCCCATCTCCGAGGCAAGCGTCGGCTGGTAACCCACTGCCGAAGGCATACGCCCGAGCAATGCCGAAACCTCCGAACCGGCCTGCGTGAAACGGAAGATGTTGTCGATAAAGAGCAGGATTTCCTTTCCGCCGCCGTCCTGGTCGCGGAACTGCTCGGCCACCGTAAGCCCGGCCAAGCCCACGCGCAAACGTGCACCCGGCGGCTCGTTCATCTGTCCGAACACCAGCGTCGCCTGCGACGAGTTCACCTCGTCCATATCGACGTCGGCAAGGTTCCACTCGCCCTTTTCAAGTCCTTGCTTGAACTTGTCGCCATACTTTATAACACCGCTTTCAATCATCTCGCGCAGCAAGTCGTTGCCCTCACGGGTACGCTCGCCCACACCCGTGAACACCGAGAAACCGTTGTGTCCACGTGCAATGTTGTGAATCATTTCCATGATTAACACGGTTTTTCCAACTCCCGCGCCACCAAACAAGCCGATTTTGCCACCCTTGGAATACGGTTCGAGCAAGTCGATAACCTTGATACCCGTGTAGAGTATCTCACTGCTTATCGACAAGTCGGCAAATTCCGGGGCCGGCTGGTGAATTGGGCGGCGGGCCTCACCCGTCAAGGGTGCAAGGTGGTCGATAGGATTGCCCATCACGTTCAACAGGCGTCCTTTGACCTGGCTACCTGTGGGTACCGAGAGCGATGTGCCGGTGTTTTCCACCGCCATGCCTCTTTGTAAACCGTCGGTACTGTCCATAGCTACACAGCGGGCAGTGTCCTCCCCTATGTGCTGTTCGATTTCAAGCAACAGGTCGCTGCCATCCTCGCGCTTCACTTTAAGCGCGGTGTAGATGGGTGGCACGTTGCTACCTTCGCCTTCAAAGGTAACATCGACCACGGGGCCTATTACTTGCGCTATTTTTCCACAATATCCGCTCATAGTAATTTATTTTAGGTCTCTGAATTATAAGTGTCTCTTTTTTAGAAATGCAGGCCGTAAACCACCAGCAATGTCATAAGTATCAAGTTGAACAAGCCTATCGGCATGAGGTACTTCCATTCAAGCGCAAGCAGCTGGTCGATGCGCACACGCGGGAACGACCACTTGAACCAAATAATGATGAACGAGATGAAGAACGCCTTGCCCAGGAACCACACAACCGACGGAATGTAATCCATAACCATGTTGAAGCCGTCCCAGCCGGGCACGTGCAAAGGCATCCAGCCGCCAAGGAACATCAACGAGGCAATACCCGAAACGATGAACAGGTTAAGGTATTCGGCAAGGTAGAAGAAACCGAAGTGTATGCCCGAATACTCGGTGTGGTAACCGGCAGTCAGCTCATGCTCGGCCTCGGGAAGGTCGAACGGGCCGCGGTTAGTCTCGCCAGTGGCAGCAATCAGATATATTATGAATGCGATTACAGCCGAAATATGCCCCTTGAACAGGAACCAGCCATCGGCCTGCGCGGCCACAAGTTCGCTCACCGACATGGTACCGGCAAGCACCACGATGGTCATTATCGACAAGCCCACCGACAATTCATAGCTAATCATCTGCGCGCCGCTACGCATTGCACCGATAAGGGTGTACTTGTTGTTGCTCGACCACCCTGCAAGCAAGATGCCAAGCACGCCAAGCGACGACGCAGCAATCATGAAGAACACGCCTATGTTGAAGTCGATGACTTGCAACCCGTTGCCCCAAGGCAACACTGCAAAGCTCACCACCGATGCTATGATTACCAAATAAGGAGCGAGGGCAAACAAGAAACGGTCGATGTTTTCAAGCCTGATAAGCTCCTTGATAAGAATCTTGAACATATCGGCAAACACCTGCAGCACGCCCCACGGACCCACGCGCATGGGGCCGAGGCGGCACTGGAACCAAGCACACAGCTTGCGTTCATAGAAGATATAGAATATTGCCAGCAGAGCATAGACCAGCAACAGCACCACGCCAATTATGACACATTCAATCACTGTGGCTGCCCATGCAGGCATAACGCTCTCCAGCAGATTGTCAAACCATGTTGTTATTGAACCAAAGTCAAACATAATATTCCTTTGTGTGTGTTTTGATTTTCGTGAATAATCTTGTTAACGGTCGATGTCGGGGATTACATAGTCGAGCGATGCCGTAATAGTAATCAAGTCGGCAATCTTGTAACCGGCGCAAGCCTTGTCAACCGACCCTACTATGTTCAGGCACGGGCTGTTGAAGTGCATACGGTAGGGCGACTTTTCGCCGGTGCTCTCGATATACACGCCAAATGCGCCGCGGCTTGCCTCCACCTGCTGGAACCAGCTGCCGGCAGGCAGCTTTATAATCTTGGGAACCTTGGGGGCGATGTAGTCGTTGCCCGGTTCCTTTTCGAGCAGGTCGCAAAGCTGCTCAAGCAGTTTCACGCATTGCTCTATCTCGCGCATTCTCACCATGTAGCGGGCAAAGCTGTCGCCTGCAGTCTCGGTGATTTCCTCGAAGTCGAGTTCCTTGTAGATTGAATACGGGGCAGTCTTGCGCACGTCGCAATGCCAGCCAGTGGCACGACCCGAAGGGCCGGTGACCGAATAGCTGATGGCATCCTCCTTCGACAACACGCCCACGCCCTTCGTGCGGTTTTGCGCTATCACGTTGCCGGTGAAGAGCTTGTGGTACTCCTTCAGCCTGTCGGGCATGATGCTGCATATTGCCCTCACGTCCTTGATGAAATCGGGGTGAACATCGGCAACCACGCCACCAATCACGTTATAGTGGAGCGACATACGTGCGCCGCACGTCTTCTCGAAGATGTCGAGTATCTCCTCGCGTTCGCGGAACCCGTAGAAGAATGCCGTCGTGGCACCCATGTCCATTGTCATACAGCCGTATGAAAGCAAGTGCGACGACAAGCGCATAAGCTCGTCCATCATCACGCGAATGATTTGCGCACGGCGCGGAACCTCTATGCCCAATGCCTTTTCGATGCAGAGGCACAGGCAGTGGCGGTTCTGGTGTGCCGACATATAATCCATACGGTCGGTGAACATGAGCGTCTGCGGATAAGTCTTCGACTCGCACAGTTTCTCGATGCCACGGTGTATGTACCCGCACATGGGGTCAACCTTCAAGATGGTTTCGCCGTCGATGCTTGCGCGCAAGCGCATCACACCGTGGGTTGACGGGTGCTGTGGGCCGAAGTTGACCACGTATTCCTCGTCTTCAAATACCTTCTTGTCAATCTTCTTTATCGAACCGTCGGCCTCCTCCACATATTCGGCCGTAGCGTCTTCATTCGGTTCTTGGTTCAGCCTCACGGGGTTCAGCTCGGGATTTGCGTCATAGTCCTTGCGCAGCGGGTAGCCCACCCAGTCGGTACGCAGGAACAGACGGCGCATATCGGGATGCCCGGTGAAAATAATGCCATAGAAGTCAAACACCTCGCGTTCCTGTATCAGTGCCACTTTCCACAAGTCGCTCACGCTGTGCAGCACGGGGTGTTCGCGGTCGGCGGTGGTCACTTTCACCATCAAGTGGTCTTGGGTGGAAGTGTTGGTAAAGTAATACACGCAACCCATCGACTCCTTCCAGTCGCAGCCGACAATACCCACAAGATAATCAAATCCCAAATCAGCGTTCCCTTTTAACTGCTCGGCAAGCGCACGCCATTGCTTGGCATCGACCGTCACGCGTAGTTCCTCGCCCTGCTCGAATGCAGCCTCGGGGAAAAGTTTGCTGATTGTTTCTTGTATATTAGCCATTATATATTAATGTGTATATATTTTCGTTCTTATGTGTCTTAATAATCTCTCTACGCTCTCGCTCAGGCGCCACACTTATTCCATGGCCTCGGCCTTTTCGGGGTGCGAGGATATGAAGTCGGCCAACTTCTCCTGACGGTTCACCCCGCCGAAGAAACGTTCAACCTTTATCTTGCGTTGCAGCTGCATCAGGCCATAGAACATGGCCTCGGGGCGCGGAGGGCAACCGGGGATATACACGTCGATGGGTATAAGCTGGTCAACACCGTCAACCACGCAATACGACCCCTTGAACGGGCCGCCCGAAACGGCGCAGCCGCCGCAGGCTATCGCATACTTAGGCTCGGCAAGCTGCTCCCACAGGCGCACAAGCGCGGGTGCCATGCGGTGAACGATGGTGCCTTGCACCATTATGTAATCGGCCTGGCGAGCCGAGTTGCGGGCCACCTCAAATCCGAAACGAGCCATGTCGTGGCGAGCTGCACCCAAGTGCATGAACTCGATTGCACAACAGCTTGTACCAAAGCACAACGGCCACAACGAATTGGCGCGCCCCCAGTTGATTAGCTTGTCAAACTGGCCCACTACCACGTTTGCGCCGCTGGCATTAAGCTCGGCCACAAGGTTATCAATATATTCGTTATCCTTGAAGTCCTCGCGCTTCATGCTTTTTATCTTTACTTCCATTGCAATGCTCCTTTCCGCCAAGCGTATGCGAGGCCCAAAACCAACACTACCAAGAACACAATGACGCTCAACAGGCCGTTAGGGCCGAGGCTGCGGCACACGGCTGCCCACGGGAAGAGGAACACGGTCTCCACATCGAACATCAGGAACAGGATTGCAAACAGGTAATAACCCACCTTGAATTGCACCATGCTCTCGCCGCGTGTTTCCACGCCACACTCGTAAGGCTCGCCCTTCTGCGGGCTGAACGACCGCGGGGAAATCAGCCGCGCGATTATGAGCGCCGCGGCGACGAGACCAATTCCCGTCAACAATGCAACGACCATCAACGTCGTGCTTTGAATACCGAATACTGATAATTCCATATTTATATACTACTTTCTGTATTTATATTTCAAAACATTCAATCAAAAAAAGAGAGATGGCCGCCGTGCGCCTGCCCCCTGCCCGGGTACGGTGCCCTTTCCCCATCTCGTCTTGCGTCACTTCCCTCACAACCTGCCAACCTTAGTCGAATGTGCCCGCCGTGCATACATATCCCACGCCACTCGCCGCAATGGAGGCATGGCATGGATAGCAATATGTGGCTTAATCGCTGCACAGGTTAAATTGTTTTCGTCTCAGGTTAAACAAACACAACGCATTGATTCTCACCACAATGCCACTTCGCAGCACTAAGTGGTGTAAGGCGTTGTTAATTATTGTGCAAATATAGTAAATGTTTTCTTTCCGACCGAAAGATATGAGCCTTAATATTTGTCAATTTTGTTATGTTATTCAACAGCAAAATTGAGCCGAAACTCATATGCCCCACCGCGACAGCCTGCCTTCAAGCGTTCTTTTCCGAAATATACTTGTCACGAGCCATAATCCCAAGCACCCTGAAGAACAATTGCACTGGTTGCCCACTTTAAAACGCAAATTCTTTAATTCTATACAATCGACGACGTATCAAAGGACTTCTCTGGTTTCACCGAGGCCGTTATCAAGCAATATTCTTGCACATCATAATCATTCTTCACTCCAGACTGCTCTATTGTTTCACGTATCGTATCCCAATTAACAGCAATTATCCTGTCTGCACCAAGCATCTTGGCAACTTGCTTTCCCTTATCGGTAAGAGATACAGGGCTATGGCGCTTTTATCAAATCCGAACCCGACGAGATAACCAAGTCGATGTAACACACCTCAAGCAAAATAACAATTATTATACCCAACCGCATGCGTTTTTTCACTAATTGTTGTGATTGCACGGGTGATGGTTTGGTTGTAATTTTGCAGCATGAATAGCAGATTGATTGATTTGAGACACGCACTGGCAACTTGCACGGCTGCCATCGTAGCCGCAGCGGCCGCCTTCACGGCAAAGGCCGAGGCTCTGCCTGCCGATTTCACAGCCGACTCGATAATCACGCTGGGCGAATTGTCGGTCACCGCCATAAAATATGGCGACGGGTTCAAGAACAAGGCCATTGCATCGACCACCATAGGCAAGCGAGAAATAGAACGGTACCGCGTGTACTCTTTCAAGGACGTGAGCGCGATGGTGCCAAACTTCTACATTCCCGACTACGGCTCGCGCATGACTTCATCGATATATATGCGCGGGCAAGGCACTCGCATCGACCAGCCGGTGGTGGGAATGAACATCGACAACGTGCCTATCCTGACCAAGGAGAATTACGACCTCGACCTGCTCGACATAGAGCGCATCGAGGTGCTGCGCGGCCCGCAAAGCGCACTGTTCGGGCGAAACACCATGGCCGGCGTAATCAACGTGACCACGCTGTCGCCATTCAACTTCCAAGGTTCACGTGCAATGCTCGCTTATTCAAGCGGTAATTCCTTCCGTGTGGGCTTGTCAACCTATCACTTGCTCGCAGACGAGCGGCTCGGGCTGTCGGTGGCAGGCGGCTACTCCTCGTCGGACGGTTTCTTCACCAACGAATACACCGGGCGTAAGCTCGACCACGAGAAAATAGGCGAAGGACGCGCCAAGCTGCAATGGAAAGCCAGCAAAGACTTGCGCATCGACAATGTGCTGTCGTTCTCCGTTTCCCAACAAGGGGGATACCCCTACGAGTCGGCCATGCTCGGCAAGATTAGCTACAACGACACCTGCTTCTACCGCCGCACCGGCATCAGCGACGGGCTCACGATGGAATTGACCCGCGACAAATACAAAATGACGAGCATCACTTCCTACCAATACCTCGACGACAACATGACGCTCGACCAGGACTTCCTGCCTGTGCCATATTTCACACTGACGCAAAAGCGGCGGGAACACGCGCTGACGCACGACCTCACGTTCAGGTCACCCGACGGCAACGGCAAGCCCTACTCGTGGCTGACGGGGTTCTTCGGGTTCTACAAGCGCACGCTGATGGATGCACCGGTTACGTTCAAGGAGGTGGGCATCGACAGCCTGATACTGAAACACCGCAACCAGGAAAACCCCGACTATCCAATACGTTGGGAGTCGCCACAATTCGTGCTGAACAGCAATTTCAAGACTCACAACTTCGGGCTTGCGCTGTACCACCAATCGACCTACAAGCTCGACCGGTGGACATTCACCGCCGCACTGCGGCTCGACTTTGAATTCAACCGCCTGAATTACGTGAGCTGGTGCAACACTGGCTACGATATAATCCGTGCCACCGATGGCTCGGTTTACAGGCACGACGACGTGAACATCAACGACCCGGGCAGCCGCACCAAGACTTTCCTGCAACTGCTGCCGAAGGTGGCCGCATCATACAGTTTCGACACGCCGCAACCCATATCGGTATTCGCCTCGGTGGCAAAAGGATACAAAGCCGGAGGATTCAACACGCAAATGTTTAGCGACGTGCTGCAGCAACGGTTGATGAACTACATGGGCTTTGGCTCAAGCTACAAAGTGGAAGAAATCATAGCCTACAAGCCCGAAACAAACTGGACCATAGAGGCCGGGGCACACGCCGAATGCTTTGGCGGGCGCATACGCACCGACCTGTCGGTGTTCTATATCCACACCACCGACCAGCAGCTCACCATGTTCCCCGACGGGAACACCACCGGGCGCATAATGACCAATGCCGGACGCTCGCGCAGCTACGGGGCCGAGGCATCAATCCGTGCCACCCCCATCGACCCACTCACGGTGTCAGTGAGCTACGGTTTTACCGACGCACGGTTCATAGAATTTGACAACGGTCGGGAAAATTATTCGGGCAAATATATCCCTTATGCCCCCAAAAACACTATCTTTGCAGCCGTGAACTACGTAGTTCCAGTAAAACGCACATGGCTCGGCAGCATCGCCATCGATGCTCATGCACGGGCAGTGGGCGAGATATACTGGAATGAAACCAACGATGAGAAACAGCCCATGTACTGCCTGCCGGGAGCATCGGTGACACTGTCGGGGCAGCACTACTCGCTTGAGCTGTGGGGCGAAAACCTTGCCGACACCGACTACCGCACGTTCTACTTCGTGTCGATAGGCAACGCCTTCTTCCAGCGCGGCAAGCCGCTCACTGTGGGCGCGACATTGAGATTAAACATATAAACACAAAACTCATATTATCACAACAATGAAAAAGACAATGCTATTGCTGCTCGCCGCAATCCCCGTGGCACTCACTTCGTGCCTTGGCGACAACGAAGTGAGCAACACCATGCAGCTCAACGCCGACATGGTGCAGATAAAATCAGCCGCCGACGGCACATCGACGCTCAACACAGCAAGCTACTTCTTCGAGATGGAACTGACCAATTCGCCATACATCAACATCCGCATAAGCGACAAGGACATCTCGCCCGTGGCTTTCAACCTGCAAGGGCTGCCCATGGCGGTATCCAACAGCCTCGGATACACATTCCACGCCGAGGCAATTACGCCGGTCGATGCCAACGGCACTCCACTGTCGGGCATCGAGATTACCAACCTCTACGGCCAATACACCGGCAACACGCTCGATATGCGCTACACGCTGAACGGCTCAACCAACATCACCGCATTCCCCGACGGGGTAGTGTATAACTACAACTCCGTGACCACCACAGCACCGGGGTCGGAACCCTACGACTACGACGAGAGCCGTGCGTCGGTGGTTTACCGCATCAACGCCGATTCGGCACTCGTTGACCTGGCTTTGGCCAATATTAAATTCGTTGACGAAATGCCCGGAATACAATCAATGGTATTCCCCAGCATAACGGTCACCCCGTCGATTACCGGCACTTTCCTTGAATTGAAGGCCGACAGCATCATTCCCGAAATATCCAACACACCCTACCCCAAGTACAAAATAACCGACTTCTCGGCAACGATGAACCCGTCGTTCAACCCCACATCTTATTTCCAAAACGAGAACGTGACAGGCACATTCAAGTGCATGGGCATGGAGGTGTCGTTCAAGGCACAAATGTTCGCACCGGCCAACTAACCGCAGCGACATAGCATAATAGCGGCGGGCTTGCAACTATCCCCCCAGAGGGCAAGCCCGCCGCCTTTTTGTCTCAATGCCGACAGGCTCGGCACCCGCCGATTTTCATGTTTCGGCCAAATGTAGTAACTTTGGATTGACTTTTTGCCGACTTACGAAATGGAAAACCCTTTTGAACGTCCACTATATGTGATGCTCAAGCCCGTGGGGGCTACGTGCAACCTCGCTTGCGAGTATTGTTACTACCTTGAGAAATCGGGGCTTTACCGCCGTGTGCCTAACCACCTGCTGAGCGAAAGCCTGCTCGAACGGTTTGTGGAGCAATACATCGGGTCGCAGACCATGCGCGATGTCATGTTCACATGGCACGGGGGCGAGGCTCTGCTGCGTCCTCTCAGCTTTTACCGCAAGGCAGTGGCCCTGCAAAAGAAGTATGCGCATGGGCACAACATCCTTAATTGTCTGCAAACCAACGGCATCCTGCTTAACGACGAATGGTGCCGCTTTTTCAAGGACGAAGGGTGGCTCATAGGCATATCAATCGACGGCCCCGAGCGTTTCCACGACGAGTACCGCCGTTCGCGTGGCGGGCAGCCCACGTTTGCCCGTGTGATGCGCGGCATAGAACTACTGAAAAAGCATGGTGTGGAATGGAACGGCATGGCCGTGGTGAACGACTACAACGGGGATTATCCACTTGAATTTTACCATTTCTTCAAAGACATAGAATGCCACTACCTGCAATTCACACCCATAGTGGAACGCATGGTGGCCGGCAGCGAATATGTGCAGCTGGCCTCGCTTGCCACACGCGAGGCTACCGAGGTGGCCGACTTCTCGGTGTCGCCGCGCCAGTGGGGCGACTTCCTGTGCACCATTTTCGACGAATGGGTGCGCAACGATGTGGGCAGCTACTACGTGCAGCTGTTCGATGCCACGCTTGCCAACTATGTCGGTGTGGAACCCGGCGTGTGCTCCATGGCCCGCACGTGCGGCCATGCCGGGGTGATGGAATTTAACGGCGACGTGTATTCGTGCGACCACTTCGTGTTCCCCGAGTACCTGCTCGGCAATATCGGCAGCAGCACACTTGCCGAAATGATGTATAGCCCGCGGCAGTCGCAATTCGGCGCAATGAAACGCGGCTCGCTGCCGCGGCAGTGCCGTGAGTGCAAGTTCTCCACCATCTGCAACGGCGAGTGCCCCAAGAACCGCTTTGCCACAACTGCCGACGGCGAGCCCGGCCTCAACTACCTGTGCCAAGGCTACTACCAGTTCTTCGAGCACTCAGCCCCCTACATGGAATTCATGAAACGCGAACTCGATGCCCAGCGCCCCCCCGCCAACGTGATGAGCCTGTTCAAGTAACAATAGTGCCCCGTAGGCTTTCACAAGTTCAGTCGCACACGAAGGTGGCGACGAGGGGGTAGTGGTCGGAGGAATTGATTTTACCGCGCTCTATGGCCACGGCCTCAAGGTCGCCGCGGTACAGAATTTGGTCGATTTTGAAGTAGAAACGATTGTCGTGGTAGGTGA
The DNA here is from genome assembly GCA_944320595.1 of uncultured Muribaculaceae bacterium. Taxonomy (GTDB): domain Bacteria; phylum Bacteroidota; class Bacteroidia; order Bacteroidales; family Muribaculaceae; genus Avimuribaculum. The sequence continues at coordinate 62,063 of CALUIB010000011.1, read as the reverse complement.
TGGTGGGGCCAAAGCCGCAATCTAAGTATGCATCGCGCAGGTCGCTGCCGCGTACCGTGCGGTAGGAATACGACCCCGGCGTGTCGTTGAAATCGCCACACACAATCACGTTCCTGCCTGCCCGGTCGATAAATTCTCGCAATTTCCGAGCCTGCTTGCCTCTTACCACAAAAGCCTTCGAGAGTTTCGAGAACAGGCTGCTGCGCAATTCCTGCATGGCCTCGGCTGGCTGCAACTTGTCGAGGTCGTTGACATCAGTGATTTGGCGGTAAATCTCCTTGTCGTCGGTCGTCAGTCCTATCGAGTGCAGGTGGCAGTTGAATATCCTCACAGTGTCGCCGCAGGGCAGCTGCACGTCGTATGTCACCACTTTCTTGCCTACCTCCTCCACGCAGTCGTCGCCCTGTGTGAACGGGAACTTCGACAGCAGCACCATGTCGTCGATGCCCTTCGTGTAATAGGGGTAACGCTCACGCAACTCGGGTAGCATTTCCTTTATCAACTTTATGTCGGTTATCGGCTCATACCGCGCACCCTCTTGCAGGCACACTATGTCGGCATCGGTATCAAGAATATATTGCGCCGTGCGGTTGCGCTCATGCACCGTGCCGTCGAAATCAGTGAAATTCATCACGTTAAACGTCAACAGCTTGAACGACCGTTGCCGCTCTTGCGGCGACAATTCGTTTCCCCAAGGGAGGTTGAGCGGGAAATATGTGCCAATAGGCTCCAGCGTGGCAAGCAGCGAAATTGCCGTCACGGCGGCTATCTTCCATTGCCCGAGCGCAAGCCACACTATCAACACCACGCACGAGGCTATGAAAAACAGCGGATAGCCAAGGCACAGCAGCGCATAGCGAGTGGTCTCGGAAGGATTGACCATCCCGCCATACGCCGATGCGACGTATGCCACCGCAAGCAGCACGGTAAATACCATGCCGCCCACTTTTGCCAATTTCCAAATCCCCTTTATTCCTTTCATCCTATTTTTATTCAATTCTGCCGCCTGCGGCTCGCTTGGAACAGGCGGCTCTTTTCTTCGTCGGTCAGTGCGCCGTAGCCCGACACTTTTATCTTCTTCAGTATTTCGTCCATCACACGCTCGTCCTCGGGCGAGATGCCTCTGTTGCCGCCTTGAGGCGGAGGTGGCGGGGGCGTTGACCTGCGCCGGCTGCCGCGCCTGTGCGGCGGCTTGAAACTTACACGCTTCCCCGCCCCCGAAAAGATGCGCCGATAGCTGTTGACGGCGAAGTCGATTATGGCATTGAACCACGCCGTGATGTCGATTCCGCGTCGCAGCAGCACCACAAACAGCAACCCTACCAATGCGCCGCCGATGTGCGAGATATGCCCACCCGCATTGTCGGCCGAGATGCTGATAAAGTCGATGAATATGGTCACTATGGCAATCCATTTAATGGATATTTCGCCAAAGAACAGCAGCCCCACTTTGTAATTCGGGGCTTGCACTGCCGTTGCCACCACAATGGCTATTACGGCGGCCGATGCCCCCAGCAGCAGCCCGTTGTGCCATGCAAATGCCGGCAGCAGGTTGTAGGCAAGCATATACAGCAGCCCGCCGCCAATGCCGCCAACGAAATAAAGCCCCGTGAGATGCCGCGGCGAGAAAAATTGCAGAAACAATTGCCCGAACCACCACAGCCAAAGCATATTGAAGAGTATATGCAGCACATCGTAGTGGGCAAACATATATGTGACGATAGTCCACGGCTGCCGCAGGAACCACCACGGCGACGACGGCAACTCCACATAGCTTATAATGCCGCCAGCATCGAACCCAAACAGGAAACCGGCAATGCCTACGAGCCGCAGCACCACAAACACGCCGATGTTGACGTAAATGATGCGTGCCAGCAGCGATGCCATTCTGAAACGGCTGCGCAGCATATCAATAAAATCCGCCACCCACTACTCCTTTCTTTTTCCAGTACCAAATAATGAAGAACCCGAATAGCATACCGCCAAGGTGTGCGAAATGCGCCACGGTGCTTTGCGCACCCGTCACGCCAAATGCCAGTTCAAGCAGGCCGTAGCCTATCACCATCCACTTGGCTTTGATGGGTATGGGAATGAAGAACAGGTACATGGGCATATTGGGGAACAGCATGGCAAATGCGAGCAGCAGCCCGAAGACCGCCCCCGATGCGCCTATGGTGACAAATATATTGAAGAACCTTTCGAGTTCCGGCACATTATATTGCAGCAAATAGTTAAGAGCCTCCTGCCCCTGCAATGCCACAAAGCCGTTCTGGTCGCCAAGTTTCAATACGTCTATCCATGTGAACGTCCACACCACTTCCTGAACCAAGGCTGCGCCTATGCCGCATGAAATGTAATAGAACAAGTACCGACCAGGGCCGAGCGCACGTTCAAGTATTATGCCGAACATGAACAACGAAAACATATTGAAGAACAGGTGCGAAAAATTGGCATGCATGAACATATATGTGATGAACTGCGCCACATTGAAATCAGATGCCTCCCAGTAGTGCAATCCCAAATACTTGTCGAGATCGACCTTCCCTCCAAGGGCCAACGTGGCCACCCACATCAATATGTTTATTATCAATAAATTCTTGGTGACCGTCGGGATAGAACTAAAAAATCCTCGAGAATTAAACATTGCTACACTTTTACGTTTCATCATCGCAGCACCCTTGCAAAAAGCCATAACCGCAAGAGGCCGACTATTATCAAGGGGCAAAATTACGGAAAAAAACTGCTGTACAACAACTATTGCCACACTTATTGTAATTATTTACTTGAAAAAAACATTTTTTCATATCCTTTTTTTGAAGTTATAGCCAAATGCCTTATATTTGCAGAAAATAGGTTGCATATCGGCATTGCATTCAACCAGCAGCCAGCTTGATGTCTTGCACTCGATTTGCACTATCCGTGTGGCATTTATATCCCCACGATTCAAAAAACAGTTATCATACCATAAATCTAAATTTTTTATTTCATTATGAACAAGACAGAATTAGTTAACGCCATCGCCGAAGAAGCCAAGCTGTCGAAGGTTGACGCAAAAGCAGCCCTTGATGCCACGATTAAAGCCATTTCCGATGCACTTGCCAAGGACGACAAGGTTGCCCTCGTAGGATTCGGCACTTTCATGGTAAGTGAGAAAGCCGCCCGCACCGGCATCAACCCTTCAACCAAGGAAAAGATACAAATTCCGGCCAAGAAAGTGGTCAAGTTCAAGCCGGGCGCAGAACTGAGCGACATAGTAAAATAATATTGCCGCCCTCCCCATGTTCCACCTGTGCTATTACAGGCGAGGGCTTTATTTTGATAAATAAGGAATTACATAATGCACTGCACAAGCGGTTCCAAGAAAACCATCGTGGCAGTGCATTTATTTTTTTGCGCATTTGATTTTTTTTGCCTACCTTTGCCTCGTCATTCAATAAAAGGCGCAATCCTATATGCGCCGGGAACCGGGTGGAAATCCCGGGCAGTACTCGCTGCCGTAACTCCATTATAATGACACCTGTGGCTGGGTCACTGGAATACACTCCGGGAAGGCCGAGCCGATGAAATTACAGGGGAGAAGCCGGAATACCGTTTGGATGATAAGTATTGTTTAACTGTCCGCGAGACGATTTCATGCCATCACAACAGATGGTGGAAACATCGGACGTAACTTATGCGAATATTAATGAAACATCCCAAATGCGGCGCATTGGTGGTGGCGTTGATGCTCGTCACCAATGTATTTGCACAAACCGCAGCCGACGGCGGCAATGGCAGTGGCGAGGAATTCCTTGATTCGATTATGTCGATTGGGGAAGTAGAGGTCGTGGCCAACAAGAGGCCCGAAATCATACGCCCACAGACACTCGCCGGAGCCGACCTTCAGCGGCTCAACAGCCATTCGGTGGCCGACGCACTGCGCCACTTCTCGGGGGTGCAGCTAAAGGACTATGGCGGCATTGGCGGTATAAAGACGGTGAATATCCGCAGCATGGGCACCAACCATGTGGGAGTGTTCTACAACGGCATACAGCTGGGAAACGCGCAAAACGGGCAAGTTGACCTGGGCCGCTACTCGCTCGACAACATCGAAGCCATCTCACTCTACAACGGCCAGCGGAGCCGCATCTTCCAAAGCGCCAAGGATTTCTCCTCGTCGAGCGCGATTTACATCTACACTCGCAGGCCGCATTTTACCGATGGCAAAGACTACCAGCTGTCGGTGCAGATGCGCACGGGCAGTTTCGGGCTTGCCAATCCGTCGGTGGTGTGGAACCAGCGGCTAACCGACAAAATATCAATGTCGGCCAATGCCGAATACACCTACGCCAATGGGCGGTACAAGTTTCGATACACGCGCAAGCAGCTTAACGGCGACATTGCCTACGACACCACCGCCACACGACAAAACGGCGACGTCGAGGCCCTGCGCACCGAACTTGGCCTATACGGCTACCTGCCACGGGGAAAGTGGAACCTGAACGGATATTTCTACACGTCGCAGCGCGGTATCCCCGGCGCGATTGTCAACAACGTGTTCCGCCGCGGCGAACGACAGTGGGACAAGAGCGCATTCGGGCAGGGAGCTTTCGAAAAGCAATTCTCCGACCTGTATTCGCTGAAGGTCAGCGGCAAGTTCGCCTGGGACTACTCGCGATACCTGCGCGACGACCCAAAGGAGCTATACCTCAACAACCACTACTACCAAAAGGAGGCATACCTGTCGGTAGCCAACCTGTTCAACATCACTGACTGGTGGAGCGCATCGGCAGCAGCCGACTTGCAGTGGAACACCATGGATGCCGACCTTGCCGACTTCGCCTACCCCACCCGATGGACGCAGCTGGCCGCCATAGCCACCGCCATCAACTACAAACGCATAAGCCTGCAAGCAAGCCTGCTGTGCACTTTCATCCAGGAGTCAACTCGCTCACGGAAACTATACACCGCCTCGCCAAACAAGCATGAACTATCGCCGGCAGTGTTCCTCAACTACCGCCCCACTGGCGACGACATATTTGAGATATACGGGTTCTTCAAGAAAATCTTCCGAATGCCCACTTTCAACGACCTCTACTATACCGAGATTGGCAACGCCAACCTTGAGCCGGAATACACCTACCAGTACGACATAGGTTTCTCATTCAGCCGCCCACTCGGGCACAAGTTCTTCGACTTCGTGTCGCTCAAGGCCGACGCCTACTATAACACAGTCAAAAACAAAATAATCGCCTACCCCACCGGCAAGCAATTCCGCTGGACTATGATTAACTTGGGGCGTGTGAGAATTGCCGGGCTCGAAGTAGCCGGCGACGTAGCGGCACACGTTGGCAAGGTGGGGATGAAGTTACGCACCCAATACACCTTCCAACGGGCACGCGACTACACCGACCCTGGTGATACGTTCTATGGCGACCAGATACCCTACATTCCGCGCCACAGCCTGTCGGTGTCGTATAATGCCTCGTGGCTCGGCTGGGATTTCAGTTACTCATTCATATACACCGGCGAGCGTTACAACGAGCAGGAAAACAACCGCTACAATTATGAGCCGCCATGGTACACCCACGATATGTCGCTATCGAAGGATTTCAAGATAGGGGCGGTGCAACTGCGCATTGCAGGAGAACTTAACAACGTGTTAAACCAGGCCTACGAGGTGATACACAATTACCCCATGCCGGGGCGCAACTTCCGCCTGACAGCAAAATTGACTATATGAAACAATTTATCACATATATTTCAGCAGCGGTACTGTTTTCTGCAGCCACTTCGTGCCAGCGCGACGATGTGCTTATCGACATTGTGCAGACGCAAGTCACCGAGCCTGTAATGACCGACGTGTTCGGCTTTTACCTGCTCAACGAGGGCAACATGGGTAGCAACAAGGCGAGCATTGACTACTTCGACGCAACCACAGGCATATACAACCGCAACATTTATGCCGCCCGCAACCCCGAGGTGGTTATGAACCTGGGCGACGTGGGCAACAACATCATGATATATGGCAATAAGATGTATGCCGTAATCAATTGTTCGCACAAGGTGGAAGTGCTCACGCCCGACAGTGCGCGGCGCGTAGCGCAAATCGACATTCCCAACTGCCGGTATGCCTTGGGGCACGATGGCAACCTGTATGTGAGCAGCTATGTGGGAATGGCGCAAATCGACCCGACCGCGCCACGCGGGGCGGTGTTCAAGGTTGACACCGCATCGCTCACCGTGACCGGCAGCGTGGAGGTGGGTTACCAGCCCGAGGAGATGACCATCATCGGCAACCGCCTGTATGTGGCCAACTCTGGCGGATACCATGTTCCCGACTATGACAACACGGTATCGGTGATAGACTTGCGCACATTCACAGTTGCCGACGTGATGACCATAGAGCAATCGGCCAATTTCCACCGCATGGACCGTGACAGCCACGGGAGGCTATGGCTGAGTTCACGGGGCGACTACTACGGCAACATCAATTCCGACCTGCTGGTAATCGACCCCGAGAGCAAGCAGGTGATAAAGGAGATGGGCATCCCGGTATCGGATATGTGGGCCGACGGCGACATGCTCTACACAATAAGCACCGAATGGAGCTATGTGACAGGACAGAACACCGTGACATTTGCAAAAATCGACATGGCTGCAATGCAAGTCATAGACCGAAACATCATTAAAGACGGAACCGAAAAAAGCATAACACTCCCCTATTGCATAGCCGTTGACCCGGTAACCAAAGATTTTTATGTGTGCGATGCCAAGTCATACGTCGTTTCGGGCACCATCTACTGTTTCAACCGGGATGGCATATTGCAATGGAAACAAACCACCGGGCAAATACCGGCAAGCATAGCATTTTATGGCAAAACAGAAAACATAATCAAGCACTATGATAATGGCAATGAATAAAAACTTCTTGGCACTGGCCTCGGCCATAATATGGGCTGCGGCAGGCAATGCGGCAAGTCCCGTCCACGACGGGGTGATTGAATATGCTCCGGCACCGGGGCAATTTGTCAACATTATGCCCGAGTGGGAAGAGGGCGACGATGCCAATGCGATGGCCAACAAAGCACATGCGGCGACATCGGAGGGCGGCATCTCGCTCGGCGCATACGGCGGATATGTAGTGGTGGGGTTCGACCACACGGTGGTTAACGTAGCTGGCGAGCGCGACTTGTATATCGAGGGAAATATGCACTCGGGCGGCAGCGAGCCGGGCGTGGTGATGGTGGCATACGATATCAATGGCAACGGCCTGCCCGACGAAAACGAGTGGTTTGAAATTCGCGGCAGCGAATATGACAACTCCATTCTCGATTATGAATGTACCTATTACCGCCCCGAAAACGATGATGACGACATTCGATGGACCGACAACCAGGGTGGCGAAGGATATGTGCGCAGGAACGCGGCCCATCAGCAGCCATACTGGCCGCAATGGCTCACCGACAGCAAGACGCTTGTGTTCCGAGGCACACGCTTGCCCGACAACGGCATTGACCAAAGCGGCAACGGCACATATTTCGTATTAAGCCCCTTCGATTACGGATATGCCGACAATGTGCCGAATATCGATGGTGGCTCATGGAACGAAGGTGCCAAAATCGACATCGACTGGGCAGTAGATGCGAAAGGGAATGAAGTGAAGATGCCCGGCGTGGACTTCGTGAAAATATACACTGGCGTTAACCAATATAACGGATGGATTGGTGAAAACAGCACCGAAGTGTGCCGCGTGGCCGATGCACACGTTACACGCGAGGGGAGCAGCCCCGTACTCGATGAAACAGTCGCCATCGACCAATCAGTACTTGATGCATTCCTTGCGAAATATGGAGGCTCGGCAGCTGTTCCCGGCATTGACGGCGGCAATGGCAACCTGCGCGTTTACCTCGATCGGGCAACTGGCTGCGTCAATTTCGACGCTCCGGCTGCCGGTGTGGCACAAGTGTTCAACCAAAGCGGAATAATGCTATATAGCGGCACATTCTCTCCAGGGAAGAACACCATAGAGCTTTGCAGTTATCCTGCCGGGATATACTTGGTGCGCATCGACGAAAAGACTACGAAAATATTGAAATTATAATAACGTTTTAGTTAATGTTTCTGCTATTATTCTCAATTCTCAAGCAAGCCATGACCGCGTGAGCGGCTGCATAGCCTGCAAGTGCGAAAGGGCTTTCCTACCCCGCCCCTCATCTGATTTTCTGATAAGGCGGGGAGGAAGGCTCTTTTATCGCGTCTATAGCGACAACGCCAAGTCGGCAAGTAAGACGGCTGTTTCCTGTTCATCGCGTGGCGCGTCCTTTGGTTTCCATGACACTATGAAACGCACTACCGCCGACCTCACCTTGTAGCCTTTTTCTTCCCACGCCGATAGCGTGGCCTGCATGCGCTGCGACAGCTTGGCCACCGGCCTGCCGCTTGTGGAATATAGTATGTAATCTTTATAGCACAGCGTGTCTCCGCCCATCAAGGCCAGCACGTCGCGCTTTATGCCTTTGAAGAAACCAAGGTTGACATCTTTGTGCGTGAGCTGCAAGACGACTTCATCAGGCATATCATATTGCCTGTGGTCGGTGACATATCGGTCGGCATGCAAATAACCAAAGTAGTCACCGTCGGTGTGTATCGACAGGCGGTTCTTTGCTCGGGTCATGCCCACGTAATACCGACGCATAAGTTGCGGCGACTTATCGTAGTTGTCGGTTACCAGCATATATACATTGTCGAATTCACGCCCCTTTGCCTTGTGTATTGTCGATACCACGACATCGGCTCCCGAAGTGTCGCAAAAATCTTCGACCGACGACTCGAATACAAATTCCTTGAAGTCGCTATCATATTTTGCCTTGCTGGTTTGCTCGAATAGTTCCAGGCAGCGTTTCACATACATCAGGCTATGGCTGCGTCCGTAACGGGCAAATGTTGCCGTCTTGGCATCTTCCCATAATTCATCGGCAATCAATGGAGAACTCAACCGCCTGTCGATGAATGACATGAAATATCTCATCTCGGCCATTTTCCAAAAACGGAAACCGTCCATCGACTGTATCAACTTGCCGTTTATACCATATTTTCGCAATAGTGCCGTCATAATTACGGCCTCATCGTTGGTTTGCGTCAACACGCACGAGCTGCCACTTCCGTGCAAACTTGCCAACTCGTCGGCAACTGGCCGGTACATATATTTCGATTCGTGGTGCGTTATTCCCACCCAGCCGTCTTCATTCCTCATTGAAATAATCGGGGACTGTTTCATTCGGCCATGTATGCCTTTTACAAACTCGTTGGCATACTCCACCACGTGGCGAGTGCTGCGGTAGTTTTCGGTCATCTCGACAAAGCGGCTGCCTTCGCGCTGAGTCAATTTGTACATATACCCCGAGTCGGAACCTCGAAATTCATAAATATTTTGGTCGTCATCGCCTACGGCTATCACGCGCATATCTTCGTTGCATGCCATCAAGGCCTCCACAAGGGCATATTCGCCGGCCCCCATGTCTTGTGCCTCGTCAATTACCAGCACAGTCTTGCGTATCTTGTTTGGCTCCACTTCTCCGCTGTTAATCATGTCTGCCGCTGTTTCTACGACATTTTTCGCGTCTTCAAGGTTTCCTATGCGGCCCAGCAGGTCGAAACAGTATGAGTGGAACGTCTTTATTTCCACAAAGTGAGCTGCATTCCCAATCAATTCCATCAATCGCTGCTTGAACTCGATAGCAGCCGCACGTGAAAATGTGAGCATGAGCAGCTGCTCGTGCTTTACATCTTCGAGTAGCAACAGCGAGGCGAGCTTGTGTACGAGGACGCGCGTCTTGCCGCTGCCGGGGCCGGCTGCCACGACAATGCAACGGGAATCCTTGTCACCGATTATCTCCATTTGCCGTTTCGACAGCAGCCCGAACAGTTGCTTGTATTTTTCGGGTGTCAAGTTGCGCTGTATCTCGCCAAGCCGTTCACCTTTGAAGTATTTTGCAATGAATTTGCGGTAGTCCATTTGGAAGTAGTCCTTCACATACTGCAATGCTGCATCGTAGTTGCGCACCATCAAGTTGGCATATTCCCCTACAATGTGTATCTGCTGCATCTTCAGCTTGTAGAACTCGTTCAGCTGCCGGTAATCCTCTTGCTTGTATCTTATCTTGTTGTCCTCCTTCAGCCTCGTTATGGTCATGGCATTGTATAGCACAAGGAAACCGCCTTCGAGCTTTAACGCGCCTATTTTCGACAAATACAAGAGTGCTTCTTCCACATCTTCAAGCTGCAAGTCGCCGAGCTGGCTGAAGATAGGGCGAGGAATGGACTTGATATAGTTAAGCAATTCTATGACCGAGAACTGTATGGAGCTGCGTTGCTGCCCGTCTTTGCTGGAATCTACCGCAAGCTTATATAGCCACTCGATGGCAAGGCGGCATATTTCCAATCGTTTATCGAAACGTGTGGCAGTGGTATCAGCATCGGTCTGCCTGCTTATTTCCAAGTTGTGTGCGGCATCCTCTTTTTTGCGGGTGTACCCTTTGACGGAGAGGAAATAGAGCAGCGTGCGAATATCTTTTTCCTTCGATGTGCTTATCCCGTCGTTCACGGCATTGTCATTAAGCTGCTTGTATGATATTCGCAGTGCGCCGTCGGGGATATGATCGAGGATATAACGCTCAAGCCTTGCAAAACGCTCAAGCATGGTGCGTGACTTACGTTCCGAGTCGCCCGAATCCATCAAATATGCCGAAATGTCTTTGCTATCGGCCAATATGCCTTCCTGCCGCATACGCTCCACTGCCGAGATAATATCGCGCTTGTTCAGCCCCAGTATGTCGGCAATGTAATCCACGCGCGACTCGGCATCGACATCGGGAGCCTGCGCCTTGGCCCTGCTCTTCTGCGATATTAACGACCGCATTATCCTTACGGCGGTCTCTGTTTCTTCCTTGCCAAACAGTGCCGATGCAGCGATGCGTTCACGCGCCTCGTCTAAATTCTTTACTGTTATCCCGGTGGCATACACGTGTGGCACATTATTGCCACGCACTATGTATCCACTTTGCTCCAATGCGGCCAAGGCAGTGCGCACACGCGTCTCGATGTCCGAAACCGAGTCGTCCCAACCGGCCTGCCTCGCTATTTCAAGTGCCGAACAGCTCACACTCATGCGCTTGCGCGTGAGGTCTTTCACGGCTTTCCACACTTGTTGTATCTCGCTTATGCTTAATTTCGTTTGGTTGAGCAGGATAAAATGCTTGTCCAAGTCATTGTCGTTGTACAGCACATAGCAACGAGCGTCTATGTGTGGGTCGCGGCCTGCCCGTCCGGCTTCCTGGACGTAGTTCTCAAGCGAGTCGGAAATGTCGTAATGCACCACCAGCCCCACATCCTTCTTGTCAACCCCCATGCCGAAAGCCGAAGTTGCCACTATTATTCGCACACGGTCGTTCATGAAATCGTCTTGATTGGCGATTTTCTTGTCCGAATCCATTTTCCCGTTGAATGGCAACGCCGGGTATCCGTCGCGCGATAATTTTGCAGCAAGCTCTATAGTGCGCTTTGTGCGCGACACATAGACGATTGTCGGGCAATCGGTAGTGGAGATAAGGTTCCGTAGCATTAAATATTTGTCATCGTTGGTTTCGGCGTGTATCACCGAATAGCGCAAATTGGTTCTTGAGGCTGTCGATGCAAATAATTCCAAGTCGATGCCTAATGTGCGCTTGAAGTAGTCGCGAATGTCCTGTATCACCTTTTGTTTTGCCGTGGCAGTAAAGCACGACACAGGTATGGGCTTGGGGAGTTTCTTCGCTTGCTGGTATTTTTTGATGAACTTGCCTATATACAAGTAATCGACCCTGAAGTCTTGCCCCCATGACGAAAAGCAGTGGGCTTCGTCTATCACAAACCTCACCACATGGCGTTCCATCAATATCTTTTCGATGGTCTTGGAGCGTAGCATTTCGGGGGCGATATACAGGAGCGACGCTTCACCATTCTGCACCCGTTCTATTGACAAGGCTCTTGTGATAGGGTCTAATAATCCGTTGATTGTAACGGCATCGGTTATGCCACGGCTGGCCAGATTGTCAACCTGGTCCTTCATGAGCGACTGTAGCGGTGAGATAACAACCGTGAGGCCGTGCACACTAAGTCCGTCCATGAGCGCAGGCAATTGGAATGTGAGCGACTTGCCACCACCCGTAGGGAATATAGCCAGTAGCGATTTGCCTTCGGTTGCCGCCTTGGCAGCTTGTTCTTGTAGCGGTTCGCCTTCGTAGGTGCGAAACTGGTCGAACCCGAAGAGTGCTTTAAGGTTTCGGTGTACGTCGAGCAGTGTGTTGCAGTACGGGCAGCCGCTTTTGCAAATGGTCTGGCGCAGCAGTTTCATCACGTATTCCACTGCTGGGTAATTATAAGTCACCCACCTTGGAGTGATGGAATGGTGGTCGGTGGTGTCGATTAATGCCAGTGCGTATGCCAATTCGCAGGGGTATTGTTCCACCAATGAATCTATCTCGGCGTTTTGGCATATTTTCCCGGAGAAAAATTCCCTTATAAGAGAAGGCAAGTTCCCATCGAAGGCAGTTGCACCTACCATGCCCAAGAACCCTTTAAACTCCTCTTTACCGATTAACAACGATGCGAATATCTTGCGCTTGGCCTCGGGCAACGCATTCCAATGGGCAATCTCGTCCGAAAGCAAGTTCCGAGCTTTTTCACAATCATTTACCGGGTTGTTTATTTGGTCGCTCATCAACTTGTCATCCTTCACGAGCTTATGGTAAGGACGCTCGGGGAACAGCAACGGTGAAACGTAAAGCGTGTCAACCAAAGCCCAACGGCATGGGCTGCTGGCAAAGAGGTATTTGGCATCGTGGTGGATAATATTGTGGCCGCAGATATAATCCACATTTCCAATGAATTCAAATAGTGCATTCCTCGATGAATTATGAAAGGTTGCCCCATCATTGCGCAATGCACCTATGTCATGGATTTTATTGTCTTTTAACCCTACCTCCACGTCGATTATGGCATACCGTGATGCATCACGTTTTGGTGATACAACCTTATCGCCAACGACATCGTTTTTGTCATCGGTACCCAATATTTCCAAGAATTTATTCCATATCGACATAATTATGATTTGGTTTATGTTGACGGTCGGATTTTTCAGTTCCTGCTTTGCCCTTGACGGTAAATTTGTTACTTGCAAAGGTATATAAAAAATCGATTTTTATATATATCTTTGTAAAAACGATACGAGCAACATGAAATACCCGATAGGCATACAGAGCTTTGAGAAACTTAGGGAAGATGGTTATGTTTATGTCGATAAGACGGCATTGATATATAACTTGGTTCATGATGGTACTATATATTTCCTGAGCCGCCCACGGCGGTTCGGGAAAAGTCTTTTGGTTTCCACCCTGAAGAACTATTTTCTTGGGCGCAAGGAGCTGTTTCGCGGACTTGCCATCGATTCGCTTGAAACTGAGTGGACCGAATACCCTGTGTTCCACATAGATTTCAATGCAAGCGATTTCACCATGCCGGGAACATTGGAAACGATACTGAATGCCAAGATTTCGGGTTGGGAGAAGGAATATGGCAGAATGGAGGAGGTTACCGACCTTGGGAACCGATTCGCCTACGTGCTTGCCCGTGCGCATGAGCGGAGCGGCAGGCGTTGCGTGGTGCTTATCGACGAGTACGACAAGCCTATACTCGATGTGCTCGACACGAACCTTAAAGTAACCGTGGCCGGGCAGGAATGGCAGCTTGAAGACCGCAACCGTGAGACACTTAAAGGCTTTTACTCGGTGTTCAAGGCAGCCGACAATGACTTGCAATTCGTGCTGCTGACAGGGGTGACCAAGTTCTCGCAGGTGAGCGTGTTCAGCGGCTTCAACCAGCCTGCCGACATAAGCATGGATCCGCGATACGAGACGCTGTGCGGCATCACCCAACAGGAACTTGAAGACTATTTTGCCGAATCAATCAGTGAAATGGCAGATGCGCAGTGTGTCTCGACCGATGAAATGCGCGAGGCGCTGAAACGGCAATACGACGGCTACCACTTCAGCGAGAAGATGACCGACGTGTATAACCCGTTCAGCCTGCTCAACGCCTTTGCCACCGGCACGATACGCGACTACTGGTTCAGCAGCGGAACGCCGAGCTACTTAGTGCGGCTGCTGTCGCACACCGGCGAGAACCTCGACGAACTGACGGGGAAATATTACGACCCACGCGAATTTGTCGATTACAAAGCCACGGTGGAAAAACCGCTGCCGATGATTTACCAAAGCGGCTACCTCACCATAAAGGACTACGACCGAGACTTCGGCACATTCATGCTCGACTATCCCAACAACGAGGTCAAGAAAGGGTTCATCTCGCTCGTGGCATCCGACTACTTCAAGTCGAAATACGAGATGGGAGGAACGGTGCGCGACATGGTGAAGTCGATGCGCGTGGGCGACACCGACCGCCTGCGCAGGCTGCTCACCTCCTTCCTCGCCGACATACCCTACGCCATGCGACGCAAGGAGAGCGAACGGGAATGCGAGCGGTACTTCCACTACACGTTCTACCTGATATTCCGCCTCGTGAGCGTCTATACGGTATATGCCGAAAAGCAGCAGAGCGAGGGCCGCGTGGACTGCATAGTGGAGACCCCCGACTACGTTTACATCTTCGAGTTCAAGCTCGACGGCTCGACCGACGATGCGCTGGCACAAATCGAGGAGAAGGGCTACGCCCGCCCCTACGCCGCCGACAGCCGCCGACTATATAAAATTGGCGCGGTATTCTCCTCGCAGACCGGCACAATTTCAGAGTGGAAAGTAATTGAGTAACAAACAGACAGGCAAATTATGAAATACCCGATAGGCATACAGAGCTTTGAGAAACTTAGGGAAGATGGTTATGTTTATGTCGATAAGACGGCATTGATATATAACTTGGTTCATGATGGTACTATATATTTCCTGAGCCGCCCACGGCGGTTCGGGAAAAGTCTTTTGGTTTCCACCCTGAAGAACTATTTTCTTGGGCGCAAGGAGCTGTTTCGCGGACTTGCCATAGACTCGCTTGAAACGGAATGGGCGGAATATCCCGTGTTCCACATTGATTTTAACGGGGAGAATTTCACTGCCCCAGGCACGCTTGAGAGGGCTATTGAGGACGCTGTTGCCGCATGGGAGGAGGTTTACGGTCGGTCGTCGTTCACGACCATAGGCAAGCGTTTCGCCCATGTGCTTAACCAGGCACATATAAAGCATGACCGCCGGTGTGTGGTGCTTATTGACGAATATGACAAGCCAATTCTCGATGTGCTTGACTCTGGTACTGTTACCACTGTCGGTGGGGTGCAGATGCAACTTGAAGATGCCAACCGCGAGATACTGAAGGGTTTTTACTCGGTGTTCAAGGCCGCCGACAATGACTTGCAGTTCGTGCTACTGACGGGGGTGACCAAGTTCTCGCAGGTGAGCGTGTTCAGCGGCTTCAACCAGCCGGCCGACATAAGCATGGACCCGCGCTACGAGACGCTGTGCGGCATCACGCAGCAGGAACTGGAAGACTATTTTGCCGAGGCCATCGAAGAGATGGCAGGCAGCCAAGGTGTCAGTGGCGATGAAATGAAGGAGTTGCTGAAACGGCAATACGACGGCTACCACTTCAGCGAGAAGATGACCGACGTGTATAACCCGTTCAGCCTGCTCAACGCCTTTGCCACCGGCACGATACGCGACTACTGGTTCAGCAGCGGAACACCGAGCTACCTGGTGCGGCTGTTGTCGCACACCGGCGAAAACCTCGATGAACTGACGGGGAAATATTACGACCCGCTCGAATTTGTCGATTACAAGGCCACGGTGGAAAAGCCACTGCCGATGATTTACCAAAGCGGCTACCTCACCATAAAGGACTACGACCGAGACTTCGGCACATTCCTGCTCGACTATCCCAACAACGAGGTCAAGAAAGGATTCATCTCGCTCGTGGCATCCGACTACTTCAAGTCGAAATACGAGATGGGAGGAACGGTGCGCGACATGGTGAAGTCGATGCGCGTGGGCGACACCGACCGCCTGCGCAGGCTGCTCACCTCCTTCCTCGCCGACATACCCTACGCCATGCGACGCAAGGAGAGCGAACGGGAATGCGAGCGGTACTTCCACTACACGTTCTACTTGATATTCCGCCTCGTGAGCGTCTATACGGTATATGCCGAAAAGCAGCAGAGCGAGGGGCGCGTGGACTGCATAGTGGAAACTCCCGACTACGTTTACATCTTCGAGTTCAAGCTCGACGGCTCGGCCGACGATGCGCTGGCACAAATCGAGGAGAAGGGCTACGCCCGCCCCTACGCCGCCGACAGCCGAAAGCTATACCGAATTGGCGCAGTGTTCTCCTCGCAGACCGGCACAATCGCCGAGTGGAAAGTGGCTACAACGTAAAAGGATATTCAAAGTGCTTGATTTTACGTTTTTTACAAGCGTATTTTTGGCTATTTGGAATATTTTCTATAATTTGGCACTGTCTAATCAAAACCAATAACAAACCATGTATAGAATGATATTGAATGAGACCTCTTATTTTGGAGCAGGTTGCCGTGAAAGCATCGCAATCGAAGCCAAACGCAGAGGTTTCAAAAAAGCTTTTTTTGTGACCGACAAAGATTTGATAAAATTCCATGTGGCCGACAAGGTCATAGATGTATTTGACAAGAACGGTATCCCTTACGAAATCTATACCGACGTAAAAGCCAATCCCACTATTGCCAACGTGCAGAATGGCGTGGCCGCTTTCAAGGCATCGGGTGCTGATTTCATTGTGACGCTTGGTGGCGGTTCCGCCATAGACACGGCTAAAGGCATAGGGATAGTGTCAAACAATCCTGAATTTGCTGATGTCCGTTCGCTTGAAGGTGTTGCCGACACACACCACAAGGCCGTGCCTACCTTCGCATTGCCGACGACTGCCGGTACAGGAGCTGAAGTCACAATCAATTATGTGATAATCGACGAAGAAGCCAAAAAGAAAATGGTGTGCGTCGATCCTAACGACATACCTTGCGTGGCCATAGTAGATCCTGAATTGATGTATTCAATGCCAAAGGGGTTAACCGCCGCCACTGGCATGGATGCCCTTACTCATGCAATTGAAAGTTACATCACACCAGGCGCATGGGTAATGTCGGACATGATGGAACTTAAAGCCATTGAAATGATTGCCGCCAACTTGAAGGCCGCAGTTGACAATGGCAATGATCCTGTGGCTCGCGAAGCAATGTCGCAGGCACAGTATATAGCCGGCATGGGCTTCAGCAACGTGGGGCTTGGCATAGTACATTCAATGGCGCACCCTCTTGGCGCACATTACGATACTCCTCACGGGTTGGCCAACGCATTGCTGCTGCCATACGTGATGGAATACAATGCCGAGTCGGCCGCAGCACCCAAATATATCAATATTGCAAAAGCCATGGGTGTGAATACCGATGGCATGACCGAGGACGAAGGCATTAAGGCTGCCATAGACGCTGTAAGGGCTTTGTCGCTAAGCATAAATATTCCGCAAAAGTTACATGAAATAGGCGTGAAGAAAGAAGATTTGCACCAATTGGCAATAGATGCGTTTAACGACGTATGCACTGGCGGCAATCCTCGTCCGACTTCGATAGAAGATATTGAGGCTCTTTACCATAAGGCTTATTAATTTCACCGATAACAAATGGAACAGGAAATGTGCGGTATGCCGCCAATGGCATATGCGCATTTCCGTTTTTGTTTTATCCAAAATGTCAACTCCATAAACTTAACCCATCAATATGAACAACTCTTCAATTAGCGCATTGTCGTTGGCCATGATTTGTGGAACGGCGTATGCGCAGGCTGGCAAGCCGTCGGATGGACGGGAGCAATTGCCAAATGTGATTTTCATCTATGCCGACGACTTAGGATATGGCGACCTTGAATGTTACGGTGCCCGGAATGTGTCAACTCCCAACGTAAACCGCCTTGCCGATAATGGAATACGTTTCACCAACGGCTATGCCGCAGCATCAACCAGCACTCCATCGCGCTATTCGCTGCTGACGGGCGAATATGCATGGCGGCGCAAAGATACTGGCATAGCGCGTGGCGATGCTGGCATGATTATACGCCCTGGGCAATACACTATGGCCGATATGTTTAAAAGTGCCGGGTATGCGACTGCGGCTTTTGGCAAATGGCATTTGGGATTGGGTACCGAGACTGGGAAACAGGATTGGAACGCGCCACTCCCTGCTGCACTTGGCGATTTAGGTTTCGATTATTCATATATCATGGCTGCCACGGCCGACCGTGTGCCATGTGTGTTTATAGAGAACGGGCAAGTTGCCAATTATGACCCGTCGGCTCCTATTTATGTGAGTTACGAGAAAAATTTTCCCGGGGAACCTACTGGGAAAAGCAACCCCGAACTGCTTTATAATTTGAAACCGAGCCACGGCCACGACCAGTCGATTGTGAATGGCATAAGCCGCATAGGTTACATGAAAGGCGGAGGAAAGGCGTTGTGGAAAGACGAAAATATTGCCGACTCCATTACCGAACACGCCGTGCAGTATATACGCCAGCATCGCGATGAACGTTTTTTCATGTACTTTGCCACAAACGACATACATGTGCCGCGTTTCCCACATGAGCGTTTCCGCGGCAAAAACGTCATGGGGCTGCGTGGCGAGGCGATAATGCAATTCGACTGGAGCGTAGGGCAGATTTTGCAGGTACTCGACGAGCTTGAACTCACCGATAACACGCTGATAATATTGTCGAGCGACAATGGGCCTGTGGTTGACGACGGCTATCAAGACCAAGCAGTGGAGCTGCTCAATGGGCATAACCCTGCTGGAAACTTGCGTGGAGGCAAGTATAGTACATTTGAGGGCGGAACACGTGTGCCGGTGATAGCGCATTGGCCCGATGGCATAAGCAAACCGCAAGTGTCAGATGTGCTTGTTTCCCAAATCGACTGGCTCGCATCGCTTGCCGCACTCACAGGCGCACGTATCCCTAATGGTAGCGCCACCGACAGTTACAATAGGCTTGGGAACTTAATCGGCACAGATGCCTCCGACCGTCCTTGGGTGATAGAACATGCTGCCAATAACACGCTTTCGGTACGCACTCCCGAATGGAAGTATATCGAACCTAACGACGACAGCCGCACAATACAGAAAAATACGAATACCGAACTCGGAAACGCCCCCATTCCACAACTTTATGACATGACTGTGGCAGGCGAACGTGAAAATGTCGCAGCCAAGTACCCCGAAAAGGTATTCGAACTTGAGCAAATATTGCGTCAGGTGAGGAACCGCACTATTAAGCTGAAGTAACGCAAAGGCACTAACCTTAAACAATGCAGCCACGGGTTACATATTTCACCCGTGGCTGCATTTATTATACGATTAATGAATCTTTTTACTGGTATTTGTCGCCGAAGGAGGACTTCACATCGTTTACAAACTGCTTTATGCGCTGTTCCTCGCTTTGCGGGCATATTAGCAGCACATCTCCCGAGTCGGCAATGATGAAATTTTTCAATCCCGATGCCACGATTAATTTCCCCTCGGTTTTCACAGCTATCATATTATTGTGGCAATTGTATAGCATTGCGTTGCAGTTTTGCGTCACGTTCCCCTCTTTCGTCTTTGGCGAATATTCATATAGCACGCCCCATGCACCCAAATCGTTCCATCCGAAATTCACGCATGAAACATACACGTTTGGAGCTTTCTCCATCACGGCAAAGTCAATTGAGATGTTAGGGCATTCAGCAAATTTCTCCTTTATGTATTCGTTCTCAACTGGTGTGCCAAACTTGTCACAGCCTGGCTCGAACTTGCAATACACGTCGGGGGCATAGTCGTGCAATGCTTTCATTATGCTCTTTGCCGACCACAAGAATATTCCCGAGTTCCAAAAGAATTCGCCGCTCTCAACAAATATCCGTGCTATTTCAATATCGGGCTTTTCGGTGAAAGTCTTTACTTGTAGTATGCCGTCCACGTCGGTTTTCCCTCCGATTTGGATGTAACCGTATCCCGTTTCGGGGCGGTTGGGCTTAATACCTAGTGTTAGCAGCGCATCGTGGCTTTCCACGAACTCGAAACCATTGACAATCTCTTTGCGGAAACACTCCTCGTTGAATATAAGATGGTCGCTCGGTGATACCATTATCGATGCATCGGGGTCCAATGCGTGGATGTGGAAAGCCGCCCATGCAATGCATGGAGCGGTGTTGCGGCGCACCGGCTCAAGCAAAATCTGCGTTTCATCGAGTTCTGGCAGCTGCTCAAGCACCAAGTCGCGATAATCAGCGTTTGTCACCACTATGATGTTGCTTTCAGGCACTATTCCCTTCACCCTGTCAAAACTCATTTGCAGCAGAGTGCGCCCCGTGCCTAAGAAGTCGATAAATTGCTTTGGCAAGTTCTTGCGGCTGTATGGCCAAAAACGGCTACCTACCCCTCCGCCCATAATCACGCAATATCTGTTATTCATGATGTGAATGTGTTTTACGGTTTGATTTCGCTAAATTAGTAAATATTGCCGATGCTCGGCAATTATTAGTGTTAATTATTATATTGCCACGTGTGAAAATTAATAAAACGCCATGCCGTGAATCTAACGGCTTTTGGTAAAAAAGGAAAAGCACTTCTCGCGAGGTGCTTTTCCTTTTTTCCTTTGCCGTGCTTAACGCCGGCTGGAATAATTTTACCATTTCCTAAACAACCTTAATAACAAACCTTTTACCTTAAAACCATTTAAGTGAGAAACAAAATGCTAAATTGTCTGTCTTTTTTGTGGTATGCCGTGAACCGTTCTCAACTGTATCACGGCATACACACTTTTTACATAAACCCTAAATACTCTCTTCTAATAGAAGGAGGAACTTTTACCCAAATAATGGTGAATTCGGTTAGGAATCCGATGGCAAAAGCAGGTTAAACCATTTAGCCGAATTGAGCTTAATCCGATTATTTCTGCTTTGCTGTTGCAAATGTACAACCTTTTGTTATCGGATAGAACTTTATATGACGAAAATATAAATAGTTTTTAGTTAAATATAAAGAATTTATATTGATACTCAACATTTTAGCCATTCAATTGATATAGCAAAATATAAATATAAATATTACACAACAGTTCCTATTTTCATTATATTTTCCTCGAAATGTTCGCGGTCGATAGCCTTATTTTTCACCCTGTTTCGGTAAGCATAGATGGTGTTGACAGAATAGTGCAGGAAACCTGCAATCTTGTTGGCATCGTCAACCCCCATCCGCAGGAAAGCGAATATGCGCAACTCGGTGGTGAGCTTGCCGGGGTCTTTCACCACTATTTGTTCGCCAGGCTGCAACAGCTTGTTGAAATCATCGATAAACGTGGGGTAAATGTGCAGGAACGCCCCGTCGAAGTTTTCATAAAACTGCTTGTGCTGCTCCTCGGCGAACTTCGATGACTTGGCCATTTTCACGAGGTCTTCCACCTGGCCGGCTGTTATTTTTCGCGTGACAGTCTTGCAAAAGTTGTCTAAGCGGTCCATGTAGATTGAACACAAGTCAAGGAAGTGCCCTATGTATTCGTCCTTTATGCTGTTGGCTTGTTTCAATTGTTGCCTTGTGGCATTCAGCTTTCGCATCTGCTTGAGCAGGAAGAAACAGGCACCCACAAATGCTATGGCAAGCAGCGTGGAAATGAGGGTGGCAAACATCAACAGCTTGTGCTTTTTCCTTAGCTGCACCTTGTAGGCATTGTCGATGAGAGGGGTGATGCTCGATATTTCCGAAGTGCGCAGGCGCGCGTTACAAAACACGGCATCGGCGAGCGATGCCGAGATATAGGCGTAAGCATGGTCGATGTCGCCCGATTCATACAAGTGCAATGCGAGCTTTTGCAGCGAAGTGGTTTCTTTTACGGCGGTCCTTACGTCGGCTATGGCCGACATTGCGAAGTATCGGGCTGCATCGTCGTCATTGTCCTCCTCCTCTCGTATTATAGCCATATTGGCGGCAGCACGGGCATAGATGTTGTTGTTGGGCGCACCGTTGTCAAGAATTTCATGCAGCAATTTCTTTGCCCGCTTGTTGTTGCCGTCTATGTAATATTGTTCGGCAAGGAACAGCTTATGTCGTGGCGAGTCCTTTGGCAGCAACTTTAGCTGTTCGGTGCGGTAATACCGCTGCCTTGCCACGTAAGTTTCTATATATTGGTTCATGTTTCGGCTATTTCCTTGCATGGTGTAGCCCTCCATGTAAGAATAGAGCTGACGGCCACAGTCGAGCCACTCCTCTTTGAGCTCATCGGGTATTCCTTTGCTTTCGAGCGTGTCGAGTTCGGTTATTGCCTCATGGAAGAATCCCATGATGCCCATCACCTTCACACGGCCAAGCCTTGCCTGTGTGGCCAGCTCGTGGTCGCCGATTTTCATGGCAAGCGTGAGGGCGCGGTCGTAATAGGCCAGAGCCGAGTCGGAAATGAAAGTTTCATATTCCCGGGCTATTTTGCAATATTCATGGCACAGGGCGGTGTGGTTTCCGCTAAAATGTGCAAGACGCGAACATAGCGAGTCGATGCGCGACTGCTTGCGACTGTCGTATGCGTCTTTGATTTTCAGTTCCCTGTCAAGTTGGTTGAGCGTGGCGGTTATGTCCTTTGCTTGCGTGGGTGCGAAAAGGCACAATAAGATTGTCAGTATGATGGCTGATTTCATCAGGTAAAAGTATAATAGGGTTTGTTTAATTTGACAAACTTACGGAAAATCTATGGAAAAACCTCCGAAATTCAGCAGATTAACGCAATATAATCTATGAATTAAGTAGTTAGGGGAAAATCACGGAAATTGGGGAAATGGCTGAAAACTGTTTCTAAGCGGATTGAAGCGGCAGAATGGTTGCCTATTCGTTACCCGATGAAAGTACAGATTTAACAGTCTCCGTTTTATTTGCGCCGTTCTGCGTAGGTTTGCCTGTCAAGGTTTAACCCGTTGATTTATAGTTTGCATCAAAAAAAAGACGAGCATGGCAAGAAGTACATTTCGCGTGCTGTTCTATGCGAACGGCAGCAAGTAAAAGCCACTATTTGCCAAAAAACGCACTTTTTCTCGGTAATTCGGCAAAAAGTGCTAACTTTGTGCTACACGAGGCAGTATGGCGGCCTGTCGCTCGCCGACGTAAAAAACCGGCGTGAGGAAAGTCCGGGCAACACAGAGCATCATATTTCCTAACGGGAAGCTGCTTGCGAGGGTAGAGACAATGTGACAGAAAACAACCGCCCCGCGCGTCCTTGCGCAGGACGCGCGGGGCAAGGGTGAAAAGGCGGGGTAAGAGCCCACCGGGCGCGATGGCGACATTGCGCGCCGCACATCTTATGAGTTGCAAGGCCAAGTATATCGGCATCCAAGGGCTGCTCGTCCATTGCCGAGGGGTAGGCTGCTAAAGCTCGGCGGCAACGTCGGGCTCAGATAAATGACAGGCAGTGACGCACACTTGCGCGGCACCACATAACCCGGCTTACAACCATGCTGCCTCTTTTTTATTTTTATGGCATGAATACTGTGAAACGACGACATAGCCCGCCATGGGTGAGGAAACTGCGCCGGTATGGAATACGCCTGTGGTGGTACTGGGCCGGTGGCGTGTGGAACGACACGCGTAGCAATTGGCGCATCGACTTGGCCAAAACCATAAACCTGTCGGTGCGGTCGATACTCGACACCAATATGCAGCAAAAGGCCGCGGCACTCACCTTCAACACCATGCTCGCCCTGGTGCCCACTCTTGCCATGATATTCGCCATAGGCCGCGGTTTCGGGTTCCAGAACATAGTGGAATCTGAAATATTCAAGTTTATCCCCATGCAGCGCGAACAGCTGAGCAACGTGATAACATTCGTCGATTCATATCTTGCACAGTCGTCCGAAGGGATTTTCGTGGGAGTGGGCATACTATTCCTGCTGTGGACCTTGATAAGCCTGCTGTCAAATGTGGAAAACGCCTTCAACCACATCTGGGGCATCAACAAGAGGCGCAACTTCTACCGCAAGGTCACCGACTATATCGCCATATTCTTCATCATACCCATACTAATCATTTGCACCAACGGCATCAAGCTCTTTGTCCTGGCCATGTCGTCCGACACGTTCTTGTCGCCCATAGTGGAAATGGCGCTCGACATTGCCCCCACGCTACTCACATGGATGTCGTTCACGCTCACCTTCGTGCTAATCCCCTATACCAAGGTGAAGGTGAAATACGCCCTCGTATCGGGTTTCCTGTGCGCAATCATATTCCAGCTGATACAGTGGCTGATGGTAAGCGGGCAGATATACGTGTCGAAGTACAATGCCATTTACGGCAGTTTCGCCTTCCTGCCCATATTGCTGATATGGATATATATGTCGTGGCTTGTGTGCCTGTCGGGGGTGGTGCTCACCTACTCGTCGCAAAACATCTTCCGCTTCAACTTCCGCGACAACATCAATGAAATCTCGCAACGCTACATGACCGACGTAACCATCGTGGTGCTGACTATCGTGGCAAAGCGATTCAGCCAGCAGAAAGCTCCATACACCAAGCGCGACATCACCGAAAAATACAATATCCCCATACGACTGGTGGGCGCAGTCATCGACCACCTTGTGGACGTGAAACTGCTGTCGGGCGTGGTGGGGAAAGACGACCGCGAAACGGCCTACCAGCCGGCTTTCGACCTGGAACACCTCACATTACGGTCGGCCAAGGAGCGTCTGCGCAACTCGGGCAAGTCGGGATTTATTCCGGCACTGCAAATAAAATTCGAGCCCACACTGCGCATCATCCACAAAAGCTATGAAACCCAAGTCGATGACATACTTATAAAGAATTTACCTTTAAACTTTAACGAAAAAGAGATATGAAAGAAGCTATTACAGCCCAGGGGGCACCTGCGGCCATCGGCCCATACAGCCATGCAGTGAAAGTGGGAAACCTCGTATTTTTGTCGGGGCAAATAGGCATAGACCCAGCAACCGGCAAAGTGGAGGGCGACATCACGGCACAAACGCGCCAAGCCATCGCCAACATCAAGACCGTGCTTGCCTCGGTGGGTGCAACGCTCGACAATGTGGTAAAAACCACCGTTTACCTTGGCGAAATGCACTTCTTCAACGCCATGAACGAAGTATATGCCGCCGAATTTGGCGAGCCATACCCTGCCCGCTCGGCATTCTCGATAAAAGAACTGCCCAAGCAGGCACTCGTGGAAATAGAAGTCATTGCCGCCCTGTGACAAGCATTTTTTTGTAGAAGGAAGGCATAAAACCCATCAAGGATGTGCCGAAATAGAATAAGCAATGCGCCACTGGCGGCATTCTTTATGCTTTACCTGTTTCGGCACATCCTTTTTATATATGACAGATAGGTGTGGCCGCAATTGGCGTAAATTCAATAGCATTCACGCTCACAGCATTTCCAAGAAACCATTAAACTTTTACATTTGCCTTTCGGTCCTCTATCCTCGTTTCCAAGAAATCGGCCACCACAAATGTGCTGCCGCCTATGAAAATCATGTCGTCGGGCGAGGCGGCACGGCGGGCCGCATCGCAAGCCTCACTCACCGTCGGGTAAGGCTCGCCCGAAAGTCCTGCGGCATGAGCCATGTCGGCAAGCACGTGGCTGTCGAGTGCGCGCGGCACCGATGCGCGAGTGAAGTAATATACCGCCTCGCGCGGCAACATCGCGAGCAGGTGGGTAATGTCCTTGTCGTTGACAAAACCTATCACTATGTGCAACCTGTGGTAATGCTCGTGGCGCAGCTGCTCGGCAAGGTATTGCCAGCCGCCGGTATTGTGCCCGGTGTCGCACACCATGCGCGGATGGTCGCCTACCACCATCCATCGCCCCATGAGCCCCGACAACTCGCACACCCGGGCAAATCCACCCTTAACGGCTTCATCGGGCATAGAAATCCCCAATTTGCGCAGCTCATCAACGGCAACAAGCACAGTGTTGGCATTCTTCACCTGACAGTCGCCCGACAATTCGCCCACTATGGTTCCATAGCCGCGAGTGCCAAACACCCAGCGGTCGCCTTCGCGGTGCGCCTCTGCCACCTGCGGCTGCTCCTCGGCAAATATTATGGGAGCCTCCATCGCCCGAGCCTTATCGACAAACACTCCGTGTATCTCCGGCGCATCCTCCCCTATCACCACCGGCGTGTGCGGCTTTATGATGCCAGCCTTCTCGGCGGCAATCTGCGGCAACGTGTTCCCAAGGAATTGCGTGTGGTCGAATGATATATTTGTTATCACACTCAGCATGGGCGATATGATGTTGGTGCTATCCAGCCGCCCGCCCAGGCCCACCTCTATCACGGCAATGTCAACCTGCTGCGCCTTGAAATAGTCAAAAGCCATGACCATGGTCAATTCAAAGAACGACGGCGACCCTCCGTATTGCATCGCCTTGTACCTGCTTACAAATTCCACCACAGCCTCACGGCTAATCATCTCGCCATTAACCCTTATCCGCTCGCGGAAGTCCACCAAGTGCGGCGACGTGTACAGCCCCACACGGTAACCAGCCAGCTGCAACATCGAGGCAAGCAGGTGCGACGTCGAACCCTTGCCATTAGTCCCGGCCACATGCACCGAGCGGTAAGCCTGGTGAGGGTTGCCGAAAAGCCCGGCAAGCGCAATGCTCGTGTCGAGCCCGGCCTTATAGGCAGCACCACCTATGCGCTGGAACATGGGCAGGCTGTTATACAGAAAATCAAGAGCTTCCTTGTAATCCATTTGCTTAAAATATGAAATATCCGGCCAAGCCGGCTACTATTATCAATAATATGGGATGAACCTTGGTGAAATGCGCGAAGAAGAATGTCACCACGCATATCAGTATGCTCTTCACACACTCCACAGTCTCGCTGCCGAAGTTCTCCTTGTTCATCAACAACAACGCCGCCGAGGCTATCAGCCCCACTACCACTGGCCGCAGCCCCATGAACACGCCCTTGATAATGGGACTTTCCTGATGGCGACGCACAAAGTGGCTCGCATAAAGCATAAGTATGTAAGGCGGAATTACCACCGCCGCAGTAGCCGCCGCCGCGCCAAGCACATTGCCGCCGGTGATGGTGTAGCCTATATACGTCGCGCTGTTGATGCCTATGGGGCCGGGGGTCATCTGCGAAATTGCCACAATATCGGTAAACTCCGAGAGCGTAATCCACCCGTGCCGCTGCACCACCTCCTGCTGAATGAGCGACAACATGGCGTAACCGCCTCCGAACCCGAACAAGCCGAGTTTCAAATACGTCAGTATGAGTTTTATATATATGTTCATCTTAATTCTTTTTCTTTATTCCTTGTGCATCCTTGCCGAGCCGCCAAGTATAGTATATATACCCACCCAAGCCGCCAAGAATGATATAGACAATAGGATTTGAAATATATGGAATTCCCGAAAAGATAAGCAACGCCACCGCAATGGGTATAACTACCGTCTTGGCATTGATTTTGGCAGTCTTGGCCGTTGACAGCACCGGTGCTATAATCAGTGCCACCACAGCCGGGCGTATCCCCTTGAAGATGCTATTGAGCGTCTCGTTGTTCTTTATGGTGTCGGGCGTGAGAAATATGGCTATCGCAAGAATGATTATGAACGACGGCAATATGGTGCCGAGCGCGGCCACAAGGCTTCCCTTGAAACCTCGCAGGCGGTCGCCTATGGCCACCGAAAAGTTGACGGCAAGAATGCCGGGCAGCGACTGCGCCACGGCAAGCATATCCACAAAATCCTCCTTAGTCACCCATCGATGCTTGTCAACCACCTCCTTCTGTATCAAGGAAATCATGGCCCAGCCGCCACCAAATGTGAACGCCCCTATCTTGAAGAACGTATAAAACAGCCGCAAATAAATATTCCGCATATAATCCCTAATGATATTTTCAAACTGCAAAATTAAAAAACTGTTTCGAGAATACCCACAATTAACACCGATTACAATGCAGTAGGCCGCAAACAATTTTAAACAGGCTATTAGTTAATCTTCCTTAACTGGGTCACATTCCCATGATATTAATTTTGAAGTTGCAGAAAAAAGTCAATATATTTGTGTTAACAATATTGTTAGTCTAAATAGTTAAACCAATAAGTTTAAGATATGAACAACGAACACAGCAACTTACAAAGCACCGAAGCAAGGATTTTGCAGGCTGCCGAAAAGGAATTCTTCGAGAAAGGGTATGCCGGGGCAAGGACGGTGTCGATAGCCGAGGCGGCAGGTGTCACACACGCCATGCTGCACTATTACTTCCGCACAAAGGACAAGCTATTCGAGCAAATCGTGGCAGGGAAGATAAATATGCTTGGCGACATAATCCTCAGTGCCATCGGCGACGGCAACCTGCCATTGGAAGAAAGGATACGCCAAGGGGTGGAACGGCACTTCGATTTCATCGCGGCCAACCGCGACCTGCCCAGGTTCATAGTTAACGAAGTCCTCTCACGGCCAAATCACATCGAGATTATGAAACGCAACGCCCTGCACATAGTAAACAGCCTGTTGGGCAGCTTGCAGCGAGAAATAGATGAATATGCCGCCCGCGGCCTTTGCCGCAAAGTTGATGCACGAATGTTGCTAATCGACATAGTGTCGCTCAACGTATTCCCGTTCATGGCCGCGCCCATAGTATATAGCGCAATAGGCGACTCTTACAGCAATTACGACGAATTCCTGGCCATGCGCAAGAAGGAAAATGTGGAAACCATATTGAACAAACTTAAAATACAACGGCCATGCTGAAACAGTATCTCATCACGGCACTTGTGCTGCTGGCGACGGGCACCGGCCTGTCGGCACAAGTGACCATTGAAGAGTGCGTGACGCTCGCACAAGAGAACTACCCTCTCATCAAGCAATATGGCTTGATAGAGCAGACTAAAGAAGTGAACCTGTCGGACATCGACAAAAGCTGGCTCCCGCAGATAGGCGTGTACGCACAGGGCACAGTGCAAAACGAAGTACCCTCGTTCCCCGAATCGCTGGCAGGCATCATCAACCGCACCGGCACACACATCGAGGGGCTGAATGAATGGCAATACAAGATAGGTGTTGACATCAGCCAAAGCATCTGGGACGGCGGAACCGCAAAATCGCAGCGCAGGGTGGAACGTGCCACCGATGCCGAACGCCAAGCCGCCACCGACGTGCAACTTTACGCCATACGCCAGCGTGTGGAAAGCCTGTACTTCGGCATACTGCTGATAGACGAACAGGCCAAGCAGACGCGCGCAATGCAAGAGCTGCTGCTTAGCAACCTCGACAAGCTGCGGGCAATGCTCCGTAACGGCACGGCCATGCAAAGCGACGTGGATATGCTGGAGGCTCAATACCTGAGCACAGCACAACAGCTCACGCAAGCCGAATACACGTCGGCAAGCTACCGCAGGGTGCTGGAAATCTTCATCGGGAAAAGCCTTGCCGGAGTGGAATTGCTGAAACCCGATGCTTCAATCCCTGCCAGCTTGTCGCCCGAAAGGCCCGAACTGCGGCACTTCGAGACACAAATGCAAAGCATCGAGGCAAAAGATGCGAGCATCACATCAAGCCTGATGCCAAAAATCGGCCTGTTTGCACAAGCTTATTACGGCTATCCTGGTTTTGACTATTTCGAGAGCATGATGAACCGCGACCCGTCGTTCAACATACTTGCCGGCGTGAAGGTGTCGTGGAACATAGGTGCATTTTACACAAAGAAAAACAACCGCCGAAAGTTGCAACTTTCATCAAGCAACATTGCCGTGCAGCGCGACGTGTTCCTGTTCAACACAAATCTTGAAACCCGTTCGCAAACCGACCGCATCCACGAGCTTGAAACCATAATGAAAGAAAACGACCGCATAGTGGAACTACGCACCAACGTGAGGAAAGCCGCCGAGTCGCAATTAGACAACGGCGTGATAGATGCCACCGCCCTGCTCACCAAGCTGACCGACGAAAAACAAGCCCGCCTCACGGCATCTTACCACGAAATACAACTTCTGCAAAGCATTTACCAACTTAAATACACGCTTAACAAATGAAACACATAACATTAATTACAGCTACAGTCCTTGCGCTCGCCTCTTGCCAAAACAGGGAACAATATGATGCCACCGGCATATTCGAGGCAAACACCGTGACCGTTTCGGCCGAAACAGCCGGAAAGCTCGTGGCTTTCGACGTAGAAGAGGGCGACAGCATAACAATGAGCCAGCAAGTGGGGATAGTGGATACCACACTGCTGTCGTTGCAACAAAAGCAACTGCTGAGCCAGCAACTCGCCACCGAGAAATCTTCTCCCGACATCGCGGCACAGGCTGCGGCTCTGCGGTCGCAAATAGCCCACCAGCAAAACGAGTGCGACCGCGTGGCTCGCCTGCTGGCCGAGGGCGCAGCTACACAAAAGCAAAGCGACGATGCCAATGCCCAACTGCGCACTCTGCGCGGGCAACTGGAGGGCTTGCTCTCTACGCTCGACAAGAACCGCAGCTCCATCACCGAGAGCGCCTCGGCACTGCAATACCAACGGGAACAGATAGAGGAACAGATACGCAAGAGCCACATAATTGCTCCAATCACTGGAACGGTGTTGCAAAAATATGCCGAACAGGGCGAATACGCCACTCCCGGGCGACCGCTGTTCAAGATGGCCGACCTGGGCGGCATATACCTGCGCAGCTATTTCACTGCATCGCAATTGGCCAATATCAGCATCGGGCAGCAGGTGACGGTAATAGCCGACTTCGGCGGCGACGAGCAATATGAATACCCGGGCACAATCATTTGGATTGCACAGGAAAGCGAATTTACGCCAAAGTCGATACAAACGCGCGATTCAAGGGCCAACCTCGTATATGCCGTGAAAATATCGGTCAAGAACGACGGCCGGCTGAAACTTGGCCAATATGGGGAAGTCAGCCTATGAACGACATTATTGAAATACAGGGCATCACAAAGCGGTATAGCAAGCTCACGGCACTAAGCCAAGTGACACTTTCAGTGCCGCAAGGCAGCGTGTTTGGCCTCATCGGCCCCGACGGCGCGGGCAAAACCACGCTATACCAAATACTGACCACGCTGCTCAATCCCGACGAAGGCACTGCAACGGTGGCCGGATTAGACGTTGTGAAAGACTTCAGGCGGCTGCGCACCGTGATTGGATATATGCCCGAAAAATTCTCGCTTTACCCCGACCTAACCGTCAGCGAGAACCTGCAATTCTTTGCCTCGCTGTTTGGCGTAGGCGTTAATGAGAATTTCGACCTCATAGCCCCCATATTCGGGCAACTGGAGAAATTCCCGGGGCGCATGGCTGGAGCCTTGTCGGGCGGAATGAAACAAAAGCTTGCGTTAAGCTGTGCATTGATACACCGCCCAAGTGTGCTGCTGCTCGACGAACCCACCACTGGCGTCGATGCCGTGTCGCGAAGCGAATTTTGGGATATGCTGGCACAGTTGAAAGAAAAAGGCATAACCATATTGGTGTCAACCTCCTATATGGACGAGGCCGAGCGGTGCGACCGCATTGCCCTTATCAACAAAGGCAAGATACTCGACGTTGACACACCGCAGGAACTCATCAAGGGACTCGACAAGAATCTTTACAATGCATCGGCAAGCGACATGTACCCACTGCTCGAAGCCCTGCGCCGCCTCCCCGGTGTGGACGACTGCTACACATTCGGTGCCACGCTGCACGTCGCCACTCGCGACGGGTTCAATCCCGCCGAGGCCATTCTCGACCTGCGCCGGCAAGGGCTGGCCGATGCCCGAATATACCCGGCAAAAGGGAACATAGAAGACTTGTTCATAAAATTAGCCAAGAATGATGGATAACATGGAAACAGTAATATCGGTAAATGGGCTGACCAAGCAATTCGGCAGTTTCACCGCCGTTGACCACATCACATTGCAAGTGGGCCGGGGCGAGATATTCGGCTTTCTTGGAGCAAATGGTGCAGGAAAGACCACGGCAATGCGCATGCTGTGCGGGCTTAGCTACCCCACCGCTGGCGGCGGCACCGTGGCAGGATTCGACATCGTGAGCCAGGCCGAGGAAATAAAGCGCCATATCGGCTACATGAGCCAACGGTTCTCGCTCTACGAAAACCTCACCGTGTGGGAGAACCTGAACCTTTTCGCCACAATATATGGCATGGCCTCAAAGGATATAAAAAGCAAGGCCGAAGAAGTGTTCAAGACACTTGGCATGGAAAATATGCGAAACACCTTAGTAAAGGAAATCCCTCTCGGGTGGAAACAAAAATTGGCGTTCACGGCAGCCACTCTGCACTCGCCCGACATCGTGTTCCTCGACGAGCCGACGGGCGGGGTTGACCCTGCCACGCGCCGCAAGTTTTGGGAAATGATTTACCGCGCGTCGTCGCAAGGAATGACAATCTTCGTCACCACCCATTATTTGGACGAGGCCGAGTATTGCAGCCGCATATCCATAATGGTGGACGGGCGCATAAAGGCACTCGACAGCCCAGCAAGGCTGAAGGAACAATACTGCGCCGCCACCATGGACGAAGTGTTCCGCATAGTGGCCAAAGATGCAAAACGGTCGGATTAAAACAGAAACAAAATTATGTCAACGATATTTCAATCACTCATAAAGAAAGAGGTGCTGCACTTGGTGCGCGACTTCCGCACAGTTACGGTGGTGCTGGTCATGCCTGTGGTGCTGCTGTTGCTGTTCGGGTTTGCCATATCCACCGAAGTCAACAACGTGAACGTGGCAGTCGTGGTAGAACGGCACACCGACGAAACAAGGCAAGCCATCGACCGGCTCCGCGCCAACCCCTACTTCACATTCTGCGGCATTGCCACGCACAGCGAGGTCGAAGAGCTGCTGCGCAAAGGGAAGGTAGATGCCGCAGTGGTGCTGCGCACCGAAAACGGAAAACTGACGCACCAGATAATAGTTGATGCCTCCAACACCACCATGGCGCAAACCTCCACTGCCTACATTGAAAGCGTGATAAGCAACAGTTCGGCAGGTGTGCCGGTAGTGGCTAACACGCTCTACAACCCACAATTGAAAAGCGCATACCACTTCGTTCCCGGCATCATGGGCATGATTTTCATACTCATCTGCGCAATGATGACATCGGTCTCCATCGTCAGCGAGAAGGAGACTGGCACCATGAACCTGCTCTTGGTGTCGCCCGTGCGCCCACGCACCATCATTTTGGGCAAATTGGTACCCTACTTCCTGTTGTCGTGCATCATACTGACACTTGTGTTGGCACTCAGCTACACCGTGCTGGGGCTGCCATTCTCGGCAAGCGTGGTCAACGTGGTGTGGGTCACCATCCTCTATATAGTGCTTGCCCTCTCGCTGGGGCTGCTCATCTCCACCATCGCCTCCACGCAGGTCGCGGCACTGCTGGTTTCGGGCGTGATGTTCATGATACCCGTGGTGCTGCTGTCGGGCATGATTTTCCCCGTGGAGAATATGCCCTTGCCGCTGCAATGGCTTTCATGCATAATCCCGGCTCGGTGGTACATCTCGGCCATGCGTGTGCTTATGATACAGCAGCTGCCAGTGGGCTACGTGCTTACCGAGGTTTCGGTACTCCTGGGAATGACGCTGGCCGTCTTGGCCTTGGCCATAAAGAAATTCAACGCTAAAAAATAACTGCGCAATGAATGTAACGACATTGAAAATATTGCTCCGCAAAGAAGTTTTGCTCATAAGGCGCAACCCCATCATTCCGCGCCTCATCGTCGCCATGCCCATCTTGGTGATGCTCATAATCCCACTTGTGGCAACCCTCGACGTGAAGAATGTGGGCGTCGCAGTGGTTGACAACGACCGCACCATGCTATCGCGGCGCATAATCACCGACATGGATGCCTCGGAATACCTGTCGGTGGCAGGCTGCTTTTTCAGCTACGACGAGGCTTTCAGGCTGGTGGAACGCGGCGAGGCCGATGCCATAGTCACCATCCCAAAAGATTACCTCAACGACTTGGCCAACGGGGAAAAGCCCGATATAGATTTGAAGGCCAACGGCGTGAATGCAACAAAAGGCACACTGGGCGCCCAATACGCCACCATGTCGATAGCCGGAACACTATCGCGGTGGCAAGCCGAACAAGGAATAAGCCTGGCACTGCCGCAAGCAAGCACGGTGAACCTGTATAACCCCACCCTCAACTTCCGCAACTACATGATACCCGCCCTAATGGTGGTGCTGCTAATCATCATCTGCGGTTTCTTACCGGCACTTAACTTGGTTAGCGAAAAGGAATCGGGCACCATTGAGGCAATGAACGTAACGCCAGTAGGCAGGCTGGAATTCGTGCTATCCAAACTAATCCCCTACTGGGTGGCAGGCATCCTTGTAGTGACGGTTGGCATACTCATCGGCTGGCTCGTATATGGCCTCGTGCCCGAAGGGAGCATCGCAAGCATCTACTTGGCCGCCATCCTGTTCAGCCTCGTAATGTCGGGACTCGGCGTGTTCAT
This sequence comes from uncultured Muribaculaceae bacterium, assembly GCA_944320595.1. GTDB lineage: Bacteria > Bacteroidota > Bacteroidia > Bacteroidales > Muribaculaceae > Avimuribaculum. The sequence goes on along the minus strand of CALUIB010000011.1, from coordinate 27,518 downwards.
ATCCAACAAGTCGGCAACCATTCTGCAAAGCATATTCATGATGTTTGCCTTCATAGTCGTGTTCCAGCTAATGGGCGGACTGTTCACCCCCATAGCCTCAATGCCGCAGTGGGCTCAGTACATCACCTACGCCATCCCGCCACGCTACTTCATCGAGATAATGCGAGCCGTCTATCTAAAGGGAGCCACAATGGCCGACCTGTGGCCTCAATACGCCGCCCTCACAGGCTTTGCCCTGCTGTTCTGCTTAGTGGCATCCCTCACCTACAAGAAACGCACATAGAATATCCCAGCAAGCCGACCTTGAAACACACAAAAAAACGGGGTGCAGCTCTCACATCGAGCTACACCCCGTTCCTCTATCGTCGGTTATCGTTGTTTAGCGATACTTACTTCACTTCCTCGAAGGGTACGTCGGTCACGTTGTCGCCGCCTTGGTTGCCCTGGTTGCTGCCTTGGCCTGCGCCCGGTTGAGGACCGGCCTGCGACGATGCCTGCTGCTGGGCGTTATACATATCCTGCGATGCTGCATGGAACACTGTTTCAAGTTCCTTCATTGCCACGTCGATGGCTGCAACGTCCTGGCGTTGGTGAGCATCTTTCAGCTTGGCAAGTGCGCCTTCGATTTGCGACTTCTTGTCGGCCGGCAACTTGTCGCCAAGGTCTTTGAGGCTCTTCTCGGTCTGGAATATCATCGAGTCGGCCTGGTTAATCTTGTCGATGCGTTCCTTCTCGCGTGCGTCGGCAGCGGCATTGGCAGCTGCCTCGTCCTTCATGCGCTTGATTTCTTCTTCGCTCAAGCCGCTCGAAGCCTCGATGCGGATGCTCTGCTCCTTGCCTGTTGCCTTATCCTTGGCCGACACGTTCAAGATACCGTTGGCATCGATTTCAAATGTAACCTCGATTTGCGGAACACCACGCGGAGCGGGAGCAATGCCGTCGAGGTGGAACTTGCCGAGCGTCTTGTCATCCTTTGCCATCGGGCGTTCGCCTTGCAGCACGTGGATTTCAACCGACGGCTGGTTGTCAACGGCAGTAGAGAACACCTCGCTCTTGCGCGTTGGTATGGTGGTGTTGGCATCAATCAACTTGGTCATCACGCCACCAAGGGTCTCAATACCTACCGACAACGGAACTACGTCAAGCAGCAGCACGTCCTTCACGTCGCCGCTCAGCACACCACCTTGGATTGCGGCACCCACGGCCACCACTTCGTCGGGGTTGACACCCTTCGACGGAGCCTTGCCGAAGAACTTCTCGACAATTTGTTGAACAGCCGGAATACGGGTAGAACCACCCACCAATATAACCTCGTCGATTTGCGATGCGGTGAGGCCTGCATCCTTCAATGCCTGTTCGCAAGGCTTTACGGTAGCTTGTATCAAGCTGTCGCACAATTGCTCGAATTTTGCACGAGTCAAGGTCTTTACCAAGTGTTTTGGAATACCGTTGACCGGCATTATGTAAGGCAGGTTGATTTCGGTCGAAGTAGAGCTCGACAATTCTATCTTGGCCTTTTCGGCAGCCTCTTTCAAGCGTTGCAATGCCATTGCGTCCTTGCGCAGGTCAACACCTTCCTCGCGCTGGAACTCGTCGGCAAGCCAGTCGATGATGCGGTGGTCGAAGTCATCGCCGCCAAGGTGCGTATCACCGTTGGTCGATTTCACTTCAAATACGCCATCGCCCAATTCAAGGATTGAAATATCAAACGTACCACCACCAAGGTCGAACACTGCTATGCGCTTGTCGCTCGTCGATTTGTCGAGGCCGTAGGCAAGTGCAGCGGCGGTAGGCTCGTTCACGATACGCATAACCTTCAAGCCCGCAATTTCGCCGGCTTCTTTGGTAGCCTGACGCTGAGAGTCGTTGAAGTAAGCCGGAACGGTGATAACGGCTTCACTCACCGTCTGGCCAAGGTAGTCCTCGGCAGTCTTTTTCATCTTTTGGAGAATCATTGCCGATATTTCTTGCGGCGTGTAGTCACGACCGTCAATCCTCACCTTCGGCATCCCGTTGTCGGAACGCACCACTTGGTAAGGTACGCGGGCAATCTCGTTTTGCACGTTGTCGTAGCTTTCGCCCATGAAACGCTTAATCGAGAACACCGTCCTCGTAGGGTTGGTGATGGCTTGACGCTTGGCAGGCTCGCCCACCTTGCGTTCGCCGCCGTCCACGAATGCCACGATTGAAGGAGTGGTATTGCGACCTTCGCTGTTAGGGATAACAACCGGGTCTTTACCTTCGAGTACCGCAACACATGAGTTGGTAGTACCTAAATCTATTCCAATAATCTTTCCCATAGTTTCTATATTTTTTTATTTGTTATTAATCTTGTCAACCGCCAGCCGCCCATCGGGGCAGCCGACGCATATCATAGTGCAAATGTTATGCCAAAACCGCAAAAGTGCCATTCCATAGGACAGAAAACCACCCCGGTCATACGGTAAAAACTGACATAACGGCAGACCACAGGCAATCGGCGACAGGCTCTCGGGCGGCTCAATATAAGCAACAAACAGCGCAAATAGTTGACATTTGTGTCCTATTATGCCACACCACGCCATTTTTTCTATAAATAATTATTGTGCAATCGGCGCAAAAGCAGTAATTTTGTATGTCGAATAGCATAGTTTTTAAGCACCGCCTTACAACATCATTATGATAAAGAAGAGTACTCTGGAAAAAATCATCAAGGAAGACCTATCCGAGATCTGGTCGATTTTGACAAACGAGGAGAAACACCTCGTGGCTGACAATTTTGTCATTCATAATTTCAAGAAAAACCAAATCATATATGCCGAAAACGATGAACCCGAATACCTGTGGTGCCTGCTCAAGGGCAAGGTGAAGATGTTCAAGGATGGCATCGGCGGACGGCAGCAGATACTGCGACTTTATCGGCCAATACAATACTTCGGCTACCGGGCATACTTCGCCAACGAGCCTTACGTGTCGAGCACGTCGGCCTTCGAGCCTTCGCAACTTGGCGCAATAAGCATGAAAATCGTGACTCGCCTCATCGACCAAAATCGAAAGCTCGCATGGTTCTTCATACATGAACTGTCGAAACACTTGGGCGGGTCGGACACGAAGATGGTGAACCTGACGCAAAAGCACATCCGTGGCCGCCTGGCCGAAGCCTTGACAATACTCATCGACAACTACGGCTTTGAAGACGACGGCGAAACGCTGAAGATATATATGGCCCGCGAGGACCTTGCCAACTTGTCGAACATGACAACATCGAATGCTATTCGCACACTCTCCACATTCGTGAGCGAGAAAATAATAACCGTTGACGGGCGGCGCATAAAAATAGTGAACGAACCGGCCTTGCGCAAAATAAGCAAATTCGGATAAACCGCCTCGACTATGCTAATCGCCAACAAAAAACGCAAAGAGAACATAGCCGAATACCTGCTATACATGTGGCAGGTGGAAGACTTGATTCGCGCCAACGGTTGCGACATCGACCGCGTGGAGCAGAACATCATAAGCCTGTACGGGGCCGACCCGAAGACCCATGCCGAAATCAAGGACTGGTATGAAAATCTTATAAAGATGATGGAGTTTGAGGGCGCAAAGCAGCACGGGCACCTGCAAATCAACAAGAACGTGATAATACGCCTCACCGACCTGCATAACGCGCTGCTCGGCTCGCCCAAGTTCCCCGAATACCGCGCCGAATACTACAAGACGCTCCCGTTCATAGTGGAGTTGCGGGCAAAGTCGGGCGATGCGCCCGCCGGCGAGATAGAGACGTGCTTCAACGCCCTCTACGGCACACTGATGCTGCGCCTGCAACACCGCCCCCTGAGCAAAGGCACGCAAGAGGCCGTAGGCCAAATATCGCGTTTCATAGCACGGCTGTCGGCACTTTATATGCAAGACGAGCAAAAGCCCCTCATCGGCAGCGACGACGAGGAAATAGTATAAAGGCAGACCGACGGCGACACACGCCGCCCGGCCACCAATTTGAGAACATAACATTCACGCGAAATGTCAAGGAATTTACTAATTACAGGGGCCAACGGCCAGCTCGGCAACGAGATGCGCAACCTGCTGGCCACCAACAAATCTTTCAATTCATATTTTGCCGACATCGACACGCTCGACATCACCGATGCCCGTGCCGTGTACCACTTCGTGGAAAGCAACAAAATCGACACCATAGTGAACTGCGCGGCCTACACCGCCGTTGACCGTGCCGAAGACGACATGGTGGCCTGCGCCAAGCTCAACGTAGAGGCCGTGGGCAACATAGCCGGCGCGGCGCGGAACTACGGCGCACGTGTGCTGCACATCTCCACCGACTACGTATTCGACGGCTACAACTACCAGCCCTACTCCGAGGAGGACGACACCAACCCCAAGACGGCATACGGCACCACCAAACGCGACGGCGAGCGCACTCTGCTCAAGATTGCCCCCGACAGCATAATAATACGCACGGCATGGCTATACTCCCCCTACGGGAAAAACTTCGTCAAGACCATGCTTGCGCTTGGCCGTGAAAAGGAACAGCTGCAAGTGGTGTGCGACCAAGTGGGCACGCCCACCTGCGCCGCCGACCTGGCCCAGGCCATACTCGCCGCACTCGCTGCCGACGAGTGGCACCCGGGCATATACCATTTCTCCGACGAGGGGGCTTGCTCGTGGTACGACTTCGCCAAGTCAATCCACCGCATAGCGGGCATCGACACCTGCAAGGTGGTGCCGGTGAAGTCGAAGGAATACCCCACCCGTGCCATACGCCCGCACTACAGCGTGCTCGACAAGAGCAAGATAAAGCGCACCTACGGCATCGAAATCCCTCATTGGGAAGAGAGCCTCGAAAAATGCATCAACATCATTCTTAACAAATAATCACCCTGACAGTGGCAAGTTTAACGACAGAAATAAACCGCCGGCGCACGTTCGCCATAATTTCGCACCCCGACGCGGGCAAGACCACGCTCACCGAGAAGTTGCTGCTTTTCGGCGGCGCAATCCACGTGGCCGGTGCCGTGAAATCCAACAAAATAAAGAAAACCGCCACATCCGACTGGATGGAGATTGAAAAGCAACGCGGCATCTCGGTTGCGACCTCGGTAATGGGGTTCAACTACGGCGACTACAAAATCAACATCCTCGACACCCCCGGCCACCAAGACTTCGCCGAAGACACCTACCGCACCCTGACAGCTGTGGACAGCGTTATCATTGTGGTGGACGTGGCAAAGGGCGTGGAACAACAGACGCGCAAGTTGATGGAAGTGTGCCGCATGCGCAACACGCCGGTGATTATTTTCGTCAACAAGCTCGACCGCGAGGGGAAAGACCCATTTGACATCCTCGACGAATTAGAATCGGAACTGAAGATTAAGGTGCGCCCATTGTCGTGGCCCATCAACATAGGTGCACGTTTCAAGGGGGTGTACAACATATACGAGCAGGGGCTCGACCTGTTCACGCCCGACAAGCAGAAGGTGACCGAGCGCGTGGAGATAAAAGATGTGAACGACCCGGCCATCGACGAGGCTGTGGGGAAAGCCGATGCCGACAAGCTGCGCGAAGACCTGGAGCTCATAGAGGGCGTGTACCCCGAGTTCAACGAGCTCGACTACTTAGACGCACGTGTGGCACCGGTGTTCTTCGGCTCGGCGCTCAACACCTTTGGCGTTAAGGAATTGCTCGACTGCTTTGTGCGCATTGCTCCCTGCCCCAGGCCCACGCAGGCCGAGGAGCGCACCGTGGAGCCTGGCGAAGAGGCATTCAGCGGTTTCGTATTCAAGATTCACGCCAACATGGACCCCAACCACCGCAGCTGCATCGCATTCGTGAAGGTGTGCTCAGGGGTATTCCGCCGCAATGCCAACTACAAACACATACGCCTCGGCAAACTGATGAAATTCTCGGCACCAACGGCCTTCATGGCACAAAAGAAGGATGTGGTCGATGAAGCCTACCCGGGCGACATCGTGGGTCTGCCCGACAATGGCGGCACATTCAAGATTGGCGACACGCTCACCGAAGGCGAAGAGCTGCACTTCAAGGGGCTGCCGAGCTTCTCGCCCGAGATGTTCAAATACATCGAAAACACCGACCCGATGAAGACAAAGCAACTCAACAAGGGCATAGAGCAACTGATGGACGAAGGTGTGGCACAGCTGTTTATCAACCAGTTCAACGGTCGCAAGATAATAGGAACCGTCGGGCAGCTGCAATTCGAGGTCATACAGTACCGCCTGCTGCACGAGTATGGCGCACAATGCCGCTGGGAACCCATACACTTGTACAAAGCCTGCTGGATTGAGAGCGACGACGAGGCCGCACTCGATGCCTTCAAGAAACGCAAGCACCAGTTCATGGCGGTTGACCGCGACGGACGCGACGTGTTCCTTGCCGACTCGGGCTATGTGCTGCAAATGGCACAGACCGACTTCCCGAAAATCCGTTTCCACTTCACATCGGAATTCTGATTTCCACACACTGGTCAGCCACTTCCGGCAAGCAACAAAAAGAAAGAGGGTGTGCCGTAATTAAGAAATGATATGCGCCACGGGCGGAGTAGCCGTCCGTGGCGCATTATGATACACCTCCTTTTAATACGTCTTCTTAATTCTTCACCCAGAAGTGGGAGGTGAACAGAACCAAGACGGTAAACAGCTCAAGACGACCAAGAAGCATCATAAGCGACATGAGCCACATGGCGGCCTCGGAATATGAGGCGTAGCAGCCGCCGGTGGCCTCGCCCACGCCAAGCCCGACGTTGCTCAGTGCCGACAGAGTGGAAAAGAAAGCATCCTGCATGGGAATGCCTATGGCAGTCAGGGCAAGCGTACCCATGACGGTTATGCACACGTATATTCCCAAAAAGACTACGGCCTTGGTCACAATATCTTGCGGCACCACTTTGTGGTTGATGCGCACGTTCACTATGCTGTTTGGGTGCAGCACACGGTAAAGTTCATTTTTGATATTCTTGGCCATCAGCTCCATGCGGTCGATTTTCGCACCGCCCGAGGTAGAGCCTGCGCACGACCCGAAGAACATGATTATGCACAGCACCATCACCACGAATTGCCCCCAAGCCTCGAAGTCGGTCACCACGAAACCGGTGGTCGAGATGGCCGACGCACACGTGAACAGGGCATCGACCACTATTTGCCCCACGCCGCGGTTGTCGGTATCCATTATCATGATATATGCCACGCATAATGCCGCACCTGTTAGCACTGTGCCAAGATACCAGCGGAATGTGGCATTGGAGGTGAGTGCCTTGACCCTGCCGCAGGCTGCATGATATATAAGGGCAAAGTTTATGCCGCCTATGAACATGAATGCAGTTATTGACAGGTCAACATACATCGAGTCCCACCAAGCCACACTGGAATTCTTGGTGGAGAAACCGCCTGTCGATAGCGTACTCATAGCGTGGCATATAGCGTCGAAGAAATTCATAGGCCCGGCCCACAGCATCACGCACAATATTCCCGTGAGGGCTATATACACTATCCACAGGCTCTTGGCCGTGGAACTTATGCGCGGGCGCAGCTTGTCGTGGGTTATGCCCGTCACCTCGGCGTTGAACAGCTGCATTCCGCCGGCATGGTTGAGCATTGGCAGCACTGCCAGCGAGAAAAGTATTATACCCATACCGCCCACCCAGTGCATCACGGCGCGCCAAAAGAGTATGGCCCGCGGCAGCACCTCGACATCGGCAATCACGGTGAGTCCGGTGGTCGTGAACCCCGACATGGTTTCCATGAACGCCGCCGCCACGCTGTCGATGGAGTGGGTGAAGAAGAATGGCAGCATGCCGAATGCCGAATAAAACACCCACACCATAGGCGTGAGCAATATCCCCTCGCGCTTGTGCATATCCATGCTCTTGGGCCGCAGTCCGAACGTCATGGCGGCACCCATGCCTGCGGTAATGGCCACCGACAACAGCATTGCCTCCACGGCCTCCCATTCCTCATACACGGCCCCCACCACGAGCGGGGCAAGCATGAACACCGCCTCCATTATAAGCAACAGCCCGAGCACCCTCAAAATGGCGGGCAGGTTGATAGTCGCTTTTTTCCTGAATATAGAATACATGGCCGCTTGCGTCATTTAAACAGTTTTTCCATTTTGTGCAAGGCACCCTGCAGGCAGAAAATCACCACATGGTCGCCCGCCTGGATGCGAGTGTCGCCTTTCACAAGCAGCCCCTTGCCGTCGCGCACCAGTCCGGCGATGGTCATGTCGCGCGACAGGTTGAGGTTCATCACAGCATCGCGCGTTATGCGCGAACCCTCCTTTACCACGAGTTCGGCCACCTCGGCATCGGCCAGTGCAAGGCACTTGGAATTGCTCGAATCGCGGTCGAGCATCAGCTGGAAGATGCGGCTCGATGCAAGCAGTTTCTTGTTTACCACCGACCCTATGTTAAGCCCTTCGGCCTCGGAGATGAATTGTATGTTTTCCACCTCGGCGATGGTCTTTTTCACCCCATATTCCTTTGCGGCAAGGCAGCCCAAAATGTTGGTCTCGGAGCTGTCGGTGAGAGCCACGAATGCCTCGCAGTCGCTCACGCCCTCTTCTTGCAGCAGTTCCACATCGCGCCCGTCGCCGTGCACCACGTTGCACTCAGGCAGCATCTCGGCAAGCTCGTGGCACCGTGCGCGGTCGCTCTCTATGATTTTGAACTTGTACCGCCCAGCTGCCGCACGCACCAATTGCACGGCTATGCGGCTGCCGCCCATTATCATCACGCGCTTCACCTCGACGGGAGTCTTGCCGGTCATTTCAAGCACATTGGGTATGTAGTCCTTGGTGGTAGTTATATACACTATGTCGCCCTCGCACACGCGGTCGCCGCCGCCGGGAATAATAGTCTCGTGGTTGCGCTTGATGGCCGAAATGTGCATGTAGCCCGACTGCATGGCCAGCTCCTTGAGCTGCATTCCCACGAGCCGCGCGTTGCCGCGCAATTTCACGCCCACTATCACAAGGTGTCCGTCAACCAGCTCGAACCAGCTGCGCACCCATGTACGGCGCAGCGAGGTCAATATCTCCTGAGCGGCAAGATATTCGGGGTATATTATATCGTCAACGCCCAGCCCGGTGAAGAATGGGCGGTTTTCCTCCTTCATGTACTCGTAATTGTCGATGCGAGCCACCGTGCTGTGCGCCCCATACTTCTTGGCAATGGCACAGGCCATCAAGTTCCTCGACTCGAATGGGGTAACGGCAATGAACAGGTCGCACCCCTTGGTTCCTGCCTCGCGCAATGCCGAGAACGACGTGGGTCGCCCAGTGCAAGTGAGCAGGTTGTACATCTCAAAATCATCGAGTTTGCCTTCATCCTCATCAACGAGGATAATGTCTTGCCCTTCTTCCGACAAGAGCTTTGCCAGGTGGCTTCCCACTTCTCCGGCTCCGGCTATAACGATTTTCATAATTACAACAATTGATAAATATATATATGTTTTTTTCTATCCTATTATTTCAAGAATTTTAGCCTTTATGCTGTCATTGTCCATTCCGCAGTGGCGGCGCAGCTGCCCTATGGTGCCCTGTGCCACGAATCGAGCCGGAACGCCAATGCGCGTCACGCGCACGGCCATGCCGTGGTCGTTGAACCAGTCGATTACCGCCGACCCTAATCCGCCATGTATAACGCCGTCTTCCACCGTTACCACATGGCTGAAACGCTTGCCCACCTCGCCAAGTATCTTCTCGTCGATGGGGCTGAGGAAAATCATGTCGTAGTGCGCCACGTGCCGCCCCTTGTCGCCAAGGCTGCGTATCACCTCCTGCACGTCATTGCCTATGGGGCCTATTGTGAGCACGGCCACGCGGTCGCCGTCGCACAGCTGCCGTCCTTTTCCCACCGGCAACTCGTGCATGGGACACTGCCACTGCGCATTGACACCCGCGCCGCGAGGGTAGCGTATGGCAAACGGCCCGTACTTGCCCGTCTGCGCCGTGTACATGAGGTGGCGCAGGTAATGCTCGTCCATGGGCGAGCTTACGACTATGCCGGGTATGCAGCTCAGGTATGCCATGTCGAACACGCCGTGGTGCGTCACGCCGTCATCACCCACAAGTCCTGCACGGTCGATGCAGAATACTACCGGCAGCCGCTGTATAGCCACGTCGTGGATTATTTCATCGTATGCCCGTTGCAGGAATGTTGAATAAATGCAACAGAATGGAATAAGCCCATCCTTGGCCATGCCGCCCGAGAATGTCACGGCATGTTCTTCGGCTATGCCCACGTCGAATGCCCGCTGCGGCATCTCGTCGAGCATGAAGTTGAGCGAGCAGCCCGTGGGCATCGCCGCCGTTATGCCCACAATCTTCGGATTGGCGTGAGCCAGTTCCACTATGGTGCGACCAAACACATCTTGCCACTTCGGCGGCTTGCCTGTGGTGTCTTCCACTATGCGTTCGCCTGTGGCCGGGTTGAAACGCCCTGGGGCGTGCCACGTCACGGGGTCTTTCTCGGCAGGTTCATAGCCCTTGCCCTTACGGGTGCGAAGGTGCAGCAGGCGCGGCCCGTCCATCCCCTTTATATCGCCTAGCACCCTCACTATGCGCTCCACGTCGTGCCCGTCGTAGGGACCGAAGTAACGAATGTTCAACCCCTCGAATATATTTTGCTGGCGCGTAATTAATGCCTTTATGCTGTTGTTGAACCTAAGTATCAGTCCGCGATGTTTTTCATCGATTAGGTGCAGACGTTTCATGAAGTTGTAAACCTTGTAGCGTAGCCGATTGTAGGACTTCGAGGTGTTGATGCGTGTCATGTACTCGTTGAGCGCACCCACATTTTGGTCGATGGCCATATCGTTGTCGTTGAGTATTATAAGCAGGTTGCTATTCGACAGCGAGGCGTTATTTATCCCCTCGAAAGCCAGCCCGCCACTTATCGATGCGTCGCCTATCACCGCCACCACGTTGCGCCTGCGTCCGCCACCGAGTGTCGATGCCACCGTCATGCCAAGTGCCGCCGAGATGGAATTTGACGCATGCCCGGCCGTAAAGCTGTCATACTCGCTCTCGTCGGGATTTGGGAAACCGCTCAGCCCCTCCCATTTGCGCAGAGTGTCGAAACGGTCGCGCCGCCCAGTAAGCACCTTATGGGCGTATGCCTGATGGCCCACGTCCCACACTATGCGGTCGTAGGGCGTGTCGAACACATAGTGCAACGCCACCGTAAGCTCCACCGCCCCCATGCTTGAGGCGAAATGCCCCGGGGTGCGAGAAAGCGAGTTGATTAAAAATTTCCTAATCTCGCTGCACACCTCTGGCAGTTGCTCGATAGGCAACCGCCGCAGGTCGTCGGGCGAATTTATCTCCGAAAGCAGCGGACATTCTTCCTTTATATCAAATTCAGGCACGCTAATCATTAATTTAAAAAAAACTATCTCGCAATCCTCCTAATGCCAACACTTCTTATTGCTTGCTGTTGCGCACATATTTCTTATACAAAGGCACAAACACCACGATGCCCGATGCCACTATGGCGAACAGCACCATGAAATCGACACGCTCTACCCTGACGAGCAATATCGCACACAACGCTATCCACAGCAATGCCACACAAGCGAAGCGGAAGATTTGATACTTAGTCATAAGTAAGTTTTTACTATGATGTCCTTTTTTCGTTTTGCAAATATAGTGCAAGGCGAGCGCAAAAGCAAATCATGTCCGCATGAATTTGCGCATTGCCAAGCCGCAGCCTGTATTCTCAAAATATAGTGCAAGGCGAGCGCAATACAAAACAAATACATTTGTTTTTATTGCCAAGCCGCAGCCCATATTATGTAAATATAGTGCAAGGCAAGCGCAAAAAGAACCGTTCCGCTCTCCGGCTTGCCGGATGATGCGGAACGGTTGCAAGAATTAGATTTTTATGAAACGGTTATTACTTTGCAATCACTTTGACGGTAGTGCCGCCGATGCGCAGCAGATAAATGCCTGGTTGCAAGCCGACGGGAATAAAGCCGCCAGTGCAGCTGCAGTTTGCAACCACCTGACCCGAAAGGGTATATACAGTGGCCTCGCCATCGATGCCGCCCGAGAGCTGTATGCCATCGGCAGTAACGATGTAGGTGAGCGTACCAGCCTCAATCTCATTGATGCCCGACGGGCCCGGTTCAACGGTCTCACCTTCTTCGATAATCGCACTAAATCCATAGTCACCCCACGCCTCAAGATAGGCATCCTTGCTCCCCTTTGGCACAATCACGGTGACTTGCTTTGCCGGACAGGCATATCCCATTTCAGTGCCTTCCTCGAAGGCATCTTCGGCAAGCGTGGGAGGCACGGTTGCTTTCATATACAGCTTGGTAAGCCCCCCACATTGCTTGAACGCGTTTGCATCTATTCTCTTCACGCCAGTGCCAAGGGTGATGGCCGTCAGACTGAACGACGAGAAGAAACAGTGCTGTGGGATTACTTCCACGCCGTCGGGTATGGCAAGCGAGTCGAGCTTGGTGAAGTTGAAGAACGTCATGTTGCTGCCAAGGTCGGTAAGAGTTGACGGCAATTCAAGCTCGGTGATGGGACACATATCAAATGAACCGTAATTCAGTTTTGTTATCCCCTCGGGAAGTTCCACGGCAGTCACGTTAGACCCGAAAACCGATATGCCAATCTCGTCCACGGCAAATGTGACGTCTTCATATTCCACCGTGGCTGGGACTATCACGCCGCCCGAGTAGCCGTTGTTGAGCAATTCCAGGGTGGGCTGCTCGTCGATGCCGGTTATCTCATACTTCATCATGCGGCCAGTGCCGTCGTCAACCTGAATGGTATCGCCCACTTGCGGCCCCACAGGCTCCGGGTCGGGAGGCATGACACCGCCCTCCTCGATGTATTCCTTAAATCCTTGCGATGCCCAAGCCTCCTCGTATGCGGCTTTGCTGCCAGTGGGAACATATACCGAACAATAGGAGGCATACATGGGGAAGATGGTTCCGCTTACGGCAGGCGGAGTGGCAGTCTTGATGTGGAGGGCTGTCAACGACCATGCATTCTGGAACACATTGTTCCCTATCGTGGTGACATTCGAGCCGAATGTCACTTCCACCAAGTTCATATTGTCGGGGAAACAGGTTGCCGGGATTTCGGTAACCCCGTCGGGTATTTCGAGCTTAGTGATTTGCGTCATATTGAAACACCGCGACTCCAATGTGGTCAATGTGGATGGCAGTGCCACAGTTTTTTCACCGTCGTAGTATTGGGCAAAGTTGTTGCCAAAGGCGTTTGACTTTAGCGTGGTAATACCTTCGGGCAGCGTTACCATCGATACGCCCGACTTGAACACGATGTTGGAGCCGTCGCCGATGGTGGTGACATTGTAGGTGGTTCCGCCGTTGTCAACCGTTGCAGGAACGGTGATTTGGCCGCTGTAGTCGCTGTCGGCAGGTTTCACCAACGCCGCCTCGTTGTTGCCGAGGTCTTGGAAACTCAAGCCATCTGCGGTGAACATGTCGCCCACGGCTGCGCCGCCAGCAAGTGGCAATGCTGCCGCCAGCAAGGCTGTGCATGAAAGCCGCCTTAGGAAGTAAAACTTTTTCATAGTAACAAGAAAATTAGTGTTTGACAATTATTTTTGTGCATTTGTTGCCCGCCTTGAGTATGTAGATTTGCGAAGTTGCGAGTTCCAGCGGTATTGTGGTGTCGTGGTCAACAGTGCCTGTATAGATGGCGCGGCCCAGCGTGTCATACAATCCCACTGTGACAGGCCCAGTGACATTTGCCACGTGTATTCCCGATGAGTTACAAGTGGCAATAACTTCGTCGCCGCCGGTAACGTCATCGATGCCGCTGTAATCAACTTCCGCGTAGGTGAACTCGAAGTCGGGCCAGGCCTCCTTATATGCATCAATACACCCCTTGGGAACGTAGGCTGTAATTTTTGACAAATCCCATATACCTAATTGGTCGAACGGGTCTTTTTCGAGCACGGGCGGCTCCTTTGCCTTGAAGTATATGCGCTTCAGGCTGCCGCAATTGATGAATGCCGGTTCCTCGATGTAACTGACATTCGGCCCCAGTATCACGGTTTCGAGTTTCGGGAAAATGTAGAACCCGTAGGCCACCACGCGAGTCACCTTTTCGGGGTATTCGAGCGAGAGCAGTTCACCCATCGACGACATTTGCCCGATTGTCTCAACCGTTGAGGGTATTTTCAATTCCTTGACCGGCACTTTGTAGAAGGAGAAGTTGGCTATATGCAGCAGCCCTTCGGGCAGAGTGATGCTGCGCAGCCCCTCGCTGTCGATGGAACTTGCGTTGAAAGCCGACGTTGCGTCGGTACCCTCGTAGTATGGGTCGTCATCGTCGCCGCCGCCACACGTCGCGGTCACGCGGTAAGCTTTTCCATCGGCCTGAATAGCAGGCGGCACCACCACGTCGCCGGTATATCGCCAGTCGGGGTTGCCCACCAATCCCACTGTGCCGTCGTCGAGCAGGCGGAACCGCAGTTCGTTTTCGCCCGACTGGTAGGTGAAGTATGTGTCTTGCCCGTAGAACAGTGCCGGGCAGAGCATAGTCAGCAGCAATGCCAATATGTATTGTTTCATAATGCAATCTGTCGTTTAAATGTGTGTGTTACTTAATTATTTTCAATGTCTCGCTTGCCTCGTCGCCTGTAAACTGCACAAAGTATATGCCGTTGCCAAGGCCGCTTGCATCGAAGTGGCAGCTGTTGCCATCAGCAACAATGTTGCCTACTACCTGCCCCGTGGCCGAAACCACACGTGCAGCAGCATACGTGCAACCGCCGAATGTGAAAGTGAAGTTGTCGCCGTCGCGAGTGACTTTTATGCCTTGGCTCGCAGCAGCCTGAGTGATGCCGGTAGTCAAGTCTTGCGTCACGGTGAGGGTGAGCGGGGCGTTGCCGTCCGACTCGATTATGATTTCACCCGAGCGGCTGTTCATGCCATCGGGCATCGGGTCGGCCACGACGGCAATTGTGTGGAGTGTGCCGTCGATGCCAGTTTCACGCACTTCCACCCAGTCGGGCATCTCGGTTATGTAGCAGTCTTCGTCGAATGTGCCATAGAAACCGTAGTAGTTGAGCGTTACCGACCGTTCACCTCCACCCTTGCCGAAAGCGATAGTCGATTCGCCCGATTCAAGCATCATGAAGGGGTATATGGCATTAAGGCTCATGTTAAATGAAGTTCTCAGCTGGCCGCCGAAAAGGTCGGGCAGTGCATGAAACTCTTCGGGCTGGTTGCGCGGCTTTACATACACGTATGCGTGGTTTTCGCCCAAGTCGTGGTCGTTGGCCTGGTAGCTGACACCTATCGACGGGAACATTTCGGTATCATCGAAACCGCGGATGGTGATTAGCACCTGGTCGGAAATTGCGAGTGGGGCATCGACGTACAATCCGAGGTCTTTGTCGAATACGGTTATCTCAAACGGTATGTTATAGAACTTGAACCGCCCGTCGTCGTATATCTCCTCGATTTGGTGTCCATAGCAGGTGGCCTCGGCGAGCGGCTCGGAGGTATATACATTGCCATAGTCATCGACACGGCACACCGTGAGCGTGAGCACAGCATCGTCGGCGCACGACACGTTGACGGCTTTCACCCACACGCTCTTAAGCAGGTATGGGCGCACAGGCTTGTCAAACATATTGGCGAGTCCCTTCAGCTTGTAGCGTTGCCAGTTGTCGCGGCTGCCGTTGCCGAAGAGGAAACAGCTGTCCGACTCCTCGGACACAAGCCCTACGCCGAACCCCTTGTTCATGTCGAACGTGCCCACGCCCATATCCAATCCGCTGGCCACGGCTTTGCCGCCATACTGCACGTAGCCATATCCGGTTTCGGCGGCCTGGTAGCTGTCGGTGAACTGCGGCACTTCGTTGGCGGCCTCAAGTATCGGGTACGGGGCTTGGCAGTAGGGGTACGACATCGCCGGCTCGGCATCGGAGAATGTCAGCGGCGAGTCGGAGCCGTCGGGATTGGCGAAGCTCCATTTGAATGTATCGCACTCGTCGTTCGATGTATTTTGCCAAGTGCTTTCCGCGTATGCCGGAGCAAGGGCTGCCGTGAGCATCTGCGAGTTGACCGACGGGAACAGCAGGTCGGGGCCATACATCCAGCGGAAGAACCCCTTGGGCATCAGGTAAGATGCCTGCGGGTCGGGGCCGCGCACCACCACGCGGTCGAGTGCCACCGATTGCGATGTGCCGGTAATACTCTCGATGTGGAATGCGAGCCTTATGTTTTGCCCGGCAAACTGGCTGATGCCGAAACGGTAGGTGTGCCACACGGCGCGTATGAACGTGCCATCGTTGGTGTTGATTTCCTGCACGGTCATGTTCTTTATCGAGTCTTGTATATCCCATATCTCTTCCCAGGTCTCGCCATCGTCGTGCGAAACGTGGATTTTGAACGTCGAGGTGGGGTTGCGGTCATACACGTTGTCAATCATGAATGCCGGGCAGTACCAAAAGTAAAATTCAAGTTGCGAATACTGGTCGGGCGTGAACGGCTTTGACACAAGCCATTCGTCATGCCATGATTTCCCTATGAACTCCGACTCCATTTCATCATTGAGCCACATTAAATACCTGCCGTCGGGAACTCCCGATATTGCGCCTTCCGACAGCCGCCAAATCTTGGTTGTGGAGCCGTCCTCGGGCATGAATGTATTTCCGGCACGAGAAAATTGGTACCAGCCTTCAGGCAACCATATTTGCCAATCGGGGTCTTTGTCGGGGCCGAGTGCGTCCTCGAAACTTTCAAACAGTATGTCCTCGGTGGAAATCTCGTCGCCACCCGTTTCGGCTTTTGGCAGCACACGGCCTTTCACCAATTGTTTCCATGTGGGCCGCGGCGTTTGCGGGTCGCGCATATACTTGAACACCAAGCCGTCTTCCTCCACCGTTTCCAGCACTTTGCCTTCGGGAGTCATGGTTGACGATACCACGTTAAGCTCCACATTGTCGGCCATGCGGTTCAACAGTTTCTTGTCGAGCAGCTTTGCGTGCTCATACCCTTCTGTCACAACTGGCATCACAACTTGCTCTTGCGGGCTGCTGCCGAATGCCAGGAGCGAGCATGAAACGAACAGTGCGGCCGTCACGCAATAAAAAAGTTTATTATTCATAAAGTAAAAAGTTTGAAGTTGTTAGATTTTAAATTAATGACGGTTAATTAGTAACGGAGTGTAAATAAAGCTATCTGATTATCCGTCTCAAAGAGACGGATTGCTCATTGCAAATATATAAAATAAATATTGAAACAGAGGAAATTACGAGTAATAAATTTTTCTAAAAAATTGCATTATACGACTTAAAACCAACGGTTTTGTTGAAAAACATAAAGTTACAAGGCTATAAAATAATATGAACTAATCCGTCTCTTGCTAAGAGACGGATTAGCTAAGCCATTCTGAGCAGCTACTTTAGGCCGTTATTTTGTGTATATCAAGGCATTATGCGCAAGGCGGCAGACGAATGAATGGCTTGGCGAGCTTGCCCGTAGAGCGTGTATGTGAATATAGGTAGCGGGCATTGGAACAAAAAAGTTTTTATTTGGTCTTTTATTATCGCACATTCACGCTCGGAGGAGCAAGTGAATGTGCTGATTTTATGTGATTTCAGTCTCGCCGGTGGAATGATGCTCCGATTTCCAGTAAATCGGGTTCACTTTTCCGGCAAGGAGATGTTGTTGCGTAAATTCCCGAGAAAAATTTATGAAAACATTTGGCATGGCAGAAATTTCATTAACTTTGCCACAGGTAGGAATGTGGTTGTGTGGAACTTCAATCAGGGCAATGCAAAGACCAATTTTTTTGTTTATATATACCAAATAAAAACTTTTTTGATATGAAGACTTTTTACTATTCATTAAAGCGCACAGCCCTTGTTGCAGGGTTGGCATTGGCCATGCCATTGGCAGCAAGTGCCGCGGCAGTAGGCGATGACTTCACCACAGCCGACGGGCTGAAGTATGAAATCCTAGCCGATGGGGAAGTTGCGCTCGTAGCCAACGGTTACAGCGGGACGGTGAATGTTCCCGCAAGTGTGGAACATGAGGGGGAGACGTATGCCGTCACCACCATAGGCAACGGTGCCGATGTGTTCATGAGCGGTGTTACCGCTGTCATTCTACCCGAAGGCTTGACCACAATCAACACCTACGCATTCTCGATGGCCGGAATTACCGAACTTACATTGCCGTCAACGCTCACCACCATCAATAGCGTCGCATTCTGTCAATGCATGGGATTGAGCGAACTGGTTATCCCCGACAAGGTGGAGGCCGTGCCATCCATGTGCTTTTTTGCCTGTGGCGGATTATACAAGCTCACGCTTGGCGAAAGCGTAAAGAGCGTTGGCGCGCAAGCCTTTACGGGCTGCGGCGCGCTGTCTGATTTGGTGGTAAAAGCCACTACTCCGCCGCAACTCGATGAACAAATCTTCGGCACCGACGGCGTGGCCAAGGCTTCGATAGTAACGGTGACCGTGCCGGCCGGCACCCTGGCCGCCTACCAGGAGGCTTGGGGCAGTTTCGGCTTTGCCGATATTGTGGAAGATGAAGGCGGCGAAACACCCGACCCGGAGGTGACCGAATTTACGGTTGACGGGTTAACTTACGAGAAAATTGGCGAGGACGCAGAGGTGGCATTGATTGCCTGCGGCAGCAAAGATGCCGAAGTTGCCGTGCCTGCAACGGTTGACTATGAAGATGTGACATACGGCGTGACGACCATAGGCAACGGCGTTGACAACGTGTTTGCCACGGCCACCACGGTGACCATACCCGAAGGTGTGACCACCATAAGAAGCCGCGCGTTCAATGAAAGCCCCGTGGTTACGTTGAACCTGCCCGCATCGTTGACCACGCTTGAACAGAGCACATTTATCTATTCCGAACTAAAAGAACTGGCCATTCCCGACGGCGTGGAAACTATCCCCGACCGCTGCTTTATGGGGTGTGGCCACTTGACAAAAATCACATTCGGCGCAAGTGTGAAGAGCATAGGCGTGAACGCAGCCCTCATGTGCGGCTCGCTGACTACGCTGATATTCACCACCGAGGTTCCGCCGACACTCGATGAATCGTCGTTCCAGTACCCTGGCAGCATCACGGTATATGCGCCCATGGGCTGCAAGGACGCTTATCTAAAAGAGTATGGCGACTATGGGTTCAAGGCAATACTCGAAAATGGCGAGACACCCTCGGGCATCAATGAGATAGAGGCTGCCGCGCTCACTTATACCGTTACTGCCGACGGCATACAGCTTTCGGGCGACATTGACGGCGCGGCCACGGTATATGCCATTTCGGGGCAGGTGGTTGCAAGCAGCAACTGCACCGGCGGCTTTATCCCCGTCAGCTTGCAGCCCGGCGTTTACTTGCTGCGCGTGGGCAACGTCACGCTGAAGGTGATGGCCCGGTGACAATCGTTTAAATGCCCATCCTGCAAGGATGTGGTGCCATAATTTCCAAAGACATATCAAGTGGAAAAACAAGTGGGGGGAGACGCTGCTATAAGCGGTCTCCCCCTTTTCTGAAAAAACAAACATCTAACATCTTTTTTTGCACCTGTGCGCGCATAAACTTCTGCTGGAGCTTGCCCCCCGAACTTACTTGTTTTTTGGTTGGAAGTGTCCTCATGGCAGTCAGGGTTGGTCACTACTTCCTATTTGCTAATGCAAATGTAGCCACCGCGCCCCGTGCCGCCAAGGAATTGCGCCTCACAGATATACTATTTTGTCAAAAGGATATACTATTTTGTCATCAAAAAATAGATATACGACTATAACACAGACTATTACAATTTGCCGTCCAAAGCCTTGCGAAATTCCGAAGGGGTCATGCCAAAACGCTTGCGGAATAGCCTGTTGAACGTGGGTACATTGGGCAACCCACACGATTCGGCTATTGCGTTGATAGTCCATTCAGGGTGTACCTCAAGTTCGGCTGCCGCGTAATCGAGGCGTTTTCGGTTAACATAGTCCGACGTGTTGGCATATTCGTGCTGCTGCATTATCTTGGCAAGGCGGTTCTTGTCGGTATGCGCCACGCGCACAAGGTCGTCGCGCGTCAAGTCGGGATTAAGGAACAGCCTGCGGTCGTTGACCTGCCTGTCGAGCATCTCGAATATGCGGCGGTTCTCGGTTTCATAATCCGACAGGCCGCCATCTTCCACGTCAGTGGCACCGGCAACCGCACCGCCGCCGCCCATCTTGGAGGCTTGCTGCTTCATCGCGTCGAATTCTATTTTATAGCGCAACAGTTCTTGTATGTTTTCCACCAATGCCAAGTTCTTCTTTTTTATCAGCCGTCCATAGCGCACCTGCCTCCACATGAGCACCAAGAGCAACACCAATGCGGCCATCGCCCCAACAAGCCACGCATTGCGCACCTTGATACTGTTGGCTCGTTCCGCAAGTTCGGCTTCCTTCTTGTGCGTCTCGTAAGCCATGGCCAGTTCCTGCGCCGAACTTGCCTGCTCGCGTGTCTTCAAGCTGTCGGTCACATTGGCCATCTTCAGGAAGTATTCGGCCGAATTCTTGTATTTCCCCATTCGGTAATATATCAGCCCCATCGACCGCAGCATCTGGCGGGCGTGATAGCTTATGGTGTCGCCGCGGCTGCGCAGCTGCTGCTCGTGCGCGGTGTATATGGCCACCGCCTTTGCCATGCGTCCGGTACCCACTAAGAAAGGACATATAATGTAGTCGTCGGCAGTGTATTCGGGTGCAACGGCCAGCCACTTGGCGTATGCGGCCTCGGCCTCGGGCATACGCCCGAGCTTGCGCAGTATCAAGGCCTGCTGGGCATACAGCGTCTTGAGTTCCTTCTGCGCAAGGTTGTCGATTTCGGGTTCCTCCTCGGTCGATGCCGTGACCACCCTTTCCAAAGCCGCAAGTGTGGCCAATGCGTCCTCATACCGCTCGTCGCGCTGCTGCATTATCAGCAGCGTGTTGTATTCATATCTCAGATTGTCGTATTTATAGGCATAATCGCTACGCTCCATCAAGGCAATCGCCTCTTTTATCAGTTCATAGCCAAGTTCCTTGTCCTCCTGGTAATAAGTAAGCTTGCCCATGTTGAACATGGCTATCGACTCCATGTGCTTGCTACCGTGCTGCCGCGCCTCGTCGAGCAGCAATTTCACGTATTTTGTGGTATTGCGGTCGTCGTGCTTGCCGTCGTAGCAGGTTATCAGCCTGTGCAGCACGCCCATGTGGGCATCGGGGTCGGTACTCACCGAGTCGCTGGCCAGTGCCGCAAGGTAAAGTTCGGCGGCCTCGTCGAAGTAATGGTTGTTGACCAGCAAGTCGCCCTCCAAAATGTCGAGTTCGTGCTTCGGCTCCACCTGCCTGCGCCGCATTTCGCTTATTATGCGGCCGGCAAGCTCGGGGTCGGAGAATGTGAGTTCATACACCCTGTCCTCGGTCAGCAGGCTGTCGGGGAGCGGGTCGGGGTCGTTGGCGGCTTTCAGGGTAGCAAGGCATGATGCCATTATGGCAAAAACCGTTATGATGTGGCGTAACATTGATGTGTAGGTGCGTTTCCTGTGATAGTTATTGTACCAATAATGATAAATATGTGCAAAAATAATAGAATTAATCGTATTTTGCTACCGCACAGGCCCGGTTTTTATTGCCCGTGTGCCATATTTTTCGTAACTTGCGGTGGTCTTTTTCCAAGATACACATAATATTCACTTATATTGTTATTTACATGAAAACAAGCCTGAAAACTATTGTGGCAGTGATGCTGATGCTGCTGTGCGGCATCGGGGCATCGGCCAAGAAGACAGAGAAAAACAGCGACGTGCGCATCGACCCTCCTTATTGGTGGGCAGGAATGAAGAATACAAGTGTGCAATTGCTGGTAAATGCGCCGCAGATACGCGATGCCGAGCCATCGGTGAGCTATCCGGGCGTGACCATCGACAGTGTGGTGCGGCTCGACAGCCCCAACTACCAAATCATCTACTTGAACGTGGCACGGTCGGCCACTGCCGGGAAAATGGATATATTCTTCAAGACCGGCAAAAAATCCACAACAGTTAAATATGAGCTGAAACAGCGCGACGGAGTGCAGCCCACGCCGTTCACCTCGGCCGACGTGCTTTACCTGATAATGCCCGACCGATTTGCCGACGGCGACACCACCAACAACGTGGTTCCCGGCATGAAGTTCCCTGTCGCGGTCAATCGCAACGACCCCAGCGGGCGGCACGGCGGCGACCTGAAAGGGATAGAAAACCACCTGGGATACATCGACTCATTGGGAATGACTGCTATATGGCTCAACCCTGTGCTTGAAAACGATATGCCCGGCGGCTCATACCACGGTTACGCCACTACCGACTATTACCGCGTTGACCCACGCTTGGGTACCAACGAGGAGTATGCCGCACTCATAGCCAAGGCTCACAAGCGCGGTCTGAAGGTGGTGATGGACATGATATTCAACCACAGCGGCAGCGAACACCCATGGATGCACGATATGCCCTCGCGCAACTGGTTCAACCACCCCGACGGCGACTTGATGACCAACTTCCGCCTGTCAACCATCAACGACCCGTATGCAAGCAACTATGACTACGAGCGCACCGTGAAAGGGTGGTTCGTGCCGTCGATGCCCGACCTTAACCAAAGCAACCCGCACGTGATGAAGTACCTGATACAGAACTCTATATGGTGGATAGAATACAGCAAAATCGATGGCATTCGCATGGACACCTACCCATACGCCGACATGGAACCCATGGCACAATGGATAAAGGACGTGCAACTTGAATATCCTGGCTACAACATTGTGGGCGAATGCTGGTATGGCGACGTGGCAGGCACAGCCTACTGGCAGGGAGGCAACCGCCTAAACACCAATGGCAACCCCGAACTACCGACGGTGATGGATTTCCCGACAATGCTGATGGCCAACAGCGCATTCCATGGCGACACGCAACAATATGGAAAGGGACTGAACGAGATATACAACCGCATGTCGCTCGACTACGTGTATGCCGACCCACAAAAGGTGCTCACATTCCTCGACAACCACGACACCGACCGTTTCTTGCTCACAAAGCCTACCGACCTCGGCTCGTGGAAACAGGGCATGGCATTCCTGCTCACCACACGCGGCATACCACAAATTTATTACGGAACCGAATTACTGATGTTCGGCGACAAGAAACGCTCTGACGGCGACATCCGCCTAGACGTTCCCGGCGGTTTCCCTGGCGACAGCCGCAACGAATTCACGGCAGCAGGCCGCAGCGAACTGCAAAACGAGGCGTTCGACTTCCTGAGCCGCCTTGCACAGTGGCGGCGTGGCAACGATGTGATAGCCCATGGCTCGCTCAAGCACTTCATGCCTGAAAACGGTATGTATGTGTATGAACGCAGCCTAAATGGCAAGCGCGTGATAGTGATAATGAACGGCACCGACCGCACACTCGACATAGATATGTCGATTTACTCCGAAATCATGCAACCCGGCATAGCCTTGCACGACGTACTCACAGGCGAGGAAATCACTATCTTGCCCAATATGCAATTCGCCCCACGCGCACTGTACATCTTAGAATAAGCCTCCAGTCTTTTCCATAGAAGGCAAAAATCAATAAGACACAGGCAAGGTCTGCTGTAAACGCGGCCTTGCCTGCGTTTTTCTCCATGAATACATGGCAGTTGGCTATTGGCGCGGAATTTTATAACTTTGCAGGGAAAAAAGCACTATACATACGCTATGGAGCCGAAGAATGTAGCAAAAATCATACTGCCCGAACCCACGCTGCGGCGGCTGCCGTGGTATCTGGCCTACGTGAGGCTGCTAAAGTCACAACGGGTGGAATATGTGTCGTCCACGCAGATTGCCAAGGAGATAAACGTGGATGCCTCGCAGATTGCCAAAGACTTGTCGTTCCTCAACATAAAGGGGAAAACTCGCATAGGCTACGAGGTGGACACGCTGGTGGGCGAACTTGCCGACTTTCTTGGGTTCAGCATCGAGCACCGGGCGTTCATGATAGGTGTGGGCAGCCTTGGGTCGGCACTCATACAAGACCAGGGGTTACTGCAGTACGGGCTTAATATCGTGGCCGGGTTCGACATCGACCCGGCAGTGATAGGCCGCAGCATACGCGGCGTGCCAGTGTATAGCATGGACAAGCTAAGCGCAAAGCAAAAGGAGCTTGACACCGAAATTGGCGTACTGGCCGTGCCGGTGGAACATGCGCAAGATGCCACCGACACCATGATAGCCTGCGGCCTGCAAGCTATATGGAACTTCACGCCATTCCGCATAAAGGCGAGCAGCGACATTGTAATACAAAACACGTCGATTTATGCCCACCTTGCAGTAATGTATAACCGCCTTGACGACAGGCACAGGTTTTTGAAATGAAGATAATAGGAATTTTAGGAAATTACGGGACGGGCGACAACGAACCGATGCCCGAAGTGTGCCTCATGGCCGACTCGTCGCTACTCAAAGACGGGAAACCATTCTTCGTGCCCGACTTTGCACCGCGCTTTGTGGCCTACCCCACCGTGGTGGCCCATGTGTGCCGCTTGGGGAAAAACATAGCCCGCAAGTTCGCACCGCGCTATTACGACCAGCTCACCGTGGGGCTGGCAGTGGAGGCCGAGGGCGTTGCCGGCGCGCTTGGCCACGCATTCGACGGGGCGGCCATCTTGGGCGACTTCGTGGAGCTTGGCGAACTATCCTCCACGGGCGACGACGGAGGATTGGCCTACGAAGTAGCCATCGACGGACAACCGCGCTTTTCGGGCAGCACCGCCTTGCTCGGCCGCGGCATCGACGAGCTTATAGAATATGTGAGCCGGTACATGACGCTGAAGATAGGCGACTACATATACCTTAGCCGCCCGTCGCAAGGAATGCCGCTGGCCATCGACACGCACATCACGGCCACACTTGCCGGGCGCGAAGTATTGAAGATGAAAGTGAAATGAAAGCTTGGCCGTGCACACAATAAAACGGGCTGTTTTGCAGTTATGTAAAATAGGTAATTTAAAAACTGATTAATGAAAAGTACGAAAATAGCAATAACACTCGCCATGCTTTTCGCCTTGGCCACAACGGCTGCGGCGCAAAACGGCGTGAAAAACGAGTTCAACCCCGTGACCACCGGCGTGACATCACTCAGCATAGCCCCCGATGCCCGCGGAGCATCGATGGGCGACATTGGTGCCGCCACCGACCCCGACGTGAACTCGCAATTCTGGAACGCCTCGAAGTATGCGTTTGCCTACAGCTCGGCAGGCGTGTCGCTTTCTTACACACCGTGGCTGCGCAAGCTTGTCAACGACATCGCCCTGCTCAACGTGGCCGGATACTGGAAGTTTGGCAGCGAAGACAATCAGGCCGTAAGCGCATCGCTGCGTTACTTCACACTTGGTGAGATAGGCACATACGATGACGGCGGCAACCAGCTCTCGTCGGTCAACCCCTACGAAATGGCATTCGACGTGGGCTATTCGCGCAAGTTGAGCGAAAAATTCTCGATGGGCGTGGTGCTGCGATACATATATTCCAATCTCGGTTTCAACGAAGGCTCCGACGAGGCGCTGAGCGGGGCATCGGCATTTGCCGCCGACATCTCGGGCTACTACACCACCTACCCCATCATCGGACGTAACGAGTGCCAGTGGTCGTGGGGATTCAACATCTCCAACATCGGTTCCAAGGTCTCCTATGACGGCGGCACCGAGTCGGCTTTCCTGCCCACCAACTTGAAACTCGGCACCACATTCGTGTTCCCACTTGCCGACTACCACAACCTGGCCGTGTCGCTCGACCTTAACAAGCTGCTCGTGCCCACGCGGCCTCGCGCATCGGACTATGAAGACGACGTTGCCTATCAAGATGCGCTGCAAGAGTGGCGCGACATGTCGCCCATAAGCGGCATCTTCAACTCCTTCAGCGATGCCCCCGGCGGCATGAGCGAGGAGCTGAAGGAAATAAATTTCTCGCTGGGACTTGAATACAATTACAACCAGCAATTCTTCTTGCGCGGCGGTTACTATTACGAAAACGCCATGAAGGGCGACCGCAAGTATTTCGGCCTCGGCGCAGGTTTCGCCCTCAACGTGGTGAGGCTCGATGCCGCCTACATGATAGCCACGGCGCAAAGCAGCCCACTCGACCAGACGCTGCGCTTTACGCTCACATTCGACATGGACGGAATAAAGGAACTGCTCGGACGCAGGTAATAACGACAAGACGATGAAGATACGAGTTGGAATGGGATTCGACGTTCACCGCCTCGTGGAAGGGCGTGAACTATGGCTCGGCGGGGTGAAAATACCCCATACGCTGGGCCTGCTGGGCCACAGCGATGCCGACGTGCTTATACATGCGCTGTGCGACGCGCTGCTCGGCGCGGCCTGCCTGCGCGACATCGGCTACCACTTCCCCGACACCGACCCTCGGTTCAAGGGCATCGACAGCCGTAAGCTGCTCGTAGAGGTGATGCGCTTAGTGAGGGAAAAAGGTTATGAATTTGGCAACGCCGACATCACCGTGTGTGCCGAGCAGCCAAAGCTCAACCCACATGTGCCTGCCATGCAGGCCGAATTGGCTCGCTGCATAGGCTGCGACCCCGACTGCGTGTCGATAAAAGCCACCACCACCGAACGCCTCGGATACACAGGCCGCGGCGAAGGCATAGCCGCCTACGCCACCGTGCTAATCGAAAAACAATGAATTCCTATACTTTTCAGTTTATGACAATAAATATTTTGCACTTTTGTAAATATCCAGTATATTTGCACCAAGTGCATAAACATATAACGAAAAAACCGCTATGGCAGTGTTACAGGTTTCAACAAGAGAATTTAGGAACAAGCAGGCTTCTATACTTGATTTAGCCGACAAAGGAGAAAACATAGTAATACGTAGAGGCAACAAGGTATATGCAATAACTCCTATCGATGCCGATGATTTGTATTTTACCCCCGAAATCAAGGCAAAAATCGAGGAGTCGTTGCAACAGGCAAGAGACGGAAAAACACACAAATTCAGTAGCATCGAGGAACTTGACAGATATATCGACACATTATGAAATATGAGTTGAAATACACTGATATTGCATTAAAAGATTTATCTCTGCTTAAAAAACACGAACTGGCGACATATAAGAAAGCATTGAAATTGATTTCCGAGCTATCGGAACACCCTACCACAGGGACAGGACACCCAGAACAATTGAAAAAAGATAAAAACGGATTGTGGTCAAGGCGCATAACTATGAAACATAGATTAGTGTATAAAATTGATGATGGGGTCTGACTGTTATATTAGTTGCAGCATACGGCCATTACGGCGACAAATAAATTTTTATACTGGCACACATACGCTGCGTCTCGGCAATAAAAACAAATCAATTTGTTTTGTATTGCGCTCGACTTGCAGTATATTTCCATAATACACGCTGCGCCTCGGCAATAAAAACAAATCAATTTGTTTTGTATTGCGCTCGACTTGCAGTATATTTCCATAATACACGCTGCGCCT
>CALUIB010000010.1 GCA_944320595.1 uncultured Muribaculaceae bacterium | reverse complement strand
CGCCAAATCCCCGTGGGGCTTTTTCCGCGGAGGGAACCGCCGTTCCCCGTTTGCGGTTGCAAAGGTACTACCATTTTCCCCCACAAACCAAATTTTTTCGCAACTTTTTTCAAAAAAAATTTACACAAAATAGCAATACCCTGTCAATCAATACATTTAAAAAAGAATTAATCCAGGTCCAAAAAGCGCATAGCCTCGAAACGCCCCGAATTTATTAGCGAGGGACGATGTGCATCAGAATTAATAAGCAGTATCGCTCCACTTTTTTTAAGCATATCAAAATATTTCAAATTTGGGAAGAAACGATTATGTTCAACGTAAGCTTTAGTATTAATTTCTATAATGAGATGGTTATCCATTATAGCCTCAAACAATTGTTTAAACAACAGCCTATACCAATCTTCTTCCTCTATCCCATTTTTGAAGTGACTTGCATTGTGCCCAATTTTATCAAAATGTCCAATAATATCAAAACCTCCAGCCTCTATCATTTTTAGGGACTGATTATAAAAACTTTCTACAACAGCCCTAATATCATCATTAAAATACAATTTCATTTTTTGTACAAAAGCAGGAAAGTTTCCATCAATATCGATATACATTTTATTGTCGACAAACGATGGAATGAAGTGTACTGAACTTATGCGGTAATCTAATGGCAGCGAGTCGAAATATTCATTAGATGCGCCCCATTGATCACCCAAATAATCAATCTCCATGGACAAATAAAGATTTACCTTCTCCCCATATAGTTGCTTTAGACGCTTATATTCAGCAATATAATCATTAACGGCCTCTTTGCTCATATTGCAAGAAGACTTGAATGGTATGGGAGAATGAGGACTAAAGCCATAATCAGTAAACCCTTCGCTTACTGCCTCCTTAACAAAATCCTCCATTGCTGCATGGCCATCACAAAATTGCGTATGCGAATGGAAATTGTATAATTTACTTTTCGCTATGATATTCTTAAAATCAACCATAATTTTAATATTCAAAAAATGGCCGTCAATACCAAAATACTGACGGCCAATACTAAATTCTTATTTTCCTTGAGCTGTTGTAGGCTTGGCAATTGCCTCTCGCATAGTGGTATCAGCCTCTATATTTTTCATTTTGTAATAATCCATTATACCCAGATTCCCACTTCTGAATGCCTCAGCCATGGCTTTAGGAACTTCGGCCTCAGCTTCTATGACTTTGGCTTTTGCTTCTTGTGCTTTAGCCTTCATTTCTTGCTCAAGAGCTATTGCCATAGCACGCCTTTCTTCAGCCTTTGCTTGTGCAATGTTTTTATCGGCCTGCGCCTGGTCCATTTGCAACATGGCACCGATATTCTTCCCTATATCAATGTCTGCAATATCTATCGACAATATTTCAAATGCCGTTCCTGAATCAAGACCTTTTTTTAACACTAACTTTGATATTGAATCGGGATTTTCCAAAACTTGTTTATGACTTTCAGAAGAGCCTATTGATGAAACTATACCTTCCCCAACTCGAGCCAAAACTGTATCCTCACCCGCACCGCCAACCAACTGGCGAATATTAGCCCTGACAGTCACACGTGCTTTAGTAATCAACTGTATTCCATCTTTAGCAACAGCTGTTACGGGAGGCGTATCTATAACCTTGGGATTGACCGACATTTGCACTGCCTGAAACACATCCCTTCCGGCAAGGTCTATGGCCGTAGCCATCTTAAAGCCCAAATCAATATTAGCCTTTGCAGCCGAAACCAAAGCATGAACTACTTTTTCGACATTGCCTCCAGCCAAATAATGAGCTTCCAAGTCATCGCGATTTACATCGCTTAATCCAGCTTTATGGGCTTCAATCATAGCCCTCACAATAATATTGGCTGGTACTTTTCTTATACGCATCAAGAAAAGTTGTATTAACGAAATCTTTACACCTGAAACCCTTGCAGAAATCCACAAAAAGAATGGCACGTAATAAAAGAAAATGCCAAGTGCAATAAGAACTACAAGCACCAACAGGATTAGTGTTATTTCCATTCCAAACATAGATAGATATTAAAAGTTTATTATTTAAGTTCTAACCGTCTTATTGCATTCTCCACGCGTTCTATGTCATCGGGATATGCATCTACTTTTTTCTCCAACCTTAATATTTCACCAGCAAGCGATTTACGCTGAACTTCTGAAACTTTTGAATACTGCAATCTTAAACGATGCAACCGTTCTTCGTCGCTTGCTTTATTTTGCTGTAGCACCATAAGTTCATCCATTCTATGACGAGATTCTCTATTCTTAAATTGCTCAAGCCGAGTATATGTTACATCATTCGATAAATGAAAAACAAAGTCCTTGTGTTCTTCTTTTTTCTTGCTCGACAGAGACTTTATTTCTTGCAGTTTATCAGTATAATCATTACCATCCCATGTAGATTTAATATCTTCTATTTTAGCAAAAGACATCAAATTAGGGTCTTCAGGACTATAATTGACCCTTACAGACTGTGGTACATAAACATATATGGTAACCTTGCCAGGAATCTGATTACGATCGGTGGCCCACCACCCCACTCCAGTAAATTCATCTATTACTAACAAATAATCATCGAATGGTGAATTAAATGGCATACCAATATTCTGAGGATAATAAAATTTGCCACTTTCAGAATCTTTCCTGCTTATAAATATATCATAGCCTCCTATAGATTCCGAGCCATTATTCGCATAATACAAAGTAGTTCCATCAGACATCATATATGGATATGATGAATCTCCGTCTATATTTATATTATCGTCGAGTTTAATTGCTCTATCCCAACTACCATCATACAATTTTTGAGTCTCATAAATATGCTTTTCCGCTATGCCATCAACCGAGTCAACCTCCTCAGCCAAAGACATACCCCACATAAGTCTAGATTTACTTTCAGGCTCAAATACAATTGCTGCACTATCCTCAATTTCAAACGGCAATATATCTATGCCATTCAAAGAGCCAGCTCCTAAAGATAGTTTATAATGTTCAAAAAAATTTTCCTTGTCAACTACAATACTATCGATTATAGCAATTTTTTCAACATGGTCGAGCATTATTTTAGCTTTGCTTAACTTATCCTCAGCCATAACAACTTCTTTGGGAACCTCCTTTTTCAATCGTTTTAATCCTGCCCTGTATTCACCAAACATTTCTTTGCTGTCATCAAACTTATAAGAATAAAAGTCCAACAAAGCCAAGTATTTATAAGCCCCAACCACTTTCCTTGATTTGGCATACTCAAAATAATCTCGCGCATCGTCATATCGCCCGAGGTTAAATAAACAAACGCCTATCCACTGATTAACCGAAGCATTACGCTTGTTTTTCTTGTACTGCTCCTCAAGCAAAGGCAATGCTTCTTCATAATTACCCGTCAAATACACCTTTTTTGCCTCATCTAAAGTAGAGCCAAAAGAAGAGACAAATGACAAGACAAATATTAGAAAAACACAAATCCTCATCATTACCAATGATATTAGTTCGAGTTCAAAAATAACTATTTTATCTTTTTCCACAAAATAATAGGAAATATTATCTGCCTCAAATTTATCCTTGAAACAATTTATTGATGCTGTCTATAGTCATTATATTAATGACAATCTTGCCGTCCTGTGTATAATTGGGGGCATCGAGTTGCAACAAATTTCCTATTAATGTATCCATTTCCTTAGCCGATAATGCTCGTCCATAAGGAATGGCGGCCTTTTCTGCTATGACCATTGCTATATGCTCTTTGATGCGAACAGCTACATTCTTTCCACCTTCCGCTACCGAATCTATCACCTGCAAAAGTAAATCTTTTACATCTATGCCGTCAACGCCAGCCGGAACTCCATTTATCGACCAATCATTGTTGCCCAAATTTGATAAATCGAAACCGACATTCTCTAATTCTTCTTGCACACTTTCTAGCATTAGTTGCTGCGCCCCAGACAAATGCAATATTTCAGGGAACATTATACGTTGAGAAATAGAGCTACGCCCAGATATCTGTTTCAAGAATTTGTCAAACAGAACCTTGACGTGCGCACGATGTTGATCAATTATCATCAAGCCTGATTTTACTTGCGAAACAATATATTTGTTCTGAATCTGCAAGCAATTGCCATCATCCACATTTCCCAATTGCAATGAATTGTTGTCGTTTGGC
Source organism: uncultured Muribaculaceae bacterium (assembly GCA_944320595.1). GTDB lineage: Bacteria > Bacteroidota > Bacteroidia > Bacteroidales > Muribaculaceae > Avimuribaculum. The sequence continues at coordinate 103,007 of CALUIB010000010.1, read as the reverse complement.
TCAACTGATGGTTCGATAAATATATCATCACTTATGTCGGTCTCGGCACCTTCAAAACTATCCATACGTGATTTCTCAAAGCGCTGATATAGTTTTTCCCAATCCACCACTGGGTCAATTTTAGGATAGCTGCTCTGAGTGTCTTCATCCTTGAATGGATTATATGCACCAGAATTTCCTCCAATGGAAGGAACCGACTCTTTTGTCCTGTTATTATCCACATGAAAAATCGGTATTTCAGGAGCATCGTCGGTATCAAAATCTATTGATGGAACAATACTGAAACGCCCTAATGACTCTTTAATTGCCGCCGACAAGATTTGCCATATTGGCAATTCGTTTTCAAATTTTATTTCTGTTTTAGTGGGGTGTATATTTACATCAATCGTTTCTGGGTCAACCGTAAAATACAGGAAATAATTTGGTTGAGCTCCTTCTGGTATAAGCTGCTCATAGCTCGACAATACTGCCTTGTGAAAATAAGGATGGCGCATATATCTCCCATTCACAAAGAAATATTGAATAAAATTCCTTTTTCTTGCATTCTCAGGTTTGCAGACAAATCCTTCAATGCGCACCAATGTCGTATCTATCGAAATCGGGATCAGCTGCTCTTCTATTTTGTTGCCAAACAATTGCATTATACGTTGCTTGACATTTCCCGGTTGCAATTTATACATTACCGAATCGTTGTTATGCATGGTAAATTCCACCATTGGATTTACCAATGCCAATCGTTCAAACTCCTTCACAATATTGGCCAATTCAATTTTTGGAGCCTTTAAAAATTTACGACGAGCCGGCACATTGAAAAACAAATTCTTAACCATGAAATTACATCCCACAGGACACACATCAGCCTCTTGGCTCTCGCATTTAGAAGCACTTATGATTAAGTGCGTTCCAATTTCATTGCCTCGTTTGGTTGTGCGCAATTCAAGTTGCGATACTGCCGCAATCGAAGCCAATGCCTCTCCTCGGAATCCCATAGTGTGCAGCGAGAACAGGTCAGATGCGCTCCTGATTTTAGAAGTAGAATGCCGCTCAAAGGCCAACCGCGCATCAGTGTCACTCATGCCCTCTCCATTATCGACAACTTGAATCAAAGTCCTGCCCGCATCTTTAAGCACGATTGTAATATCATCGGCATGGGCATCAATCGCATTCTCGACAAGTTCTTTAATGACCGATGCAGGCCGCTGTATCACCTCTCCTGCCGCAATTTGGTTAGCAACAGAATCGGGCAATAATTTTATAACATCACTCATATTTACTCATCTTGTTAGTTTTTACGCACACGACGCAAATTAGTTGGAGCATTAAACAATTCCTCCATCTCCTTTGGAATTACAAATATGTCATCAGGCGACTTCGGACGCAACACATCATACCATGCAAATCCATCTAAGTAATATTGAGACTTCTTTGTCAAGTATAGTGGGGTTACATTCCCTGTCACCTCGGGCCACATTGTGATTTTTTCAACCTCTTGCTTTGGTTTCAACAGCACTGTCATGTAACTGCTCTCCGCATTTACCAATTTGTTATATGTAGAGTCTTCCTCCATTGGGTACATAATTAGCTGCACATTTCCACTTACGTCAAGCCTGCGCAATTCCTGATTGACAAAATAAGCTTTCATCTCCTTTCCCGACAACTGGTTAAAGTAAACCTCCCCTATAAATTCAGCCATGAAGCCATAATCAGGCAATAAGGCATAATCTGCGGTAGAATCATTTATATGTATGTCGATTGAATTCCCAGTAATTTGCCTGTTACCGCTCCATAATATTGCATGACGATCCATATACAGCATGGAATCTCGCTGAACGTATGTCATGGAATCACACAACCCTTGCATATTGAACCTGAAGAAACGCACATTAGGCTCAGCAATCATCACTCTTGAAGAATCTTCAAGAGTATATGTGCGAATAGTATCGCCGTGTAAATACAACGTGTCGCCTTCACTAATTTCCCTTGCCCTTGCCCTAAGTGTGGCAAACGAACTGTTTTTTCTTTCGTTATGGAAACCATAATCACCATCAAGCAATGAATTGTGTACCGAGTCGGTTAGCAGCATATTGCCAAATGCTTCTCCATATCCTGCCATCCTGTCATAATACAACGTATCGCCAGTAAGCTTTATTCCATTGTTTCCAACAAGCAACGAACGGTCATACAATGTGGCATTATCAGCCTCTGTATCATACCACCCACGTTGTGAATATATTATATTGCTATCCGACACAATAGTAGTCGGCCCAACAATATCTGCAATATGCGTATCTGTGTTGTAATGCAACGTGTCGGTATGCATTACATATTTCTCGTTAATCAATTCTACGTCAAAGAGGAATTCTGCATCTTTGGTATCGGGGTCATATTGGCCATATATCGACACCAATTCATTCTCAGTATCCACTATACGCCCACCTTCAAAATAATACCCAAGATTTTCAACCATATCATAATCAAGACTGTCGGTATATAATGTCATATCCTTGTTTTCCAGCCTTACATTATACCGCAACCTGGCTATTTCATCAATTCCACTATAATACATAACATCAGAATACACAAACAGTGTGTCTCCCTGATTCATCTTGACATTTCCGAACGCATCAAGTGAATTACTTGAATCATAAAAATAAGCACTGTCACAATACATGAACACACCCTCTTTCCTAAACACTACATTCCCTCGCAGAATTTGATATTCCGTGCTTATTTTTTCATCTGCAACAAGGACATCGGCGTGTTCAAGGAACACTTTGTTCTTTTGTTGACGGTTAGCCGTCGGTATTTGCGGCTTTATTCCTCTATTAATGCCTTCTCCATTCTGCGCCCACGCATTTCCCGAGAATATCACATCCGACAAAGAAACAGCCAAAAGGCATAAAGCCACTATTAAGACTTTATGCCCCTTTATTTTAAATGCATTTCTGAAAATCATCTTATCGAGCAAGGCGTTCAGTTCTTATTCAACCAATCATATTTGAACTCACAATCTCTCCATCCATCTTCTATACGAACAAAGGTCTCTTGTTGTTTCTTTTTTATCCAATCCTCTATAATCTGTGCCTTCGCACTGTTCTCATACATGGAACGTATCATTTGATAGTCCTCACTTAAATTGGCCTTATGTCCAGCTATGCGGTTCTTCAATTTCACTATTGCCACAACCTCTCTGTTGTTACTCTGGTCTATCATTATAAATGGCTTGGAAATTTCATTTACTTGCAATGTGTCAACCACTTTGGCAACCTCTTGTGGCAATGCCGACATTTCAAAACGTGTACCGCCAACTTGCTGGTTTACCAGCATACCATTGTTGTTCTTGGTATTCTTGTCTTGAGAAATATATTGGGCACCTATTTCAAATGAGAATTTATTGGCTACAATATCAGTTCTTATCGAATCAAGTCTATTAAGAGCATCCGTCAAATCCTTGTCCGACACTTTTGGCCTTAACAATATATGCCGTGTATTAATGCGGTCGCCACGCTTTTCTATAAGTTGTATTATGTGAAAACCAAATTCCGTCTCTACTATTTTCGAGACTTTTTTAGGGTCATTAAGATTGAATGCTACGCTTGCATACTCTGGCACTAACTCACCACGACCTTTAAAGCCAATTTCTCCACCATAAATCGACGACCCGTCTTCAGAGTACAAAATAGCCAATGTGGAAAAGTCACTCTCCCCCGAATTAATACGATTAGTATAATCCCTTAGCCGCGCTTTTATGTCATCTATCTCCTGTTGTGGAATTACAGGATTAAGTGTTATAATCTGCACTTCCACTTGCAAAGGCACAAATGGAACACTGTCGGCAGGCAAGGACGAAAAATATTTACGCACATCCGATGGCGTGGCTTTAACGTCAGCCGTCAGATTTCGCTGCACCTCTTGTATGGAATATTGGTCTCGTATGACATCCATCATCTGCTCGCGCAATTCCGGCAACGGTTTCCGAAAATATTCTTCAACCTTTTCTTTCGACCCTAAATTCGCTATGAAATAATTTATGCGGCTGTCAGCCTGTTGCATCACCATGGCATCTTGCACCTCCACAGTGTCAATCTTCGCCTGATGCAGGAACAATTTGTTTATTGCAATCCTCTCGGGTATTACACAATACGGGTTACCTTCCAGCGATTGTCTCTCATATTGCATTTGCATATATTGCTCTTCTATTTCCGATTTGTATATAGGTTCATCACCCACCACCCAAGCAACTTCTTCTATCACGTTGTTCTGGGCAATAGCCATCATGGTAGCAATAGATGCTAATGCTGTAACTAAGAATGATTTCATCTTCACTTTTTATTATCTTATCGTTATGCGGCATTGGCATTTGCAATGTGTTGCCGCTTATTTTACGGCAAAGATATTAGATTTTTTCGTTACCAATCATATACGGCACTATATTTTCGTATTTTTTACCATTGTGCAAATCAAAAAATGGCACAGCATTTAACATTAAACACTGTGCCATTTCACTTCCGGCAAAACGAGCTATAATGCTTGTGTTATAATGGTTTTACTTTCTTTAAAACCTTCTTGTGGATTTTCACCTTATATTTATCTTTCAAATTAGCGACCCACTGTTTTTCAAGCTCTGATTGATAGTCGGCAGTAACTTGCCCTCTCACATCTGCCATTTCTTCGGGCTGGTCGATTATTTTGCTTTCAAATTCAAAAGATATTGGCAACCTACCATCCACAGATGTCGAATCTACGCCAAACGCCAAATTGTCAACCTCGGGATTTTCACCCTTCTTTACTAACAAATATTCAATTCTTACATTACGCTTGAAATGCTTCCGAAGTGTTTGGAATAATGAATCCCGGCCAGTCACCTTTATCATATCTTCTATTGCATTCTTCAGCGAATCATTTGCCGTATATATCACATAGCCTTTGAATCGCGGTTCATTCCATGTATAATCCGACCTGTGGCTTTCAAAGAATTTTTCAAGCCCTTCAACGTCTTTGTTGGCTTTGTCCCACACCTTGCGATTGCTTATTTCAAAAAGCATCATGCCATCAAAATATTCATTTAGCAAATTGCGGTAATCGGGATACTTTTCACCAAGCAATTCTGTTTCATGCTCTATTACCTTGCCAGTTTCCACCCTGTGCAAGACATTTGTTATATATCCCATGGCAGCCTCTTTCTCAATGGCCAAACCACGGTCAAGATTCTTGAACACTTCATTGGCCATGACATCTTTACCCGCGAAAGAAAAAGCCACGCAATCAATATGTTCTTGCAAATTATCGACAAGAGTTGAATCATATTTGCCATAAGCCTCCAACTCATTGCCCACCATGTCTATAAACTGACTGTTCTCCTTCAGGGCAAATTCTTTTTTCAATTCTTCCACTTTTGCTTCTCGTGGCATATTGGCTCGTTCGTCTCTTTGCATCATGCGCATAATGCCAGCCTTGCATTGAGCAAATGCAGGCAGCCCCCGGCTGTCTAATTTCTTAACAATATGAATGCCGTACCGCGTAGCAAACGGACGCGAAATAGAATCCTTTGCAAGGGCAAACGATACCTGTTCAAATTCGGGAACCATTCGCCCAGTTCCAAACCAAGGCAATTTGCCGCCTTGTGCTGCCGACCCTGGGTCCTCCGACTCATTAGTTGCCACTTTTTCAAAATCAGCACCGCCTTTCACTACAGCATAAATACTATCCATAACGGCCGACACGGCAGCCTTTGCCGAATCATTTGCATTACGCGGGAATAGTTTTAATATATGCTCTACAAGCACTTCGCCTTGCGACGGACGCTTGTCAAGCACCTTTATAAGGTGTACACCGAAATCAGTCCTAACAATAGCCATTTCCCCTACAGGCGTATCAAATGCCGCTTTCTCAAAAGAATATGGCACCCGGCCAACTGTCAAATAGCCCAAAAGTCCCCTGTTTACCTTAGCTGAACGGTCAATAGAATATTTTACGGCCAAATCACCAAAATCTTCTCCATTTAATATGCATTGTTTAATGCTATCTAATCGGGCCACAGTTTGCGGCATCTCATACTCAGGAACAAGTGGTAGCATAATATGTTCTACTTCCACTTCACTTTTCATCCGGTCGTATGCCTCCTCGGCCAATCTTTCTATTACTGTGCTATCCTGTAGATACGGGGCTGCAAGTTCTTTACGATACGACCCAAATTCTTTCTTAAATGCACTTGTCGTATCAATACCAGCGGCTTTGGCATCTTCAACCTTTAATTTATAAACTGCAAATCGTTCAAGATAATCATCGAGCGACTCTTTTTCAAGCTGTTGCTGGCTGTTTTTGTGATAAAGATATTCAAATTCCGACAATGTTACTTTGTCACTTCCAACTTCCATGAGTACCGGGTCATCAGCCAATAATGGCATTGCGCACAATATGGCAACCGGCACTGTTAGCAATTTGACTATTCTCATATAATTAGGTTTGTTTGTTATAAATCTTACACTAAAAAATATAACGTCACATTAATATAAAAATTATGCGCCTTTTGTTTTTTTTTAAATATGCATTTTCTCAAGCTCACAAGAAATCTTCATAAAAACAAATGCGTAATTAGAAACTGTTCATTTCCAAATTACGCATTTGATAGCCTTCACAATCTTTATTGTCGTAAAGCCACATTAACCGCGGCTATAATTCGGAGCCTCGCTTGTAATTGTCACGTCATGTGGGTGGCTTTCTGCCACACCTGCACCTGTTATGCGCGTGAATTTTGCATTGTGCAAGTCACTGATTGTTGGTGCGCCACAATAGCCCATCCCAGCACGCAGGCCACCAAGCATTTGGTAAACCACTTCATACAGAGTTCCCTTATAAGGCACTCTTGCTGCTATTCCTTCAGGAACTAATTTCTTCGAGTCGGTTACGCTCGACTGGAAATAACGGTCTTTCGACCCCTTCTCCATTGCTTCAAGCGACCCCATGCCTCTATATGACTTATATTTGCGGCCATTGAAAATAATCGTTTCGCCCGGAGACTCTTCCACTCCGGCAAACATACCTCCAAGCATCACCGAATTTGCCCCAGCAGCCAATGCCTTTACTATGTCTCCCGAGTATCGTATTCCACCATCAGCAATCAAGGGTACACCAGTACCTTTCAAAGCCTCATACACATCATATACGGCTGAAAGTTGAGGTACACCGATACCAGCTATAACCCGTGTCGTGCAGATAGAGCCAGGGCCAATGCCTACCTTGACACCATCGGCACCATTGTCAGCAAGGAATTTTGCCGCATCTCCCGTGGCAATGTTGCCGACAACTACGTCAATTTCAGGGAACGACGCTTTTACTTCCTTCAAAACACCAACCACGCCCTTTGAATGGCCGTGGGCAGTGTCAATAACAATGGCATCCACTCCGGCTTTCACAAGTGCCTCAGCCCGTTGCAGGCTATCACGTGTAACGCCTATGCCAGCTGCAACGCGCAAGCGTCCAAGTCGGTCTTTGCAGGCATTCGGCTTATCTTTGGCTTTTGTTATGTCTTTATATGTAACGAGCCCTACCAGCCGCCCGTTTTTATCAACGACAGGGAGTTTTTCTATCTTATGACGTTGCAATATGTCGGCAGCCTCTTCAAGGTTGGTCGATTGGCTCGTTGTGATAAGGTTGTCTTTTGTCATCACCTCGTCGATGGGGCGGTTTAAATTCCTCTCAAAGCGCAAATCCCTGTTGGTCACTATACCCACAAGGTAGCCCTCATTGTCAACAACCGGAATACCACCTATTTTGTACTCCTTCATAATATTCAAGGCATCATTAACAGTAGAACCACGCGAAATGGTTACCGGGTCATAAATCATGCCATTTTCAGCCCTTTTCACCGTATGTACCTGCCGAGCCTGCTCTTCAATAGTCATGTTCTTGTGGATTACTCCTATACCGCCTTCCCTTGCAATGGCAATTGCAAGTTGCGCTTCGGTTACAGTATCCATCGCAGCCGACACGAGAGGAACATTCAAGCTGATGTTTCGGGAAAATTTTGTTGTTAAGTCAACACTGTTTGGCAAGACTTCCGAATATGCCGGAATCAAAAGGACGTCATCGAATGTAAGCCCGTCCATTTTTACACGATCTGCAATAAATGACATAAAAGGTGATATTTATATTGTGTTATGTTTAATACCTGATTATAAGTTACAAAGCAATATTCAGTGTCCAAGGTCTGCCCCAAAACGCCAAATATTAAACCGTCCTACATCATTATTGCCCACAAAATTACTAATAAATCATCAAATTTAACGACCGCAAGGCAGTCTATTTAATGTTTTTTATACAACCAGGGCAATAATGATGGTGACGAAACTACAATAGCTTCGTCACCATTATATGTGCACTAATTCCCCAATTCCGACAAGAACTTAATTCTTACCAGCCTTATTTCTTCTTCGGTGAAATCGCTGCCAAGCTCTTTTACGGCTTCGTCAAGGTCGTCACTTTCGCTTTCTTTGAAATATTCAAATATTTCCTCTTCGTGATCCTCGTCCATTATCTCCGAGATGAAGTAATCGATATTTATTTTCGTTCCCGAATATACAATCGCCTCTACTTCATCGAGCATCTCATTAAAATCAAGCCCTTTCGATTCAGCCAATTCGTCAAGCGGGATACGGCGATCTATTCCTTGAATCAACGAGATTTTCAGCTTGCTTTTGTTTGGAACGCTCCTTACAAGCAGGTCTTCGGGACGCTCTATTTCATTTTCCTCTACATGGCGCTTTATCACTTTTATAAACTCTTCGCCATATCGCTTGGCTTTCCCTGGCCCAACCCCGGGAATGTTAATCAGTTCCTCTATGCTTATGGGATAAGTTGTCGCCATGGCATCAATCGACTGATCTTGGAAAATAACATACGGAGGCAAATTATGCTGTTTGGCAATTTTCTTACGCAAGTCCTTTAGTATTGCCGTCAATTCTGGGTCCACTGCACACGACACGCCACCTTTTGCTACAGCTTCTTCATCCGAAGCTGAAAAATCATTGTCTTCTACAATCTTGAACGATGTAGGCTTTTTAAGGAACGCTCTTCCTGAATTAGTTACCTTCAACAAACCATAATTTTCTATATCTCGATCAAGATACCCCGAAATTATGGCTTGACGAATTACGGCACCTATGAATCGGTCGTCCGAGCCTTGCAAACTGCCAAACACTTCCTCATTTTCATGCCCGTATGACTTGATTTCATTAGTCTCTTTCCCTAACAAGACGTTTATAATATAATCAGCCTTAAATTTCTCTTTTAAAGCGATGACAGTTTCTATCACCGCACACAATTCATCCTTAGCTTCCACTCGTTTTTTAGGATTTAAACAATTGTCACAGTTGCCACAATTGTCCTCGGTGTACTCTTCTCCAAAATAATGCAAAAGAGTCTTCCTCCGGCATACCGACGACTCGGCGTATGCCGCAGTTTCCAAGAGCAATTGTTTCCCGATTTCTTGTTCTGCCACAGGCTTGCCCTGCATGAATTTTTCGAGTTTTTGGAGGTCTTTGTTGGTATAAAATGTGATGCACAAGCCTTCACCGCCATCCCTGCCGGCTCTGCCGGTTTCTTGATAATAGCCTTCAAGACTTTTGGGAATATCATAATGGATGACAAACCTCACATCGGGCTTGTCGATTCCCATTCCAAAGGCTATCGTGGCAACAATCACATCAACATCTTCTTGCAAAAATGCATCCTGATTGGCCGTGCGAGTGGCCGTATCCATCCCAGCATGGTATGGGAGGGCACGAATATCATTGACTTGTAATATTTGCGCCAATTCTTCCACCTTTTTCCGGCTCAGGCAATAAACAATGCCCGATTTCCCCGGGCGGTCTTTTATGAATTTTATAATGTCCTTGTCGATATTGCTCGTCTTGTTCCTTACCTCATAATACAAGTTAGGACGGTTGAACGACGACTTGAACACCTTGGCATCGGTCATTCCCAAATTCTTCTGTATGTCATGCTGCACTTTTGGCGTGGCTGTCGCAGTCAGTGCTATCACCGGCCGTTTCCCTATTTCATTAATTATCGGCCGTATCCTGCGGTATTCCGGGCGAAAATCATGTCCCCACTCCGATATGCAATGGGCTTCGTCCACGGCATAAAAAGAAATCTTTACTGTTTTTAAAAACTCTATATTATCTTCTTTTGTCAATGACTCTGGTGCCACATATAGCAACCGCGTCTTGCCGCTGACCACATCTTCTTTTACCTGGTCGATGGCTTGCTTGTTCAACGAGGAATTCAAGAAGTGCGCCACTCCATCCTCGTCGCTGTAATTACGCATGGCATCAACCTGATTTTTCATCAATGCGATCAAAGGCGATATAACGATAGCTGTTCCTTCCATTATTAACGATGGCAACTGGTAACACAACGATTTTCCACCTCCTGTGGGCATTAAGACAAATGTGTCGTTACCATCAAGCAAATTTTCCATTATCGCTTCTTGGTTGCCCTTGAAGGTATCGAAACCAAAATATTTCTTCAATGTTGATGTTAGGAGTTCTTTGTTTGCCATGTTAATAGAAAAGATTTTTTATTGGTAGAACAAATATAATATTCCGCGGCAAAAAAAACAAGTATTTGCCCCAATAATTTTTTTCGCTCTGCAATATCGCCATTTGAAAACTAAGTCCCGGTATATGCTTACGCCTATAAACGCTATTAAATCAACTTTTTTTCAGAGCAAGCATATACCGGGCCATACTTAGTTGTGTGTATGCAATCAGTTCACCTGTTGCATCATCTCAAAATTTGCTTTCTGCAATTGCGATTTTGCATACTCCTTTGTTACAACAAACTCTTTTTTCCCGGTTGACGGCGTTTCATACATTGCATCAATCATTATAGTTTCAACTATCGACCGCAATCCACGAGCACCAAGCTTGAATTCTATTGCTTTGTCAACAACGTAATCAAGAGCCTCGTCATCAAACTTCAACTCAACCCCGTCCATACTGAACAGTTTCACATATTGTTTCACTATGGCATTCTTAGGCTCTACCAATATCCTGCGAAGTGCAGCACGATCCAGTTCCTCCAAATTTGTCAATATTGGCAACCGGCCTATAATCTCGGGGATAAGTCCGAACGAACGTAAATCTTGCGGCGTGACGTAATGCAATAACTTTTCACGCGCAATGCGTTTGCTCGCAGCATCGGCACCATATCCGACCGCATGCGTGTTTAGCCTCAAGGCAATCTTGCGTTCTATGCCCTCAAACGCCCCTCCGCAAATAAACAATATGTTTTTTGTATTTACAGCTATCATGCGCTGCTCGGGATGCTTGCGCCCACCTTGTGGCGGAACATTCACTATCGAGCCTTCGAGCAATTTCAACAACCCCTGTTGAACCCCTTCGCCACTCACGTCACGTGTTATCGACGGGTTATCGCCTTTCCGTGCTATTTTGTCGATTTCGTCTATAAAAACGATTCCACGCTCGGCAAGTTTCACGTCATAATCACAAGCCTGCAACAACCGTGTCAACAAGCTCTCAATATCTTCTCCCACATACCCAGCCTCGGTAAGTACTGTGGCATCGACTATGGCAAATGGAACTTTCAGAAGCCTTGCAATAGTCTTTGCTATCAATGTCTTTCCTGTTCCAGTAGGGCCGACCATTATTATATTTGACTTTTCAATGTCAACATCGTCATTCTTTTGCGCCAAACGCTTATAATGGTTATAAACGGCTACCGAGATATATTTCTTCGCCCGTTCTTGCCCTATGATATACTGGTCGAGATATTCCTTTATGGCAACAGGTTTCGGAACGTCATTTATATCTATATCTTTAACCTTGTCCTTCCCCTTTTCGGCTAAATATTCACGAGATATTTCATACGCTTGCGCCGCACAATCGCTGCAAATGCAACCATTTATGCCGGGCATCAGCAAATCGACCTCACGGGAACTGCGTCCACAAAAGCTACAATATGTCTCTGTCTTTTTGGCCATTGCTTACTTGTTTTCTTCTGTTTTTTTATCCTCGGCAATCACTTGGGGCTGTCTCTCAAGAACTTTGTCAATCATGCCATATTCAGCAGCCTCTTGCGACGTCATCCAATAATCCCTGTCGGAATCTTTCACAATCTTTTCAAATGGCTGTCCCGAGTGTTGCGATATTATAGAATACAATTCATCCTTTAATTTCAATATCTCACGTGCGGTTATTTCAATATCCGAGGCTTGTCCTTGTACACCCCCCATCGGTTGGTGTATCATTATGCGCGAATGCTTCAAGGCAAACCGCTTTCCCTTGGCCCCGGCAACCAGCAACACAGCGGCCATCGACGCGGCCATACCTGTGCATATTGTTGACACATTGCTCGATATATATTGCATAGTATCATATATGCCTAATCCGGCATATACCGACCCTCCAGGGGAATTTATATATATCGAAACGTCTTTTCCTGGGTCGCATGAATCCAAATACAACAATTGAGCCTGTATCACATTGGCCGAATAATCATCTACCGTCGTTCCGAGGAATATAATCCTGTCCATCATCAGCCGCGAGAACACATCCATTTGCGCCACGTTCAACTGGCGTTCCTCGATTATCGTAGGAGAAATATAGCTGCTCATTATCGGGCTCGTTTTCCCCACATACTGGTCGAGCGCAAGACCATTCATGCCGAGATGGTTAACGGCATATTTTCTAAAATCTGCATTCATATTATCGTTATGATTATTTTTTGATATTCAACACAAATAATAATTCAAAGTTACGAAAATTTTGTCAATCCACACTCATTGCACACAAGCATTTTCACGCCAAATATAGACAAATGGTTCATTGATGCTTAATACGCTCAATGAACCATTATATTCAAGTTTTGGGAAACTGGCATCTATAATTCAAGGGCATTGTCAATCTTTTCGGGTAAAATTGCTATGTCTATTACCTCTTTTATTGTACCTACATAGTGGAAATTGAGCCCTTTCAAATATGCCTCTTTAATCTCGTCTATATCTTTCTTGTTTTCTTTGCACAATACAATGTCGGTTATACCGGCTCGTTTTGCCGCCAGTATCTTCTCTTTGATTCCGCCCACCGGCAGCACTTTCCCTCGCAATGTAATTTCGCCAGTCATGGCCAAATTGGGGCGGACCTTGCGCTGCGTGAAAGTAGAAACAAGTGAAGTTACCATCGTCACACCCGCCGATGGACCGTCTTTCGGAATAGCACCTTCTGGCACATGAATGTGCACATTATATTTGTCAAACAGTTCATAATCTATTCCAAACAATGAACTGTGGGCTTTCAAATATTGCAATGCTATTACAGCCGACTCTTTCATCACATCTCCAAGGTTGCCTGTTAGCGTCAGTTTTTCACCTTTCCCTTTGGAAATAGACGACTCGACAAACAGTATTTCCCCTCCAACGGCTGTCCACGCAAGACCAGTAACTACACCCGCAAATTCATTCCCCTCATACTTGTCTCTGAAATATTCTTCAGGGCCAAGAAATCCCCTCAGCTCATCAACTGTTATTGTTGTCGGGAATTCTTCGTTCGAAGCCTTCAACCTGGCTATACGCCTTAACACTTTGGCGATAACCTTGTCAAGCTGTCGGACACCCGATTCCCTTGTATAGGCATCAATCATCTTAGCAATGGATGCTTTCGGGAAATCTATTTCCTTGGCAGCAAAGCCATGCTCTTTAAGTTGCTTTGGTATCAAATGCTTGCGAGCAATCTCTATTTTTTCTTCTTGTATATAGCCATTTATCTCAATGATTTCCATACGGTCGAGGAGCGGTTGAGACAATTCAGCCAATGAATTGGCCGTGGCTACAAATAATATTTTCGACAAGTCAAAATCCAAATCCACATAATTATCATGGAAATGGCTGTTTTGCTCAGGGTCAAGCACCTCAAGCAATGCCGACGATGGATCTCCCTTGAAATCCTGTCCAAGCTTGTCTATTTCATCAAGCACAAACACTGGATTCGCACTTTCGCTTTTAATCAGCCCTTGAATTATACGTCCGGGCATTGCTCCTATATATGTGCGTCTGTGCCCACGTATTTCAGCCTCATCATGCAGACCGCCAAGCGACACCCTTACATATTTACGATTAAGCGCATCAGCAATCGACTTGCCCAACGAAGTCTTACCAACACCCGGAGGCCCGTATAAACAAATTATGGGAGCTTTCATGTCGCCTCTCAATTTCAAGACGGCAAGGTGCTCCAATATACGGTCTTTCACCTTTTCAAGTCCGTAATGATCCTTGTTGAGCTTGGCCTCTACCTTCTTTAAATTAAAGTTGTCGGTAGTGTATTCGTTCCACGGCAAGTTTAGCAGCGTGTCGAGATAAGCATATTGAACCGAAAAATCGGGCGACTGGGGATTTATGCGCTCCAACTTTTTCAATTCTTTCTCAAAAGCTTTACCCGTCTCCTCGTTCCAGTGCTTTTTTTCTGCCCGTTTTTGTAATTCGTCGATATCATCATCAGCAGTATTACCCAACTCATCTTGAATTGTACGTATTTGCTGCTGCAAAAAGTGTTCGCGCTGCTGCTGTGACAAATCCTCACGTGTTTTCGACTGTATGTCGGCTTTAATAGCAAGCAACTGTGCCTGTTTCGACAAAATGGAATACAGCTTATAAGCCCGCTGCTTTATAATCCTTTCCTCAAGCATTTCTTGCTTTACCGATGGTTCAATCGGGCAATTAACCGAAAGGAAATTAATCAAATACAACGGGTTATCGATATTTTTAATTGCGAATGCCAATTCCTTTGCCCCATCGCCCATGTTTTTAAGTATGTCGAATGTCAATTCACGCAGGCTTATCATTAAGGCATCAAATTCCTTGTCATCTTCAGCCGGTTGAATTTCCTCCGACAATTCAACTACACCTTTCAGATATGGATTCTGCACGGTGATTGATTTTAGCTCAAAGCATGAACGCCCCTGCAACAATACATTAGTAGTATTATCAGGCAGCTCAAAAATTTTAATAATGTCGGCGATAACACCATAATGATGCAAATCATCAAACCCCGGATCTTCGGTCTTGCCATTTACCTGGCACACCACACCTATCTGGGATTTATTTTCTTGTGCCTCCTGTATCAGTTTTAGCGACTTGCTTCGGCCCACTGCCACAGGCAAAGTTATACCCGGGAATAGCACCATATTGCGCAATGCAAGTATCGGCATATTATTAACGTCGATTACTTCATCGGCACCTTCACCATCGCCACCCTTTATTTCTGTAAATATTGGCATTATATGTGGAGTTTCGTCGCTTGGTTCGTTATCGAAGTCGTTGAAAAAATTAATCATCTTTTTATAAGCTACAAATGTAAAAACATATCTGCAAAATGTGTGCCAAACAATCCATCATTTAACGATATGATAGTTTGGCACATATCAAAAACTATCGTTGCAAACGGTAAACACACTCCGTTGCAACAACGACAATCATTTCTCAAGATGCAATCTTTTCAGCACGGCCACACATTCACCTTTGCCGTCATACAGTGCTATTTTATAATTATCAAGCTGTTTGCACGTCTCTGTCAATTCAAGTGCCACCAAAAGTTTCTTTTCAGTTTGAATATTCTCGCACATTTTCATTGTAGAAAGCAGCTGTTGGAACTGTACACCCCAATCTTTTCCATAGTCGATATATACTGTTCCATTAACAATGTTGCAACCCGAATTGCCATGTATTGTCAACTGATCGAGATCTATCACCAATTTCACATTTTTATCCTCGACAGACTCACCATCGATTTCCTCAACAGTCCACGCCCCGTTCATGAAAGCAAGGTTTTGCCCCTTTAAAAGAGCCAACTCTCTATCCTTTTTGTCAAGTAATTGCAAATACTTGATTCCCTCTTTCTCGCTGAGTTTCAACGAAACTGCATCATTAAGGGCTTTCATTACGGTGTGTTCCGATGTCTCATTATCACAAGCCATCCGCGTTGAAATAATATCGTTGAACGCCACCATATTCCCCTCACATTTAAAATTCCCGTTAATGACATTACAGCCATTATTCCCATAAAACCTATTTTCGGCAAAATCGAATATCACAAACGCATGAGACATAGTTTTTACCTGTTTTCCGTCAATACTCATGAAAGTCCATTCTCCTGCCAATTGTTCAGCAGGATTAGTCAAGACCATGCCTTCCATAACATTGCCTTTTGCAACATTCGTGGTATCGACAGCATTTTGGTCGACAGTCTTGGAACCTTTCCTAACGGTTCCACAACCTACGGCCAATACAGCTACAACCACACATACTATAATTTTTACCAATTTCATATTCTTCTTTTTTTAATTTAATATTCTATTTAGAAAAAACAATTTCACTCCTTGGCAAGATCCCAATGCTTACGATAAGGGTATTTTGATGGACGCACAAGCAGCCTCAACGAAGTAGAATAAGTACAATATGCCCATATCCAATTAATTAACACGGTCAGCTTGTTTCGCATTCCAAGAATAGAAATAAGATGTACAAACATCCACGTAACCCATGCCGGACGGCCATACATGTGTAACTTATGTAAATCGGCGACAGCCCTGTTCCGCCCCACCGTAGCCATGGAACCTTTGTCGTTATATTTGAATTTTTTGTCAAATTTGCCCGAATTCAGATTCTCGGCAAGACATCTGGCCTGTTGGATTGCGACTTGTGCCATTTGCGGATAACCGCGAGGATACTCGGGAGCTTCAAGGTAAGAAATATCTCCAAGTGCAAATATATTGTTATATCCATCCACACGATTATATTCGTCAACTTTGAAACGTCCTCCGCGTGCATACACCGATTTGTCAAAGCCATCAATTGGCTCTCCAGTAATCCCAGCAGTCCATATCAATGTCTCACAATAGACCTCCTCGCCATCGGCAAATTTCACCACATTGTTGTCATATCCCACCATGGTGGTATTAAGTTTTACGTCAACCATCAAGTGCCCAAGATACTCGTATGCGTGGCGCGACGCATCTTCGCTCATCGTCCGCAACACGCGGTCGGTTCCTTCCACTATCAGTATCTTCAAGTCCTCCTTCTTCAATTCAGGGTACTCACGTGGTATTATATAACGCTTCATCTCACCTATTGCACCGGCCACTTCCACGCCTGTGGGCCCGGCTCCAATAACCACAAAACTCAGCAACTGCTTTTTGCGCTCATGGTCGGTAGCTATGCTTGCCCGTTCAAGGCGGTCAAGAATTTCATTTCGCAATCTTATAGCCTCGGCAACCGACTTCAATGTATATACTTTATCACGCAAATCATTCATCCCAAAGAAGTTGTTGGTAGTTCCAGCCGCTACTATAAGATAATCATAGCTTACTGTTTCAAATTGAGTTGTAACAGTCTTTGCCACAGTGTCTACTTTCTTGACTTCGCCCATGTGGAACCTCACGTGCTTCATGTGCCTTACTTCCCTGCGGAATGGGAACGATATGCTACCTGAATCAAGGCCCGACGATGCTATTTGATAAAACAACGGCGGGAATGAATGGAAATTATGCCTGTCTATAAGTGTTATATCAAATTTATTTTTATCAAGCACTTTAATCGCATTGATGCCAGCAAATCCACCTCCAATTATGATTACGTGCTTTTTAGCATTTTCACTTTCCATAATGTTATCGTATTGATGTTATTTGCAAATAATTACTGCCTCATGCAGGATATACCATATTTTCGCTTGAAATATGGTCAAGTACCTCCTTTAGAAATTTCCTGGCCTCCCAATTAGCCATCGGCAAATTGTTCAACATATAATTGCCGCAATCATGTGCCGATGCTCCGGGGATTTCTCCGCTATAAGAAGCTATAAACGCAAACATTTCCTTAACCAATCCCACAATGTCGCCCGACTGCAAATCCCCTGAAAGCAGCAGATAGAATCCAGTGCAACAGCCCATCGGGCCGAAATATATTATCCTGCCACCCCATTCAGCATGGTTACGCAAGAATGTGGCACCAAGATGTTCTATGGTGTGTATGGCTGCCTGCCCTATTGCAGGTTCGCGATTAGGCTCTTTCATCCGTATATCGAAAGTGGTGACCACATCTCCCTTCTCCAAATAATCTTTTCTCGACACATATATGCCGCGCAACAGTCGCGTATGGTCAACCTTGAAACTGTCTATTTTTTCCATAGTGCTATCTATTTTATGCTTTCAAGCAATTGTCTTACGATTTCAAATGTCTGCTCTGGCGCTTCCGACCAAAAATCTTCATATTGCTGCGAATTATTATGGCTCGCTCCTGGGGAGTCACTTATGATGCGCATACAAAACATAGGTACACCCATCTTATGGCATACATGTGCGATGGCAGCCGATTCCATGTCCACGGCAAGGGCTTCGGGAAAATGCTTTTTTATTTTATCCACGCTATCCATCTTGTCTATGAATTTGTCGCCCGAGCAAATCAATCCTTTCTTAATTGCCCCCGAATAAGACAACAAACCAGTAATCCCCGCATCGGGGCTAAAATACAATGGCATTCCAGCAGCCTGCCCGTAATCAGTTCCAGGGCCGCACCACACATCATGATAAGCAATTGCATCAGCAACAACCACATCCATCACATTTATGCTCTTATCGGCACCGCCTGCCACACCGGTGTTTATCACCAAGTCTGGCTTTTGGCTTTCTAATAAAGTCATCGTGGAAATTGCAGCGTTAACTTTTCCTATGCCACACTCCATTATCACTACTTCATGACGGCCAATTGTTCCCACATGGAAATAAAAACCCAAACCCTCTTTCGTTTCGTGGCCTTCAAGCATTGGCAAGAGCAAAGACAGCTCCTTGTCCATAGCCACTATTATACCTATTCGCATCGGTCTTTTTGCCTGTTTTGTTTTCTCTGAAAAAAATTCGGTCGTAAAATTAGTGGAAATTTGCTACTTTTGCAACTACCTAACTATTATAAAACAATGTTACCTGTTATAGAAATCGAAAATAAGATTTCCCAAATATGCCCAAAGCTGCAAATCGGCCTCATAAAGGCGACTGTGGCCAATTCTGCCACACCCGATGCTCTATGGGAAAAAATCTGCAACGCTTGCCTTGAAATAAAATCGAAATACCAACAACTCACCGAAATAAACAAGCGACCAGCCATAGCGGCAACCCGAACCCTATACAGAATCTGCGGCAAAGACCCGAACCGATATAGGGTGGCAAGCGAAGCATTATGCCGAAGAGCCGCTAAGGGGGCAGATTTATACCGAATAAATTCCGTAGTTGACATAATAAATCTTGTTTCAATAAAAAGCGGTTACCCAATAAGCGGACTTGATGCCGACAAGATTATAGGGCCTAAGCTATCATTGAGCATAGGGGAGCATGGAGAAACATTCCATGGTATAGGCCGAGGGCTCCTGAACATCGAATATATGCCAGTTTATCGCGACGCAGCAGGCGGCATTGCCACGCCAACGAGCGATGAAGAACGCACCAAAATCGACATATCTACAACTACTGTACAAATCAACATAAATGCATTTGCACCTGAAATGCCTTTGGACGAAACAATCGGACTAAGCGTCTCCCTACTGAAAGAATTTTGCAACGCACAGGATATTGAAACCTCCATACACACGCCCTATGAAACTGCTTAAAATAATCCTCTCGAACCCCAACGAACGATTTATCGACATGGCCGTAGATGCACTCGCCGACGGCGAAATAATCATTTACCCCACCGATTCCCTTTATGCCTTAGGGTGCGATGCCCTTAACAACAATGCTATTGAAAAAATATGCAAAATCAAGGGCATCCGTTCCGATAAAACTAATTTGTCGATTATATGCAACAGCATAAGTCAAGCAGCTGAGTATGCGCGCATAAGCAACGACATATTCTCATTAATGAAAAACAACCTGCCTGGTCCGTTCACATTTATATTGCCTGCACTGTCTAAATTGCCAAAGGCATTCAAAAAGCGAAGGACTGTAGGAATTAGGATTCCCGACAATAACGTGGCCCAAAAGCTCGTCGAAAAACTTGGACACCCTATAATGACCACTTCGATTCAATTCGAGGACGAAGATTATGGCTGCGAGCCCGAACTAATAGCCGAACAATACGAAAATGCTGCCGACTTACTACTTGATGCAGGAAGAGGCAGCACCATTCCATCCACCATAATAGACTGTACTGGCGATGCTCCCGAAATAGTGCGAGAAGGCCGAGGAATATTGAAATAAAAACGCACTTGCAATTGCCACTTTAAAAGCAAAAACATCATTTTTATTACACCGTCGCACAAACCATATTTCCTCTAAATTTTATTCGTGACAAATTTTTTATACACGAATAAATAACGTATATTTGTAATACGTTTTACTTTTAACGATATTACCATTATATACCTTTAATACACATTAAAAACAACTTACTATGAAAGTCAACGAAATTTTAGCAGGGCTTGAAGCAAAGCACCCTGGAGAAAAAGAGTACTTGCAGGCTGTCAAAGAAGTTCTTTTATCGGTCGAGGATGTTTATAACGAACATCCCGAATTTGAAAAAGCCAAAATAATCGAACGCATGATTGAGCCCGACAGGATATTCACTTTCCGTGTCACATGGACCGACGATCACGGTGAAGTGCAGACAAATCTCGGCTACAGGGTACAATTCAACAATGCCATTGGCCCGTACAAAGGCGGCATAAGATTCCATGCATCGGTCAACTTGTCAATTCTGAAGTTCTTGGGGTTCGAGCAAACTTTCAAAAACGCATTGACCACATTGCCAATGGGCGGAGCAAAAGGCGGTTCCGACTTCAGTCCGAGAGGCAAAAGCGATGCCGAAATCATGCGTTTCTGCCAAGCCTACATCATGGAACTTTGGCGCAACCTCGGTCCTGACCGCGACGTACCAGCTGGCGACATAGGCGTAGGCGGACGCGAAGTCGGATATATGTACGGCATGTACAAAAAATTAGCACAAGAACACACTGGCACATTCACGGGCAAAGGACTTGACTTCGGCGGCTCGAAAATACGTCCCGAGGCAACAGGATTCGGAGCCTGCTACTTTGTACGCAATATGTTGCGTTCAATGGGCGAAGACTTTGCCGGCAAGACGGTAGCAATCTCCGGGTTTGGCAACGTGGCCTGGGGAGCCGCGTTAAAAGCAACGCAACTCGGGGCTAAGGTTGTAACTATTTCAGGCCCCGACGGCTACGTTTATGACCCCGAAGGCATATCGGGCGAGAAAATCGATTATATGCTTGAACTACGGGCATCAGGCGACGACATAGTTGCACCCTACGCCGAACGCTATCCCGAGGCAACATTCTACTCCGGTCGCCGTCCTTGGGAGGTGAAAGTTGACATCGCCATGCCTTGCGCCACACAAAATGAAGTTGGCAAAGAAGATGCCGAGAACTTAGTGCGAAACAATGTGCTGTGCGTAGGCGAAGTTTCCAATATGGGCTGCACCCCCGAAGCCATCGACACATTTATTGCCAATAAAGTACCATACGGGCCAGGCAAGGCTGTAAACGCCGGTGGCGTGGCAACATCGGGCCTCGAAATGAGTCAAAACGCAATGCACCTGTCGTGGTCAGAAAAAGAAGTTGACGACAGGCTGCATGAAATAATGAACAACATACACGAGCAATGCGTGAAATACGGCAAAGAGAGCGACGGCTACATCAATTACATGAAAGGTGCCAATATAGCCGGCTTCATGAAAGTGGCTCATGCCATGCTCGGACAAGGGGTAATCTAACACAATCTCGCCTTCCCACACAACACAATGAGGATGCATCGTTCATTGCGATGCACCCTCATTGCACATAAAATATAAGCAATCTTCGCAAGTTGAAGATTTTATTTGTACTTTTGCACCAAATTAATGATTTGAGTTTTCAATATTTTATTTATCATTCTATGAATCTTTCGCCACTTACTGCAATATCGCCCATCGACGGGAGATACCGCTCAAAAACCGAACAATTAGACATATATTTTTCAGAATTTGCGCTTATACGCTACCGCGTGAAAGTGGAGGTGGAATATTTTATTGCATTATGCCAACTGCCACTGCCGCAGCTATCAACCGTTTCGCACGACAAATTCCAATACTTGCGCGACATTTATAAAAATTTCTCGGTCGAAAATGCGCAGCACATCAAAGACATCGAAAGCATAACCAACCACGATGTAAAAGCCGTGGAATATTTCCTTAAAGAAAAATTCGACCAAACCGACTTGCAACAATATAAAGAATTTATCCATTTCGGATTGACATCTCAAGACATTAACAACACATCAATACCAATGTCGGTAAAAGACGCATTGAACGATGTGTATATGCCTCTTCTAAACGATATGTTATCGATACTCGACCGTTATGCCGCCGAATGGAACAACGTGCCAATGCTTGCCCGCACACACGGGCAACCGGCTTCCCCCACCCGACTTGGAAAGGAAATACGCGTGTTCACATATCGCTTGCGCGAACAAATGCAATTACTATCTCAAGTTCCAATATCCGGAAAATTCGGCGGAGCAACAGGTAATTTCAATGCACACCTCGCCGCATTCCCCCAATATGATTGGATTGCCTTTGCCAATTCTTTCTTACAAGATACACTTGGCATAAAACGAGAGCAATGGACTACGCAAATTTCCAATTATGACAACTTCGGTGCGCTTTTCGACACGCTAAAGCGCATTAACACAATAATCATCGACCTCGATCGGGATATATGGCAATACATCTCAATGAACTACTTCAAGCAAAAGATAAAAGCCGGAGAAGTAGGTTCGTCGGCCATGCCACACAAAGTCAACCCAATCGACTTTGAAAATTCCGAAGGTAATTTAGGCATCGCAAATGCCATATTTTCGCACCTGTCAACAAAACTGCCGGTATCAAGGTTGCAACGCGACCTCACCGATTCAACAGTGTTACGCAATATTGGAGTTCCATTCGGACATACAATAATCGCATTGCACAGCACTATCAAGGGGTTGAACAAACTTATCCTGAACGAGGATGCAATCAATGCCGACCTCGATGGAATGTGGAATGTAGTAGCCGAAGCCATACAAACGATATTGCGCAGAGAAGGATACGAAAAGCCATACGAGACATTGAAAGCCTTGACACGTACCAATAGCGTGGTAAATGCCGAAAGCATCGCCAATTTCATCGATACACTAAATGTAACCGATGCCGTCAAGGCCGAATTGAAAAAGCTATCGCCGCACAATTATACAGGATATTGATTCCAAACCAATTGGCAATAATTTAAATTACCAATACAAATTAAAGCCAGTTTGAATTTTTTGCCCGGCAAGGCCATTGCAAGAATCCAAACTGGCTATTAAACACGATTTATCAATAGCAACTGCATATTTAGTTAAATTTTACGCTTTTAAGTTTGTTTTTTTCAAGCTTTTAAGTATCTTTGCATCACATATAAATGTCAATATTTTTTAATTAAAAACCTTATTACTAAACAATTAGCCGAGAGGCCAATATTTGAATTGTAAACTTATGGAAGAGAATGTAGAAAAAAAGACAAGGCGTCCGCGGATTGGCGAAAACAAAAGTGAAGCCGCCGATAGCAATGAAAACCGCTACGAGAAAGTAGATTACAACACCGAAAAGCGTAGCGACAACGCATCCCAGCAGGGTGAATATTCACAAAACTATGGCAGCCAGCGCGGCGATTATGGAGAACAACGCGGTTATAACCAACGAGGAGGATACAACCAACGGACAAGCTACAATCGCTATAACAATTACGAAAATAGCGAAAACGGCGACAGCAGGGAACAAGGCGAAAACGGAGGATACCAACAACGTAGCGGTTACAACCAACGCGGCGGTTACCAACAGCGTGGTTACAACAACCAACGCGGCGGTTACAACAACCAGCGCGGTGGATACCAACAGCGTGGCAACAACCAAGGTGGCGGTTACAACAACCAGCGCGGCGGTTACCAGCAACGCGGCAACAACCAGGGCGGTTATAACCAGGGCGGTTATAACCAAAATGGGAATTATAACAACCAGCGCGGTGGATACCAACAGCGTGGCAACAACCAAGGTGGCGGTTACAACAACCAGCGCGGTGGTTATCAGCAACGCAATAGCGGAGGATACAACAACCAACGCGGCGGCTATAACAAGAATAATGGCCCCCACAACCAACGGAACCGCAATCAGCAAGGACATCCGCAACAAATGCGTTTCACACCACGTCCAAAGCGCATTGAATATGAATTGCCCGAAGTTGATCCCAATGAACCGATACGCTTGAACAAATTCATGGCTAACGCAGGCGTTTGCTCTCGTCGTGAAGCCGATGAATTGATACAAAAAGGCGAAGTTAAAGTGAATGGCGTTCCAGTAACCGAATTGGGAACAAAAATCACTCGCAACGATGTTGTAGAATACAACGACAAGGTTGTCACTCTCGAAAGCAAATGCTACATCTTGCTCAACAAGCCAAAGGATTGCGTAACCACAAGCGATGACCCCAACGGACGTACCACTGTAATGGACTTAATCAAGGGTGCCTGCACCGAACGTGTTTACCCTGTGGGCCGTCTTGACCGCAACACTACTGGTGTGCTGCTGCTGACTAATGATGGCGACCTCGCATCTAAGCTCACGCACCCAAAGTACATTAAAAAGAAAATTTACCAGGTTTGGACCGACAAGCCAATCTCTGAAGACGATATGCAGCACATTGCCGATGGCGTAGAACTCGATGACGGGCCAATCCACGCCGACGCGATAAGCTACGTGTCACCGACCGACAAGAAACAGGCAGGCATTGAAATACACTCAGGGCGCAACCGTGTGGTTCGCCGCATATTCGAGTCCCTCGGATACCACGTTGTCAAACTCGACAGAGTATATTTCGCCGGTCTTACCAAGAAGAACCTTGCTCGCGGTAAATGGCGATACCTGACTCAAGAAGAAGTAAACTTCTTGAAACAAGGTTCATTTGAATAATGCAGCATAAAACCAACAAAGCATTGTGTTACTTCGTCGGCAGCATCTTCATAAAAGATTGACGATGTAACACAATCTTTATTAATCAATACTACTATGTCATTAAAAAGAACAAAAATCGTTGATATATTCAACCCCGAACTTATCGGAGAAAAAGTATGCGTAAAAGGTTGGGTTAGGACTCGACGGGGAAACAAAAATGTTCAATTTGTCGCCCTAAACGATGGTTCGACAATCAAAAACATACAAATTGTTTTCGACTTGGCAAAGTTCTCTGAAGACGAACTAAAGCCCATAACCACAGGTGCAAGCCTGCACGTGGAAGGAGAACTCGTTGCATCGCAAGGGAAGGGACAAACGTGTGAAATACAAGCTGAAACAATCGAGATTTATGGCACAGCCGACCCCACTACATACCCTTTGCAGAAGAAAGGACACACACTTGAGTTCTTGCGTGAGATTGCCCACCTGCGTCCCCGCACCAACACTTTCGGGGCAGTATTGCGTATTAGGCACAATCTTGCATTTGCCATACACAAGTTTTTCAACGAGCGTGGATTTTTCTATCTCAATACTCCGTTAATAACCGCCAGCGACTGCGAAGGCGCAGGCGCTATGTTCCAAGTCACCACACTCGATTTAAACAACTTGCCGAAAACCGAAGATGGTGCCATCGATTATGCCCAAGATTTCTTCGGCAAGCAGACGAGCCTAACCGTCTCTGGGCAGCTTGAAGGTGAACTTGGTGCAACGGCTCTTGGTGCGATATATACTTTCGGCCCAACTTTCCGTGCCGAAAACTCCAACACACCGCGCCACCTTGCCGAATTTTGGATGATTGAGCCTGAAGTCGCTTTCAACGACATAACCGATAATATGGACCTTGCCGAGGAATTCATAAAATATTGTATAGGTTATGCCCTTGAAAATTGCAAAGACGACATCGACTTCCTTGCTCAAATGTATGACAAGAACCTTGTTGAACGTCTGGAATTCGTCCTCCACAACCAATTCATGCGCCTGCCATATACCGAAGCCATAAAAATTCTTGAAGCATCGGGCAAAAAATTCGAGTTCCCTGTATCATGGGGAATCGATTTGCAAAGCGAGCATGAACGCTATCTCGTGGAAGAACATTTCAAAAAACCGGTAATCCTCACCGACTACCCCAAAGAAATCAAGGCCTTCTACATGAAACTTAACGATGACGGCAAGACAGTTCGTGCAATGGATGTATTGTTCCCACAAATCGGTGAAATAATCGGTGGGTCGGAGCGTGAGGCCGACTATAACAAACTGCTTGCGAGGATTGAAGAATTGCACATACCCATGAAAGATATGTGGTGGTATCTCGATACCCGCCGTTTCGGCACAGTTCCACATTCTGGCTTTGGTCTTGGTTTTGAACGCCTCGTGCTATTTGTAACAGGCATGACCAATATCCGTGACGTAATTCCATTCCCACGCACCCCGAAGAACGCAGAATTTTAACCCAATAATCAACAAAAAAATTGCAGATTAATAATCTGCAATTTTTTTTGTTATTACAAATTATATCACTTTCCTCAACCCGTCAATCAATTCAAATGTAGCGTCCAACGACCGAAACGATGAATTACATCCCTTAAAATTCTTACCTTCAACAAGGTCAACAAATGTTTTTATTTCATTAAAATAACCTTGCGTATAAATCTGATTATTAGCCAGTATTGGCACAAAATTATTTCTACCAAACAAATCAACCGTAATTGGTCGATAGTTGCGGCACACTTTCTCCATGGGTATCCCAAACACAGCTCCCGGTTTGGGCGTAAACTTTAAAGATTCCATTTGCTCAAGCTCATAAATTCCATCCTTTGCATTCACTGTAAGTTCCTCTTTGGCACTCCTCCATGTATAATAGGTTGACAGTTCAAGGACTCCTCTTGCATTCCGATGCTTCAATATAAGTAACAACGTCATTCCACTCCCTCCATGCCGCACACAATCCACAGCATATATCTCTGCTCGTCCGAAAAGAAAACACACATAATCAAGCGGGTGAATAAAAAGGTCAAGCAATGGGTCACCTTCAGGATAAAGTCCAGTTTGGTAGCGCATATTATAACTTACGCACCCCAATTTCACTAATTTTCGAGAAATGATGCAAGTAACGGGAGCATATCGTTTCTGCACACCAACCAGCACCGTTCTCACGTTACTCTTTTCGGCAATCTCTGCAAGCGACCTGAGCTCCTCTACCGACCTGCAAGGCGGTTTCTCTATAAAAAGAGATTTTCCACTTTCCAAAACTTTCTTAGCTATATCATAATGGGCATCGGGCGACACCGATACAAAAACGCCACCCACTTCATCGTCATCAATAATATCATCAAGGGTAACGGTAGCAGTTACGCCGACTCTTTTCCTTATCAATTCCACCTTGCTGGTAGATTTACAACATATATACTTCAATGGTACGTGGAGGTAATCAAGCACAGGATAAAGGTTATTCACACTGTGGCTGCCAATACCCACAAAAGCATATTTCATCTTATAATCACCTTGCAATAAGGTTTTATTGTGCAATCTCTTATATATGCTTATCAGTCTTTCTATGTTATTCATATCACAACTTTTTTATCCTTGAAAAATAGTGCTTATACGTTTCATCATGCATACCCGACCATTGATATTTGCCATAAAAGAATTCTACTATTTTTTTAGACAGTATCCTTTCGAGATTTCTGAACAAACGCCTGTGTATCCATTCGCCATAGAGTGCAATGAAATCGTAATTTTCGTCTGTAGCTTTTACGCTTTCGGGAATATTGCCATGCCAATCACCTGCACCAGCATCTATCATATCAACATTTGTATCGAAAAATGACATCGACCCATATATACCTATGCGAACATCCACACCAAAGTGCTTGGCCATATTTACCACATATTCCATATCAGCGAAACTATTCCATGGCGAAAGGCAAAACATAAGAGAAACAGGCACAGTGCCTTTAACAGCCTCGACAACCTTAATCACACTGTCATAGCCATCTATCCCGCGCATTTGCTTATACGTCTCCTTATTACCGTCAAGTGAGACATACAAATGCGACGGCTTATATCTTTTTGTCAAGCCTATTACTTTATTGTATGCAAGGCAATTGGATAGTAGAGTATAATTCTGGTGATTCGCGGCAAACCATCCCATGATTTCATCAGCCTGTGGATGCAGCACAAACTCTCCTCCTTCAAGCCCAACGGTCGTATTTTTTGTAACACATTTGCTCATCATTATCTTCATAATATCTTCAAGCGACAGCATTTCCATTTCTTTTTTCCATATATGACAATGCTTGCACCTCGACTGGCAACACGTTGTAGCATATATCATCAACTGGCTCAGCATTTTATGCTGCGGTCGAAACATATTGCCTACATACACCATTCCGTTGCTAACGTAATCCTTAAAACTGTACATTCCTTATCACCTATTGATGTTTCTATTGATATAGATACATCTAAGGCACAAAGACTGCACGGCAACTTGGCTACCATGTAAACCTTATGCCAACAGGCATAGTGAACGTGAACGGACGTTCTGTCCAAGTTGAATGAATATTGCTGCCAGTCGGTATATGGTAATTCAGTGTCGGTTCAAGATATATGCTCATATTACGGGTTAATTCATATTGCACACCAAGGCTTGCATTCACCGACCACTGCAGAGGAGGTGATACTTGCCGACTATCAAGTTTCATTGTCATAGTATCTGTCACAAGATTCTGCGTCACTTTGCCCTTTACAGGAATATTCATCACCACACCGACCGAGCCGTAAGCCGACAGTTTGCGATAATCTGCAATGCGGCAAGATACTTTCAGCGGTATCCCTATATAATGCAGCCTTTGCGACTTTTGCACGTAATTCATTCCACTGCCCATTGTAAATGTAGAACGCAGCAATGTATATTGCGCTCCTGTTTCAACACTCCATTTTTCGTTTAACTCCTTGGTCAACGACAAGCCAAGTGTTATAGCTTTTTCATGTTTTTCTTTCTCTACTATGTCACCGCTGTTGTTCTTGGCTATATTTAACAGTGCCACAGAATCGACCGGCATATCATCGTGACTTCTTGACAACAAATAATCATAATACTCCTCCCATGTACTTATGGTAGTGGGTTCAACCGGGCCGCCACCACCTCCGTCATTACCCACAATAAGTTTATACGCATTCTGAGCCAATGCAGGCCCCAATGAACCAGCAAGCAACATCTTCCATTTACGTTTCTTTGGTTTATATTCGACAATATCCCGAATATCCAGCATTGGCTCTAGCAATTCAGTTGTATCAGATTCTTCATCACTGTAATAGTATGGCTCGTCAATACACGCCGCACTGTTTTCTATAATTTCAGCTACATCGAAATATGTAAATGCAGGTCGCATCGTTTCATTTTTCCCTGTTTTATTTTCAATTTCACCCAATTCCTTTTCACTAATCATTTTATTTCTAACAATCGGCACACAATCGTTATGCTCTGCCTCTTTTACAGCAATATCACCTTTAACCCTTTCTTGAGATGGCTTGCTTATAATATACCTATATATAGCAACAGATATTACGAAAACCAAAAGCATTAATGCCATATAACCCGATAGCAATTTACGCAACATCATCTTAGCCCTTGACAATTGCGAAGACGAACTATGTGGCTCTATTCCCATTAGGTTGGCAATTTCTTTATGCGAAAGCCCCTTAATTACCGACAATTTAAAGATTCTACGATAGCCATCTGGCAACTCGTCCATCGCCAATATCAATTTATCCATCGGCACAATATCCTCATCGAAAGAATCTTGGTTTTTCTCTGCGATGTTCAATTCTTCGTCAGAAGTTTCAGACAAACTTATAATTTAAACTTTATTGCACTGTTTCAGATATTTAAATGTTATATTCGTCACAATCGTCGTAAGCCATTGTCCGAATTTATTTGGATTTTTCAATTTTCCTTCCTTATTTCTTTTTACACATATTATATAGATACGCCGCTGTTCAAATGACTGCGCAGGCAATAGTTAAATTATGCTTATTTCTCTCCATGGCGTTTTATTCCATAAAGTCATTGCACTTTGCAAAAATATTTATAATTTTACCTTCATAATAATGAAAATAAGCAGAAATTTATGGAACAATCCATTATTAAATACATAGAACAGGCCATACGCGAAAATTGGGAAGAACTGGCTTTGACCGATTTCAACGGTGTCTCATTCCAATATCGCACTATAGCCCGTAAAATTGCAAAACTGCACATTGCATACGAAACCGCTGGTATTAAAAAAGGAGACAAAATCGCACTGTGCGGACGCAATTCGGCACAATGGTCTATTGCATTCCTTGCCTCTCTCACATACGGCGCAGTACCTGTACCCATACTCCACGATTTCAAGCCCGACACCATACACCATCTCGTAAACCATAGCGAAGCACGGCTGCTATATACCGACAATTCCATTTGGGAGAACCTAAACTCCGACACAATGGACAACCTGCTCGGAGTAATACACATAAGCGACTATGGACTAATGTTTTCTCGCAGCGAAAAACTCAATTACGCAAGAAAGCACCTGAATGAACTTTTCGGCAAAAAATATCCCGAGCGTTTCACCCCCGAAGATGTAGTTTACGAAGATGCCGCTCCCGAAAGCCTGGCTCTTATCAACTACACATCGGGCTCTACGGGGCTGTCAAAAGGCGTAATGATACCATATCGGGCACTAACCTCAAATATCACATACGCAATTGAGCACCTCACGTTCTTAAAAAAAGGTGACGGAATGGTATGTATGCTGCCATTGGCACACATGTATGGTTTAGTAATCGAAATGATACACCCACTTGTGAAAGGATGCCACATATACTTCCTCACCAAATTGCCGTCACCAAAAGTTATCATGGACGCTTTCGCCACAGTCCATCCAAAGTTAATTGTCAGTGTTCCTCTCATCTTGGAAAAAATCATAAAGACAAAAGTGTTCCCGTTGCTCGAAAAGCCCCTAATGAGAATAATGATGAAAGTACCTGGACTCGACGAGCGATTACTGGCAAAAATAAAAGAAAAACTGCAAGAGACATTCGGCGGCCAACTGCAAGAATTCATAATAGGCGGTGCCGCATTGAATAAAGACGTAGAGGCATTCCTGCGCAAGATTAATTTCCCATTTACAGTGGGATATGGGATGACCGAATGTGCTCCACTCATTTCATACGCACCACATCAGGATAACAGGCCGGGGTCATGCGGCAAAATCGTTGACCGCATGGTGGCCAAAATAGATTCACCCAATCCGTCGCAAGTTGCAGGAGAACTGCTTGTTAAGGGCGATAACAATATGCTTGGATATTACAAAAACCCACAAGCCACGAAAGCTGCCCTCACCGATGATGGATGGCTGCACACAGGAGACTTGTGTACCATCGACGATGACGGATACATCTACATCCGCGGACGCAGCAAGAACATGATTCTCGGCCCGTCGGGGCAAAACATATATCCCGAAGAGATAGAGCAGCAACTTAACAATATGCCTTACGTGAGCGAATCTCTTATAGTGGAAGAGAATAACCGCCTCGTGGCCTTGATTTACCCCGATTTCGAAAATGGGTCAAAACAAGGAATGACGTTCGATGACCTTGCCAACTTGATGAAAGAAAACATCACCAGCCTAAACAAAGACCTCCCGGGGTATTCCCAAATCGAAAATGTAAAAGTATTGCACGAAGAATTTGAAAAAACGCCCAAGCGTTCTATCAAGCGATACTTGTACCAACATTAGAAATGAATGACAAATTGCACTATCCATACTCGCAATGCATACAAAATACCCTCCAAAAATTGAGTTGATTATTTCATAGAGAAAGGCTATTGCACTATATTTGCACTTGTTTTCCAAGTGGCGCGAAAAATAGGACAATGAGAGAAGCATTAAAAATAGACGTGTCGGAAGTTCTGAAAGCAAAGATGCCGAGCAAGTACCGTTACATACCGCGTTTCGTGGTAAAATGGCTTGAACGTATCATACACCAAGACGAGCTTAATGCACTGCTCCTGAAAAACGGAGACAAAAAAGACATCGACTTTGCCGACGCAATTTTAAAAGACTTGGAAATAACAACCAAAATAATCGGCAAAGACAACCTTCCTCCCGATGGCAGTGGGCGATATATTTTTGCATCCAACCACCCACTCGGCGGCCTTGACGGCATCTCTCTCATCGCCCTGTTAGGGCATCATTACAACCGCCGTCTAAAATTTATTGTCAATGATATGCTAATGCAAGTCACCCCATTCCGTAAGATTTTCCTTCCTGCAAATAAAGTGGGAAAGCAATCGCGCGAAGTGGCGCGTGAAATAAACGAGGCAATGGCAGGAGCTGAACAAATAGCCACATTCCCGGCTGGACTATGTTCACGTAAGCAACCTGGCGGTAACGTGTGTGACTTAAAGTGGACAAAAGGTTTCATTCACAAAAGCATTGAATATCAACGTGATATTGTACCAATATACTTCGACGGCCTTAATTCCAACTTTTTCTACCGGATGGCCCATTTACGCGAACGCTTGGGAATAAAATTTAATGTAGAAATGATATTGCTTCCAGGAGAAGTATTCAAAAACCGCGGAAAGAAATTCACCATATACATCGGAAAACCCATTAAATGGGAAACACTAACCTGCAACGGGCAATCACCTATCGAAATTGCACAAGAAATAAAAAAGGTGGTATATAGCCTAAAAACAAACAAATCATAGAAATGGAACAAATCATAGAACCTGTTGACAAAAAACTGCTGATAGCAGAACTCACAAAAGACAAGTTTCTACGGCACACCAACAAGGGCAAAAACGAAATATACGTGACCGATGCTCACACCTCACCCAATGTGATGAAAGAAATAGGGCGGCTGCGCGAATGGGCTTTCCGCTCGGCTGGCGGAGGCACCGGGCTGGCGTGCGACATCGACGAGTTCGACACAATGCCACGCCCGTGCCGACAACTTATAGTATGGAATCCCGAGGAGCAGGAGATTGTTGGCGGATACCGCTTTATATTTGGTGAAGACATCGAAGTGGAAGGGAATGTGCCGCACATCGCCACATCGCACATGTTCAGTTTCTCTGAAAAGTTCATACGTGAATACTTGCCAATAACCATGGAGCTTGGACGGTCATTTGTGGCACTTAAATATCAATCGACAAAAGCCGGCAACCGTGCCATATATTCACTCGACAACTTGTGGGATGGGCTTGGAGCTTTGACGGTGTTACACCCAAGCACCAAATACTTGTTCGGGAAAGTAACCATGTACCCAAATTATTCACGGCAATGCCGCGATATGCTGCTATATTTCCTGCACACCTATTTCCCCGACCCCGACCGGCTCGTGTGGCCAATTGTGCCTCTTGAAACTCATTTCAACATCGACGAGATGAAACAGGTAGTGATAGGCGGAGACTTCAAAAGCGACTATTGCAGGGTAAACAAATATGTGCGCGAACATGGATACAATATTCCACCACTGGTAAACGCCTACATAAGCTTGTCGCCTACTATGCGGATGTTTGGCACTGCCATAAACCATGAATTCGGCGAAGTGGAAGAAAGCGGCATATTCTTCTCGATAGCCGAAATTACCGAAGAAAAGAAAAGCCGACACATCAACACATTTGACAGCCGTGAAGCAGCATCTTACACACAAAATTTCAATAAATGAATAAAATAAAAGCACTGACTTGCGCAATTGCCATAAGCTGCTGCTTAGCTGTATATGGCGAATTACCTATAAATTACCAAGTTTCGCTAACGGCAAATGCTGGCAGCGGCGATTTTGCGCCATACTACATGATGTCGAATGTGCATGGCACACTCACTCAGCCCTACTCTACCTTGTTGCGTGCATCTGCCAGTAAGGAGATGGACAGCCACAAGCGTTTCAGCTACGGTTTCGGGGCAGATGTCGTAGGAGGATATACTTCACGCACCGCATACCGTCGTTACGACAAGTCAACCTCTACATGGGTTCCCAATAACCAGGGCCCGGCACCAGTGTGGTTGCAACAGCTATATGCCGAGGTAAAATACCGCAGTTTGTTCTTGTCGGCAGGGCTGAAAGAGCGAGGCTCGGTATTCCTCAACGACGCACTGAGCAGCGGCGACATGACATACTCGGCCAATGCTCGCCCAATCCCTGCCATTCGTGCCGGTTTCATCGACTTCCAGGACATTCCCCTCACCCAAGGCTGGGTACAAATACGCGGCGAACTAAGCTATGGCATAAGCACCGACGAAGATTGGCGCATTAACCATTTCCACCACGGCGGCTCATCAATAACAACTGGAAAAATTTGGTATAGTTATAAATACCTTCATTTTCGCACCAACCCAGACAAACCATTCTCGTTCCTCATAGGCATGCAGACCACCTGCCAGTTTGGAGGCATTCACCGTATATATTCTTCCGACGGTGAAGAAATAGTGGAACTTCGCACCGACATGACACCGTCACTTGGTTCATTTTTCAAAGCCTTGATACCAATGGCTGGCAACACTACATACTACGAAGGCAACCACCTTGGAACATGGGATGTGATGGGACGCTACAAGTTCCGCAACGGGCATGAATTGAGAGTTTATTACCAATCGCCATGGGAAGACGGTTCAGGCATAGGCAAGCTGAACGGATGGGACGGAATGTACGGAATTGAGTTCCGCAACGCCAACCCTGAAAGCATAGTGAGCGGTGCCGTAATCGAATATATCGACCTCACCAACCAAAGCGGACCTCTACACTGGGACCCAGCCGACTTCCAGTATGGCTACCTTATTCCTAGCGAGGCAACCGGCGGTGACGATTATTATAACAACGTAGCTTATAACGGGTATCAATTGTTCGGGCAGGCCATCGGCTCTCCATTCGTAAAATCGCCTATCTACAACACAAGTGGTTCGCTGCGTTTCTTCGACAACAGCATCCAAGGTTTCCATGTGGGCATCACGGGTAATGTCACAAGCCAGATAGGTTACCGCCTAATGGCATCATACCGCAAGTCGTGGGGAACATCGTTGTCACCCTCAATCAATCCTACCGAAAGCCTGTCGATGATGCTTGAAGGCAATTATGAACCAGCAGGGATACCAGGACTTTCAATAAAAGCCCAAATCGCCCTCGACAAAGGCAACTTACTCGGTGACAACTTTGGAGGACTCGTCAGCGTAAGTTATAATGGATTATTCAATTTGTAAAAAGCACTCACACCCATGCTAAAATTAAACAACTACATAGCTGCTTTTATCTTGTTTATGACCGTCATGCTATCGGCTTGCACTCAAAACAACGGGAACATCGGCTTATGGTTCGGCCATTGGAAAGTAACCGAAATCACAATCAATGGCACTAATGCCGACAATTATAGCGGCAACCTGTTTTTCTCGTTCCAAAGCAAGGTTTTCGCACAAATGCAAAAATGGGGTGAGGCATACGACCAGCGGTTTGCCAATTTCGAGGACTGCGGAGACCATATTATAATAACATTCCCATACGTTACCGATGAAGAGGGCAATCCCGTATATGACGAGAACGGCAACCTTTTTACCGAAGACCATTTCAAGCCTCTTGAAATAACCCGTATGTCGATGGGTGAAAACATTCTAAATGTTGACCAAGCCAACGGCGACAAATTGCAACTCTCAATGATCGATGCCGCAGGCGAAACCGTCGTTTTCCGACTCGAAAAGTGGAAATAGCACACACTTCTCACATAAAAAGGCCGGTGTGCATAGGTTTTGGATTGCATACCGGCCTTTTCCTTTAATCTCATATATCAAGCCTTCTCATCTGAACCTACCATACGCCATATAAGGGCGGCGAGAGCGGCTCCAACAAACGGGCCTATGATGAATATCCACAACTGGCTCAATGCAACACCACCGTCAAACACGGCAGGAGCAATAGAGCGTGCCGGATTGACCGACGTACCTGTGATGGGTATGCACACTATATGAACAAGCACAAGCGACAAGCCTATTGCAAGCCCTGCAAAATTGCCTGCACCGCGCTTACTGTCGGTAGTTCCAAGGACAACAAGGACAAATACACAAGTAAATACAATTTCGGCTATCAATCCGCCCACCTCTGAGACCCCGGCTTGGCAGGCATTCGACCCGGTGGTGGTTGCAAATGCCCCTCCAGCAGCAATATAGCTTGCATCAGCCGCCGTGATGTTTTGCACTATCGCATACAATATAGCCGAGCCTATAAACGCCCCAATGACCTGAAAAACCATATACATGGCAGCATCCTTGCCGCTCATGCGCTTGCTGAGCCACACTCCAAGCGTTATGGCAGGGTTAATGTGACAGCCCGACACACCACCAATGGTATAAGCCATTGCCACAACCGATAAGCCAAAGGCAAACGCAACAGTTAACACTTGTGCCGTAGTGCCGCAACCATGGTTGAAGATTGCGCTACCGCATCCCATCAAGACCAGCACCATAGTGCCGACCATTTCTGCTAAATACTTTTTCATTTTTACACCGGTTTTATAAATTAAAAACATTATAAGCATCACGATTTTCCACGTCCATCCATGGTTCATGGAAAAGCAACCGAAATATCGCAATATTTTATTACAAATGCAAAGTTTCGGCCATATTTCTCTTTTATTTTTCCGACATACACAAAGAGTTTTTTTACTACATCAATTGCAATTTTAACGCTATTTGACTTTAACGGGCAACATAAACGCCCAATACCTGGCTAACTTTGCCTAAAAATAAAGGAATTATGGAACGCATGGAAAAGAAAATATCGCGCAGCGACAAGATTTTTGCCACACTCACGCACAACGGCACTCGACTTGCCGACATCGATGGTTCAAACTTCGGCAGCATAGCCGACGTGGTAAAACGCATATTCACAGCCACCGGTCAATGGATAGGCATAGCAGTGCTCACAATCCGCAACTATAACCAAGGCTGGCGCATCGACCTGCCCCTTTCGTTCAAGCCCACTCGCCGCACATCGGCCACCATACCGCCACACGACGGCCGCCAGTACACGCTACCCTTGTTCTCCTGATAATTTTTCGGACTGCAGCATTTGGCAGTGTGCAGGGGCTGCTGTATATTTGTGCATCAATTCACAAAATTATGGCCGATTGCAACGAAGATAAGATTGAGGTGCACCCTTTTAAGCCGTTCCTGCCACAAGGGGCTCGGGTGCTAATGCTTGGAACATTTCCACCAAAGCCCGAACGGTGGGCAATGCCATTTTTTTACCCCAACAAGATAAACGATATGTGGCGTGTGATGGGATTGGTGTTCTTCGGCGACAAAGACCGTTTCATTGCCACTGATGGCAACGGCTACCTCCTCGCCGACATAAAGCAATTTCTGCAAGAGAAAGGTATCGCCATGTATGACACAGCCGAAAAGGTAATACGCGAGCGCGACAATGCGTCCGACAAATACCTGTGCATCATAGAACCTACCGACATCGTGGCAATGCTTGCCAGCTGCCCTACGATAACCGCCGTTGTCGCCACAGGCGAAAAAGCTGCCACAGTGGCAGCCGCACAACTTGGCATCACTACACCTGCAACAGGATGCTCCACGCAAGCTGCCATAAACAACCGCGAAATCAACCTTTACCGAATGCCATCCACATCGCGGGCATATCCTCTCGCCCTGGCCAAGAAAGCCGAGGCCTACCGTGCCATGTTCCATTCAATCGGCCTGCTGTGAGATGTCTCGGTATTTTTTCCACCCGCGCATAGGCAAACATTACGAAAAAGGATTCCGCGGATACCGCACACTCGTCCTCGGGGCATTCTTCTATTGCCCCATAAAGAATTGTAACCATCGCGCGGAATGCCTGCAAGATAGCCGCCCGCTCGACCGCCAATGCCCTTGCTACACCGACCGTGCAGAGCAAGATTACTATTACCTTGCAAATTCTTGTAACATTGAAATAGACAGTTACCTTGAAGACTGCCCCTACCCTACATTCTCGATGTTCACCAAATACATGACCGGCCGCAACGACCATCTTCCCAAGCCGGTCAAATACCGCTTTTGGGAACACGTGGCTTTCTACAATTACGTTCAGCATTACCTTCCCGACGGTAACGCACCTCGCTATGAAGAAAGCCGGGAAATGCTTGATGCCGACTGGCCAGCGCTGCAAGACGTACTCGATGAGTTAAGGCCTGAGATCATATACGTGTGGAACGAGAGCATAAAAGACACCATCATAGCCAACAACCACACACTGTCCACACAGCTCACATTCCTCGGGCAGACCGATATGCAAGGATTGACCACATATAGGTTTCTATACTGCCATAAGCAGTGCTTGCCACCCGGTACCATTGCCGCAAATTTCAAGGAGCAATTCCATGACAGCCTTCGCGACACGCCTTATGTGGAACGGCTTATGATAGACATCATGCAGGCCATTCGACACGGCAACCGATCATACTCTTTCGAGGCCTTCAATTACGTTTCCCGCTCGGCGCTGCGCCGAATGGCAGTAAACCTTCTGCCCGTAGCCTGGTACCTGCCACTCAACATTCATCTTATACAGGAATTTGCAACAACGATTTTAGGTGACGGAAATGCCGACCTGAAAAAATTTATTCCGATAATAGTCTCTGAAACCAAAGGCCTTTCCCCGGCATATTCCACGTTATACTTGCCCGAAATCCAGGCAAGCCCTATCGAAATCATGCCACCCTATGAACTATCGTGGTTCAGCCTCACCAAACCCGAAAGAACACCTGCCGGCTCCATCATCACCTACCTCGACCGTGGCAGCGACCACATTGGCTCATACTTGCTGCGCCTGCTTGGATTACCGCTCGGCGAAAATGCACGCGTGGCAATAATCGCCCGCGCCGCCAACATCGACAGTTTCATAAACATCATAAAAAACAACAGCCACGGCCTTGCCATAAAAAGCCTACATGAAGAAAGCCTTATGGCAATGGTCGTTTTGACCCGTGAACAACTCCAATCCCGCAAACCGATACTGTATTACAAAGGCACAAAAATAAAAAACATAACACCGCTCACCGAAACTCTGCGCCCGAGCAACTACCTCGAAATAGAGAAAGGCGACGTGTCGGAATATTGGTTTGAGGACTTGGTAAAAAAACTCGTGCGACAGAAAATCAAGTCGCTACCACAATATATGTTCGGCCTATACAAAAACGGTCTTATAAAGTGCTACAATGGCGGCTGGATAGGTCGCGGCTGCATTAACGGCAAACCGCTCGACACCTACCAATATGCCTACCTGCGCACCCTAATTGCCGAAAGATTTAATGAATTGACAGGCCAACAACTCCAAGAGTTGTTCCACGACAAAAACATCAACAAAAACACGATTTCCCCCAAAAAGCTCTCGGAAAAAATAAAAAACATATCGGCAATCAATGCCATCTTCACCCGCATACACAACCAACACAAACAGCGCGCCAAAAAAATTTCGGATATTTCCGGAAAAAAACGTATTTAAAATACTGTTTTGCAACAATGTAACCATCTAAAATTCCTTATAGCTTATTTTTGCCGATTCAATACCATAATTTTGCAACGTCATTCAAAATGAATGATGCAGATTCAATCTGCACATTATTAAATAAATTTTAAAATTAATTATGTTGAGTAAAATCGTTGGAACAATCACCAACAAGACTTCAAATTATTATCAATTTTACGCCGCAGGCGAAAATGAATTTTCTATCCCGGTTCATATAATGCAATATTGCATTTACCCACACGAAATGCTTGATGAGGACGGAACGCTCAAAACAGGGCAAGAGATACAATTGCGCAAGAAGATTCGCACAGATGGCAAAACATACTACTATCCTGCCCATGATATATATCCGCCACAGCAGGTAGCAAAACCATGTGCAACAAGCATGGCCGACAATTTCGGCAACATTACAAAAATAGATTTCAATTCACCCGACAAATTGAAAGAACTGGTAGCCGAATTTGGCCAAAGAATTTCGGAATTTGATACTGAAACACGTAACGAGGCTTTGAAAATAATTTCAGAACAAAATGTGGCCGTAGCGTGCCCCTATCTGCGCAAACTGTTGCATAAGCCTGCATTCCCTATGGAAAATGAAACCATCGAATACAAGTCGAGTTTCATCAACCCTCCCAATCCTGGGAAAGACAATGACCCCACATTCCAATTGCGGAAAATAATCAGGACACTCGTCGGCTTTGCCAATAGCGACAAACACCGTGGCACCGTGTTTGTCGGGATAAAAGATGACGGCGAAATTTGCGGCATCGAAAACGAGTTCCAGCACTTCGCAAACGGTTACAACCGTGAAAAATTCACTGCCATGTTCCAAAATCTATACAAACAAATAGCCTCGGCCGCACTCATGTGCCAAACCCGAATCTCCTGGTTTGAAAGCGAAGGGCACATTTGTGCCAAAATCGATGTTGATTACAATGGAGACGTGGTACTTATCAACGGAACCGAATTATATGTCCGCAAAGACAGCAGCACACACCTGCTCAAGGGGCAAGATATGGTGGACTTTATCCGCAATTATCAAAAGCAAACTATAAACTAAAAATCACATAGTCATGGGGAAAAAATCCGACAAAATTCGTTCAGGCGTTGAAACAACTGTAAAAATTGCAACAGTTGTTGCCACAATCGGCAGTACTATACTCACAACTTTACTGAAAGGCAAATAGCCGTAAAAAGCATCTTTCCCTGTAGAGACGGTATAGTATGCCGTCTTCTACAGGTGGGGAACTTGGTTGCCCCACAATGCATAAGCAGCCTTTAATGCTGCCCTTTCAGTACACACATACACTCAAAAAAGTACCGCAGTCCGCGCCCTTATCGGGACTTTATGAAACTTTCGTATGATTTCCATGTCCTCAATCTTGCTTTTTTCGCTTGCATTGCTTACCTTTGGAATATCAACAAATCAAAACCAAATGCCTATGGAGCAAAAAGCAAACTGACAACGACATAAAAGCATACAGTGTGACAAGCACCACACAGCCGTAAACTGTTATTTGATTCGCTTAAATCTCGCAAATTTAGACTGAATCCGTCAATAGCAGTTGAAGCAAGCTTCACACCCGTTACGGGCGTGGACCGCTTTAACTTATTTGAGGATTCATGGCAATGCGAGAGCCTAAGCGACCAAATAAGCCAAAAGCCGGCCCCGCTCTCTTTTTTATACCCTGACATGAACTCTAACACAATAACACATCATGATACCAACAACAATAACCTCGACATCAATACTCGAAATGGCAAAACAAGGATGGAATGCCATCATCGAACTGTACAAACAATCAACACCCGAACAGCGCGAGAAAATCCTAAAAATTTTAGGTGGTCTTGCAGGATTTGGTGCATTATTGAAATATCTAAAATCTTTATAAGATTATGACGGTAACTACACAAGAAGCTCTTGAACGGGCTTTAAAAAGCAAAGAAACACACATTCGAATAACCGGCACACTGGCCGAAACAATAAAAAGCAAAATACAAAAAACAACGAAAACGCAAGAAATTGGGTAAACTTATAGCTGCGGGTGAAATCATAGCAACCTCAGTTGCTTTAACCCTAATCACTGGAGGCACAAGTTTAATTGCAGGTGCTACTGCACTTACTGCCACAGAACTAAGCATTACTGCCGCCGAATTGGCTATAATTGCCGGTTTCACCCTTGCCATGACAGGACTTTTAAAAGGCTATAATGTAAAATTCAATTCTGATCGTAGTATAAATTTAGAGGAAAAATAAACTAATGAAACTTATACTGCAATGAGTGATTGGAAAGAAGAAATACGACGACAGACGGGGTGGAGCCGTGAGATTATGGTTGCTCTGCGGTCGCGGGAAGAAGCCGAGGTTTACATCAATGCCGGGCTGGAGGAGGCGATTGTGGGTGGCAAGCGAGCCTTGATTCAGCCACGGCTCGACCCGGCAATGCTCACTCCCGAATGGTGGATAGAGCATTACCATCGCGACAACTGGCGCGGGTGGAGCAACCTCGACCTCATGCACGAAGGCTATGCGCCATTTTCATCGGCCGACATGGGTAGGCCAGGTGACCGCACCGGTATGGATCAAATAGAACTGCACCACATAGGGCAACGGCAAGACAGCCCGTTTGCCGAACTCACATGGTACCAGCACCACGACTACTTC
This sequence comes from uncultured Muribaculaceae bacterium, assembly GCA_944320595.1. Lineage (GTDB taxonomy): Bacteria > Bacteroidota > Bacteroidia > Bacteroidales > Muribaculaceae > Avimuribaculum. Next base: position 60,714 of record CALUIB010000010.1, on the reverse strand, counting down.
AAGGTGCTACACAGTTTTGACGACTCGCAAATCAACCGCCCCGAGTTTGAAGAAGAACGCCGCCAATACTGGATGAACCGCGCAAAATTCTTTTCATACTAAATCTGCTTATAATGAAACGAACCATACTTTTTATCTCTACCATACTCTTTTTATGCATGAATTTATACGCACAAGATTTCATGAAAGAAAAACGGATATATTTGGTAGATGTCACTGCCTCAATGATTGGAAAAGGTGGAGTGAAAACGCCTGATATATTCAATAAAGTAAAAGACCAACTAACTACTGCAATAAGCAACATACAAGATACCGATACCGACTTTGCAGCATGAACTTAAAAATTAAAGATTTATGTTTCGAGGATTGTGCACATTCCGATGCTCCCGGTGCGGCAAGAGATTCATAGCACCCGACTTTGAATATTGCGCCACAACACTTTCCATGCCGCAAAAGTGCCCCCGGTGCGGCAGCCTGCGCACTCGCCCTGCCTCATTCATGCTGTTTGGCGATGGCGATGCCTGTTATAAATCAATATGGGATCAAATAGAATCTGAAACGTCTGACAAAAACAAATAATAAGAATCATGATTACCAAAAATACCGTCGTGAAAATCCTGTCATGCTATATGCTGCAAAAAATCAACGAAACGGGAGAGAACTTTTCTACTGATGAGGACGGCAATGACAACCCAGTGCTTTTTTCGTTGAATGATAGGAAAGGAATCCGATACTTTGCCAAGTGGTTGAAAAAATTCATAAAATTATCTGTGGATGTTAACGTCTTGCTAAAAAGTTCGGAGAATAAGATAACACTTGACTCATTGACTGATTACATCAATCAAAACAATCCAGATGCCAACGATATTGATATATTGACCCAAATCTGTAATCGATATGAAAATTTAATATCTCAACGAAATGATGCACAGGAGTTGGACTTTGAAATATCTCAATTTATTGACGACAAATATGCTTCTGATGATAACGATGATGATATCGACCCGGATGAAATCGACCCGAAGTTTGAGGCCAAAATAAGGAAGTTGGTATTAAAGGACACAATATTGTTGCACAGGAAGAACCGGATCCAGTTGATAAAAAAGATTACGTCACTTTACTTCTTGACAACTATATCATAATAAACCGAATTGAATTAATAAACGGAGGAAGCCATTATCTGCGTTATTAAATTTATTCGTTTCAATTCTCGAAACGAATCTCACGCATACTGAGTCAACCAACGAAAACGACACACAAAATGAAAACTGCAATCGCTTGGATAATAGCCAATGTGGAAGGCATCACTACATTAATCGTAGTGGCAGCCTTTGAAGTATTATTGTTTACATCTTCCGCCGAAATCGACAACAAACCGCTTGCCGCCATCATGGGGCCGATTTTGGCAGCCTTAGTCAAGACCATCATAGGCGGCATCCCGTCGAAAGGCACGGTTACCGATATAGTCAACCTGCTGCTTGCCGCCGGAGCCATCTATATGGCCACAGCCCTGGCAAACACCCATACCCAGCTCGGCGGACTCGGCGGCATTGCCATAGGCTGTGGCATAGTAGCGCTCGCCGCCGCTATAGCAGCGGCAGTGTTCACTGCTGCCAACATCAACGAGGTGGTGTCATTGAGAATGTTTTACCAAAACAGCAACGTCAGCCTGTTTGAAATCACATGGATGTACACATTCAACCGTTTCGTCACCGTGTTCGCATCCATCACAGGCTCGGCACTCATCATCGCCGCCTGCCAATTGCTATTCCACTCTGCACAATAAACTTCAAATACACAATAACTATGGACGACAAAATCATTTACCAAAAAATCAAAGACATTGCACACCGGCTATGGCAGGAAAAATGCACATTCACCCGTGCCGACCTCGCCTACGAGCTGCAAATGAGCGACAGCCACGAAATCGACCGGCTGGTGTGGGAAGCCTATCGTCTGTTCAATGGCAATAAAGTGATTGAAGAGTCATTCATCGACAATGCCCAACACAATACAATTGTTTACGGCTATCAAGTGGAATTCTTTGCCAATGAAAACGACACCGAGGAACTGTTCTCACTGATGCACAACAAGATGGACATCGGCAACAAAGCAATCAGCAAACTCGAAAACAGTATTGCCGCCATGATGCGCCCTCAAAGCAGTTCAGGTTTCGACCTGCTCAGCACCATAGTCGGCACTAAAGGAGTAACCGAAGTGCGAAAGGAAGCCTCTGCCCTATTCGACTGCTATTCACAACTTATAGGCAACTACGACGGTGCCCGCGACAGCGTAAAAGTGCTAATCGCCGACTTTGTGACATTGCGCAGCCACGTCTGCGACATTTACCGCCGTTATGCCTTGGTGCTTATCGATGCTTTCGGCGATTCGGTAAAAGCCATCGCGCCTCAACTATTCGACTTCGACTCGATAGAATGGCTCGACACGCAGCAGATGCTGCAAAACGTCAAACTCGACTATGACCAAATCACCGAACACTGCTCGATACTGATGAGTAGCATCTCCGAAAGTTTCTCACAGTCGCTCAAACAGGCAAGCAACTCCTACCGCAGCGCAGGCAGCAAGCAAGCCGGGCTATTACTTGCCGGGCTTAACATGGTATTGCACTACATCGACGCAAGCAGCCGCACCTCAGAACTGAAGGAGGAACTACTGACACTAAAGAACAGCGTGAAACACGATGTGACACTTGTCAAGGGCGACCTTAGCCGCCTGCTTGTGATATACAAGACGCTTAACGACCTGTTTATTCCCCAAAGCGAGGCTTTCTGCCAATACAGCGACCAAGTGCTACAAGGAGAATGGCAACAAATAGTTGACAGCATCTATAAAAATCCAAACATCCAATCACTGAAACAACAACGTGACAAAATACTTGACCAATGCCGGGAGGTCGAGGCCGAAATAGCCGATGCCGAAACCAATCTGGCATATTACACCGCACACATCGATAAGTGTAACACATTGCTTTCCAATATGCTTGACCGATACACCCAGGCTCGAGAAAGCAAACCCAAGAAACCATTGTTATTTGGCAGGAAACGATACAACCGTGAAATATACGAGTGGAACATTGCTTGCAAGCCTGTCATAACCCGTTACGAAGACTTGCAGACCGACATCAAACTTGACAACGACGAGCTGATGAACCAAAAAGCTACACTCGCCCGCCTGCAACCGCGCAGGCAGGAACTTAGGCAGGAACTAAACCGCATTAATAAGCGCATCATGGGGGAACTGAAAGTTACCCAAGCAACTCGTGAGAAAATACTGCCGCACCTTGAATCGATTGTCAAGCTGTTACGCATTGCCCGAGAAATCGCAGAAAGCCATCTCGACCAAAAACTTACCGAGCGTGTAACAATAACACGGCAAGACACAGAACTGCCACCCGACCTGCAGCAAAACATCGCCGCGTTTGCCAACGGCGTGCGACAATTGGCATTCATAGATGGCAATGCCATGGCAGAAGCTATAAGTGACGTGAATAAACAACGCCGAATTGCAGCAGAAAGGGAACAGACTACAATCGATGTCACCAACAAACAGCAAAACAACCCGGTTCGGCATACAGAATTGTCGGAAGAAGGTACCCTGCAAATTGCCAATGCCGGCAATGTAGCAATACAAGGCACTATCAACCTGCTCGAAGCATGGGGTACCCTGCAAGCCCAACGGGCCAAAAGTGCAATTGCCGCAGAAAAATATGACCAGGAACTTGCAAAGCTGCAAGAGGAGTTCCGCCGCAACATCGCCGAAATCGATGACAAAAGCGCAATTCTGCGCGAGAGCCTTAGCCGTATAAACACGGCCAAAGGGCATGAGCAGCTGAAAGACGCCCTGCTGTCGCTGGCAGGAAAAGACAGCCGCCTGTTTACCGATGACGAATGGACTGAATTTTTTAACGGAAATAAAACAATAGAACTATGAGTGACGTAACGCAAAGCGGACGCCGCCAAAGAGCGCGACAAGAGTTGGGACTTGACGATGCCCAAGAGCAATACGAAATAGAACGGGCCATATCAAAAGAAGAGGAACGGCGTGAAGCAAAAGAAATGCGCCGTCTCGAAATCGAGGATTCTCTTTCATACAAAGCCTGCATGGCCATCAATAAATATATGGACAAATATTTCCTCGACCCGATAATAGGTTTCATCCTGCCCAGTTTAGGCGACTTCCTCACTTCGCTGCTTGTATGGCCGTTTATCTATGTGGCAGCCTTCAAAGTGCGCTCGCTGCCACTCACGCTCGCGGTGATATTCAATGTGCTGCGCGACATTGCCATCGGTCTCATTCCATTTTGGATTGGCGACATCTTTGATGCATTCAACCGCGGATATTTGCAAAACTGCCGCCTGATTGTCGGTTTTGTCGAAGACGACCAAGAGGTGATAGACGAAGTGAACGGCAAGGCATGGTGGATGGGGGTGCTTATTGTCCTTTTCTGTTTCATCATCTACTGGCTCATAGAATTTGCTATATGGGTAACAACGGCAGTCTCCGATTTTATCTCTAACTTATTCTAACGCTCTAAAACTCCCTAAATTATGGACAAATCAGAAGTAATGGCATTCGTCAAACGCTGCCTCGACTAATTGGAAATTATTGCTGTCCGATAAAAATTTTCAAACCGTCAATAACTTATTGATATACATTGAATTAAGCAGCAACTTTAACAAAGAGGCTTGTCTATAAAAACAATGCCGATAATCAGACTATTGAATCTGTTTATCGGACACTAATAATTGGAAATAAATTACGACACCACGATGATTGCATCGACATAACTTTCGAAAGTGACGATGACATCTTTCCTATACAAGTAGGAATATTTCCTTACGAGGATACAATAACAACATTCGCCAAAATTGACGGTATGGAAATACCTTCCAATAGGCGAGGTGCCGTGCTGGAATACAGCAACAAATACAACTGTGAAGGTATTAATGACGACGGAAATCTCAATGCTTACATTTACATATCTACTGATGACGAAACAGGTAAAGACTCAATTAGTACCTATAGCCGCACCCTCGTGTGGGAAACAATGGACACTGACGAATTCTCAGCGTTCACGCTCTCCGCGCTGTAGGCTTTAAAGGCAGTGATGCGCGGCATTTTCCGCCTCACCATGCAACATTATTACACAGCAATAGGGCGCAAGTTCTGCGCCCTATTGCTGGTGTTTTATTTTAGTCGGAAAAGTCTTCGAGCCGAGGCATCAGTGGCTGACGATACTTCCTCGGCGGTCACGCCAAGATGAGTGGCTATGCAGGCGGCTATGTCGGGAATGTAGCTGCTCTCGTTGCGGCGGCCTCGATGTGGCACCGGGGCAAGGTAGGGCGCATCGGTTTCGAGCAATATGCGGCCAAGACCTATCTCGGGCAGCACCGCAGGCACTTGCGACCGCTTGAATGTCACCACACCGTTCACTCCGAAGTAGAAATCTCCATAGCTGCGTATGCGCCGCACGTCATCGACCGTGCCGCCAAAGCTGTGGAACACCCCTTGCGGCAACCGAGTGAAACGATCGAATACCTGCAACACTTCGTCGAGCCCGTCGCGGCAATGTATTATCACTGGCAAGTCGCGTTCCACAGCCCAGCTTATCTGCTCGGCAAATGCATCCATTTGCTCGGCGCGATGCGTCTTGTCCCAATACATATCTATGCCTATCTCCCCAATGGCTACAAACCGCCGCTCTCCTAATCTCGATGCTATGGCCTCAAGTGCAGGCCTGTAATCTCCATCCACTTCGATGGGGTGCAATCCCATTGCCACCGAGGTATAATCGGGATAAGCGTCGTTAAGCCTGTACATGGGTTCCACCGTGGTCAAGTCCACATTGGGCAGCACTATGTGGTTCACGCCAGCTGCCCTGGCTCGCGCCACCACTTCATCACGGTCGCCGTCAAACTCGGGCAAATAAATATGCGAATGTGTGTCAATCATTTCCTGCGCCCTACAAGCATAGTCGCCAAATCGCGGAAAGCCTGTCGCGCCTCATCGTCCATCGGCACTTTTTCAAGCCATTCAAGCGACTGCCAGGTGTAACGTGCTATCTCCTTTTCGGCCTTCGCTGCGATGCCAAGGCGGTCATATATGCTGCGCACTGCGGCAACCTTATCGGCACGGTGAGCCGGGTCGTTGTCGTTGAGCCAATGCCGCAGTTCGGCAGCATCATCGCCAGTGGCATCGGCCAAGGCGTTTATAAGCATATACGTCTTCTTGTTGTTGACAATATCGCCGCCTATCTCTTTTCCAAATGTTGCAGGGTCGCCATACACATCAAGCCAGTCATCTTGCAGTTGGAACGCAAGCCCCAAGTCACAACCGTAGTTATACAGGGCATCGGCAGCCGCATCATCAGCACCACCTATGATTGCCCCCACCTTGCAGGCACAACCAAGCAACACGCTCGTCTTTAGGCGAATCATATCGATGTATTCGCGTTCGGTCACATCGTTGCGCTGCTCAAAATCCACATCATACTGTTGACCCTCATACACTTCCATGGCCGTGCGGTTAAACACATCAAACACACGTGGCAGCACTTCGGCAGGAGTGCGAGCCATATACTGTCCGGCCATGGTGAGCATGGCATCGCCCGAAAGAATGGCCGTATTGTCGTTCCACTTCACGTGTACAGTCGGTTGGCCGCGGCGCAAGTCGGCACGGTCCATCACATCATCGTGCAGCAAAGTAAAATTATGATATAGCTCTATCCCCACGGCGGCATCCACCGCACGTTCACAACCACCTGCAAAGGCATCACACGCCATCAGCACCAGCACCGGGCGCAACCGCTTGCCACCGAGCGACATCGTGTAGGCGATAGGTTCATACAACCCGGCAGGGCTGGCTGGATAATCGATGGCAGCCACTGCACGGCTCGCCATCTCCACATATTTTTCAAATTTCAGCATAATTGTCTATTTCTCTGTGTCAAGTTTAATAATTGTTTTCACGCAAATGCAACAAAGCTGGATTTACCGCTTATGTGCCGTAGCGGCATTAAACATTTCGCTCGCAAGCCGTGGATTATGCCGTTCCACATACTGGCGGAAAGCGACATCGAAAGTATCGGCTGCAGCAGTATCGCCGAGCAGCAAGTATTCGCTTTGCTCGGCCTTTGCCTGCAATATGCAATCTTGCAGTTGCATGAGCCCCACACTATCATTCGCCACCACATTGGCCGCGGCTGTTTCGGCGCGTTGCCGAGCCTCATCCGCCATGCGGTTTCCCATTTCGCCTCCGCCACCACAAGCAGTCAAGCAAACTGCTGCACCACACAGCAATATACTAAAATTTCTCATCCTTAATTCCTAATTGATTGAATCATATTGCAAATTTACAAAGTTATTGCAACATAAAAAAGCAATGCCGCAAAGCGTTACAAAAGCCCACCTAAACATTTTTTAAAGACAACTTTATTGTTTTACGGCAGCGATGCACTAACTTTGCACGATTAATTGGCACCAATACAAATATATGACAGAACAAAAGCAATTATTAAACAGAATTATCGAGGGAATTCAAGAACGCAAAGGCAAGAAAATCACTTTGGTTGACCTAAGCGGCATAGAAAATGTCGCCACACAAAACTTCATAATCTGCCAAGGCACTTCCACAATGCACGTTTCTTCAATTGCCGACAGCATAAGAGAATATGTACGCAAGACCACCGGCGACAAGCCATTCAACTACGACGGGTATGAAAGTTCGCAATGGATAGTAATCGACTATGGCACGATTTATGTTCATGTATTCTTACCAGAGTACCGCGAGCGGTACAATCTGGAACAGTTGTGGAGCGACGCACCGATAACCGAAGTTCCCGACCTTGACTGACAACAACGATATTCACCTAATTTAGATATGAACAACCAACCACCAAGCAACGATGCACCCAAAATGAAAATGCCAAAATTTAATATATTTTGGCTATATGCAATCATATTGGCTGCACTCATAGGCCTATACATGATAAACAACGACAGCTACACGCAGCCTGTCGATTGGACACAATTCGAGAAATACGTGCAACGCGGCGGTGTTACCGACATTGTGGTAATCTCAAACAAGGGTATCGCCGAGGGCGTCCTCACCGACTCTCTTGCACGAAAGATTTTTCCTGAATACCAAAAATCCACGACCGCACAAGCAAAGATTGTTGCTGAAATCCCATCGACCGACAAGATGCAAGAAAAAATCGACCAATGGGAAGCCGATGGGGTATTCAAAGGAAACGTAAAATATGAAAAAGGAAACGACTTCGGCGGATTTCTGTGGAGCCTGTGGCCCATATTGCTGCTTGTGGCCCTGTGGTACTTCTTCATGCGGCGTATGTCTGGCGGAGTTGGTGGCTCGGCCGGCGGCGTGTTCAGCGTGGGAAAGTCGCGTGCAAAGCTATTCGACAAGGACAACAGCACCCACGTCACATTCAACGATGTGGCAGGATTGCAAGAGGCCAAAACCGAAGTTGCCGAAATTGTGGATTTCTTGAAAACGCCACAAAAATATACCGAACTTGGTGGCAAAATCCCCAAGGGGGCGTTGCTTGTAGGCCCTCCGGGAACTGGCAAAACGCTGCTTGCCAAGGCTGTAGCAGGCGAGGCCAATGTGCCGTTCTTCTCAATGTCGGGTTCCGACTTTGTGGAAATGTTTGTCGGCGTAGGTGCTTCGCGTGTGCGCGACCTCTTCCGTCAGGCTAAGGAAAAAGCCCCATGCATAGTGTTCATCGACGAAATCGATGCCGTTGGCCGTGCTCGTGGCAAGAACCCCAATATGGGTGCCAACGATGAGAGAGAAAACACACTCAACCAATTGCTTACCGAGATGGACGGTTTCGGCACCAACAGCGGTGTAATCATTCTTGCCGCCACCAACCGTGCCGACATTCTCGATAAGGCCCTGCTGCGTGCCGGGCGCTTCGACCGACAAATATACGTCGATTTGCCCGACCTCAACGGACGTAAGGAGATTTTCAAAGTCCACTTGAAAAATATAAAGAAAGACGACAGCGTTGACCTCGACCTGCTGGCAAGGCAGACACCGGGTTTCTCGGGTGCCGACATTGCCAACGTGTGCAACGAGGCCGCGCTGATAGCCGCTCGCCGCAAAAATAGCTGTGTGCAGAAACAAGACTTCATGGATGCCGTTGACCGCATAGTGGGCGGACTCGAAAAGAAATCGGTAATCACCACCGAAGAAGAACGCAAATCCATTGCCATCCACGAAGCAGGACACGCCACCATCAGTTGGCATTTGCAATACGCCAACCCGTTGGTGAAAGTAACAATCGTTCCACGCGGCAAGGCTCTCGGTGCAGCATGGTATTTGCCCGAGGAACGTCAAATAAGCACTTACGAGGCTATGCTCGATGAAATGTGTTCCACCCTGGGTGGACGTGCAGCCGAAGAACTTTTCCTTGGCCACATTTCCTCGGGTGCTGCCAACGACCTTGAACGCGTCACCAAGCAAGCCTACGCCATGGTGGCATACTTCGGCATGAGCAAGAAATTGCCCAACTTGTGCTACTATGACTCAACAGGCCAATCATACGGTTTCACCAAGCCGTATAGCGAAGAACGCGCCAAAATCATTGATGAAGAGGTGTCGAGAATAATCTCGGAACAATATGAACGAGCCAAAGAAATCTTGCGCAAATATGCCGAAGGGCACGGAAAGCTCACCGAGATGTTACTATCGCGCGAGGTGATTTACACCGACGACGTGGAACATATATTCGGCAAACGCCCGTGGGTATCGCGCACCGACGAGATACTGAAAATCAACGAGGAACTGGAAGAAAAGCGCAAAAAAGAGGAGGAAACCAATAAGGAAGCCGAGCCTCAAAACGGCACTACGGCTGAAGGCAACAAAACAGAGGATTCCGATTGCCAAGCAAAACGAGGAGCCACTCCTCCCCCATTCTCGAAATAAACCACGCACATGACAAGCATAAAAGAGGTTGATGTTCCGCAAGTAAGGCATCAACCTCTTTACTTTACTAAAAACACAATATCCACTGTTGAACAGAATCTTAATTTGTCACTCTTATGGGATGTAATGAAAATAAAATACTACTTAGCGCAGAAAGCGACACACTGCAATATACAGGCGTGCGGCTCTCAAATCCACACCACTTCGACATTCGTGCCGGCCTCACCTATGTGGTGATAGGCGAAAATGGTTCGGGGAAAACCACCTTGGGAAAAATCATAGAAAAAGGTTGGAACATTGGCCTGAACCGAATCGTTGGCGATAAAAGTTCGCTGAACATTCGAAGCATAGAATTCACCGATATTCACTCGCTCACTGGCTGCAACGACACCTATTATCAGCAACGATTCGAATCGACAGCCAACGATGGAATTCCCACCGTCGAAGAACTTATCAGCGACAAAATCAGTGAAAGCCTGTGGCTCGACTTGTGCCGTTCCCTGTCAATCGACGATGTGCGGCACAAGCGCATAAATTACTTGTCGAGCGGCGAATTACGGAAATTCCTAATCATCAACATACTCACCGAGCAACCCGATTTATTAATAATCGACAACCCATACATAGGGCTTGATGCCGCATCGAGAGACCTGTTCAACGGACTAATATCCAAGCTCACCAAGCGCGGAACGGCAGTGATGCTGCTGCTTTGTAACACAATCGACATCCCCGACTATGCCGATTTCATACTGCCAATCAAAGACCTTACAATCGGCAAAATGCAACCTGTCAGCCAAGAAACGATAAGTATGGCTCGCAAGGAACAAGAGAAACTGTTTTCGAACACACCGCAAATCGACCTTCCCGACACCACACCAAGCATACCCGTGGATTACCACACTGCATTTTCACTCGAACACTGCAACGTGGCATACGGCAGCAATATCATCCTGCACGATATATCATGGCAAGTAGCAGCAGGTAAAAAATGGGCTTTGCTTGGAGAAAACGGTTCGGGCAAGTCCACGCTGCTGAGCCTCGTGTATGCCGATAATCCACAAGGTTACCGCAACCGCATCACCATATTCGACCATCGGCGCGGCACCGGCGAAAGCATTTGGGAGATAAAGCGGCGCATAGGTTACATTTCTCCCGAAATGCACCTTTACTTCAACAATGGGGAAACGCTATTGGCAGTAGTAGCTTCGGGATTGCACGACAATGTGGGATGTTTCCGCCGTATAAGCGATGAACAACGCGCCACGGCAACCGAATGGCTAAAAGCGTTTTGTCTTGACGGACTGGCCAACCGATATTTCCGCACATTGTCTTCGGGCGAACAACGCTTAGCCCTCATAGCTCGCACTCTTGCCCGCAGGGCATCGCTGCTCATACTCGATGAACCACTACACGGCCTCGACATGGTGCGCAAGCAACTCGTGGCCCAAGCCATAGAACATATTACCAAGGCCAATGGCATTTCACTCGTATATGTCACTCATTATGAACATGAGATACCACGTGTAATCAACAACAACCACATCTTCCGCCTCACCAAACACAAAAAACAGTCATGATAAAAGCTCTATTTTTCGATATCGACGGAACACTCGTCAGTTTCAACACGCATAAAATTCCTCAATCGGCAATTGATGCCATAAAAATGGCAAAAAATATCGGGATTAGCATTTATATATCCACCGGTCGCCACTACTCGCTAATCAACAACATCAACGCAATTAAGCCATTAGTTGACGGTTACATAACCACAAACGGAGCTTACTGCTTTGCAGGCGACAACGACATTTCATGCAATCCCATACCAGCAGAAGATGTTGACACGGTATTAAAATTCGCCGACGAGATGAATTTCCCTTGCATGATTGTGGGTGAAAAAGACTGGGCAATGTATAACCTTGCCTCAAATACCGCACAAGTTGACCAAATTTTCCTGAAATTGCTCAATGTACCAAGTATGCAAGGCACAGCCTCACTTGAAAAGGTGCTAAAACAACGCATATTGCAACTCTCGCCAGTAATCACACCCGAAACGGAGCAAAAAATAATGCCATATCTTCACGGCTGCATCTCAAGCCGATGGTGCCAGGAATTTGCCGATGTTACCGCACGCAATGCCGACAAAGGCCGCGGACTGCTTGCCGTGGCAGCTCACCAAGGCATCGATGTGAACGAAACTGCAGCCTTCGGCGATGGCGGCAACGACATACCTATAGTCAAAACCGCAGGCGTTGGCATAGCCATGGGCAATGCCAACGATGCACTGAAAGCCGTGGCCGACTATGTGACCACATCGGTTGACGACGATGGCATATACAATGCCCTAAAACACCTAAAAATCATTCCTTTCTAAGGGAATCGCCATACAGCCACTCTCTGGTACTGTATTGCACACTTTGCCATTTTTGCGTAATTTTGCACTGGATTTTTACAGGTTTATGTGGGTACTTTTGGCTATAACCTCGGCGTTATGCCTTGGATTCTATGATGTTTTCAAAAAATTGTCGGTGACTGCCAACAATGTCCTCACCGTGCTTCTACTTAACACACTGTTTGGCACATTGCTAATGTCTCCGATTATTCTGACTGATGTCATTAATGGAGATTTCGGATTTGGCGGCAGCATAACCGGACACATACTGATAGTGCTAAAGTCGGTCATAGTCCTTGGCTCATGGATACTTGGCTACTTCAGCATAAAGCATTTGCCGCTCACCATCACAGGCCCTATCAATGCCACACGCCCCATACTGGTGCTTGTGGGAGCATTGCTAATATATGGCGAAACACTAAACTTGCTGCAATGGTGCGGCATACTGCTCGGTTTCACATCACTATACTTGGTTAGCCGCATCGGGAAGAAAGAAGGCCATTCGATAACGGGCGACCAATGGCTGTGGATGAGCATTGGCGCAATGGTACTGGGCGCAATAAGTGGGTTATACGACAAGTGGCTGCTGCGCAGCTACGAGCCGCTGCAAGTGCAGGCATGGTACTCGCTTTACCAATTGGTAATAATGGGAGCAACAGTATTGTTACTTAAGCGTGCCGGACACGACCACACACCGTTCCGCTGGAAGTGGACTATCCCATGCATAGCTATTTTCCTGACTGTTGCCGACATGGCCTATTTTTACGCATTGTCGTATGACGACTCAATGATTAGCGTTGTGTCGATGATTCGCCGAGGCAGCGTCATAGTCTCATTCCTGTATGGGGTAATAGCCTTGCGCGAAAAGAATTTACGGTTAAAGCTTATAGACTTGTCGGTATTGCTTGCAGGGCTTATATTGCTTGTAATTGGAAGTAGGTAACTATTTAATAATGTTTTAAAAATATGTCTATCATCAAAGAAAACATTCCCGTGGGTCTTTGCAGCGACCATGCGGGATATGCCACCAAAATGGCAATTATCGAATACCTGCAAAAAAACGGCATCAAGTATGTTGACTTCGGTACTCACAGCGAAGAAAGTTGCGACTATCCCGACTTTGCACACCTATGTGCCCAGGCCGTTGAAAGCGGCAAGTGCTATCCAGGCATAGGGGTATGCGGCAGCGGGGAAGGCATCAACATGACGCTCAACAAGCACCAGGGGATACGCTCTGCTCTATGCTGGACTCCCGAGATTGCCCGCCTCGCCCGACAGCACAATGACGCCAACGTGATTGCCCTCCCAGGCCGGTTCGTCAGCAACGACGAGGCCATAGAGATGGTAAAGACATTCCTTGAAACGCCGTTTGAAGGTGGCCGCCACCAACGCCGCATCGACAAAATTCCCGTAAAGCAGCAATAACCACGCCACTTAACACCCAATAACAAATGGCGGCCAGGCATGAGACCTGTCCGCCATTTGCGATATTTATCGCATCGATTTCTTGAAAACCTTTATCGGATTGCCGCGTTGCACCATATTATGGTTATTCCAATTATTATAATCGCGTTTTTCGCAATTCGACTGGCGCAGCATGGCAACCTTCATCAACAAGCGTTCCCGTGCCAACTTCTTATTTTGTTGTTGCGAACGCCTGTCAGAGGCCAAGACACTTATGCCAGTAGGTATATGGGTTGCCCTGACTGCCGATTCCGTCTTGTTCACGTGTTGGCCTCCGGGGCCAGATGCCCTTAGCGTTTCATACTCTATTTCATCGGCATCTTCCATGCCTGTTAATGCAGGCAATTCTATCCAGGAAACACCCACAAACCAGTTCTTGCGGCCATGATTCGGACGATAAATGCTTTGCGCCACCCATTGTATGCTGCCACACCATTTCTCGGCAAAAGCGTCCACCTCTGGCCCAGACAATTTCACCGTGGCCGACGACCATGTACCTTGAGACGGGCCATCATTGTAGCAACAAACCTCGGCATTGACACCGCTGCGTGTGGCATCGTCAATAAGTTCCTTAACCACAAGCACCACTATGCGGCAACACTCCACAGGCCCCCTGCCCGATGTTATTTGCAAATACAGTAGTTCTTCCATCTTGTTTTACTTGTCATTCATTCTCACTATTTTAGGCATAAAGCGGCCTTGCGCGTTAATTATCATAGATTGACTTGCAATTACAGTTTCTATATCCTTATAAGCGTCACCGCACTCCTCTACACTGCCGCCTAACAGTGTTACGCCGCGTTCCTTCAGTTGCTTGCGCATAGCCGACATTGTAAACCGCCCGGCAGCATCTGCCCTCGACATTGCCCTGCCAGCACCATGCGAAGCCGAATTCAGCGAATCGGCATATCCTTTACCCATCACAAGGTATCCGGCTGTTGACATGGAACCAGATATTATCGACAGTTTGCCCTGCTGGGCATCAACAGCCCCTTTACGATGTACAACCACCATTCGCCCGTCCACCATCTCTTCACTTGCCATGTTATGATGGCTGCAAGTAGATGCAACAGGTCTTAATCCCATGTTCCTGACAATATTGGCATGAATACATTCGTGGCACGCAGTAGCGTAATCTATGGCAAGTTTCATGCACCGCCAGTATTCTGCTCCAGCCTCAGTATCAAGCCCGAGCCACACAAGGTGTGATGCCGACCGCGGCAGCATACACTGCTCATGCGCACGTTGCACATAATATTTGGCAATTTCCGCACCAAGCCCTCGCGAGCCAGAATGCGACAACAATGCCACATATTCGTCTTCGGGTAATCCAAGTCCATTGTTGGCATACACGTTCAGCACACCTATCTCCACAAAATGGTTGCCACCTCCCGAACTGCCAAGTTGCTGCCATGCCTTGCGTTGCAATCGATTAAGCAGGCTTATTTCATGCCACTCGTCACGGTCCATCACTTCATGGTCTTGCCGCACGGCGAGCCCACCCTCCATTCCGAAATGCGTCCATTCAAGCAAGACGCGCTCAATGCGAGCCGAATAGCGTTTCACAAAATCAGCCTTTGCATCGAGTACGGTAAGCATCATTCCGCAACCTATGTCAAGCCCTACTCCATACGGTATAACAGCCCTGTCGGCAGCAAGTACGCCACCTATCGGCAATCCGTAACCAGCATGGGCATCGGGCATAAGAGCACCCTTTACAGAAATAGGCAGTCGTAATACCAACTTCATTTGCCTTATAGCATCAGTTTCTATGATGCATTGTCCGAAAATGTTCAACTCTTTCGGTTCGGAAAACAAATCATATTCCTTACTTACAACTTCTTGCGTTTTTTCAGGCTTTATAGCCCGTGCAAACTTTCCCCACACATAGTCATCGTAAAAATCTTGTGGCGAACTAACCACATTTGCTATTTTCAACATGATGGTTTCTACGCTGTCGTGCTTGCACCAATGTGCAGCGGCATCAAGTGCAAGGCTGCGAGCCACATTATCGGCCACCCCCAATTTGGTCAAATCTTTAGACCTAAGTTTCATACAAAATTTTATGTAACAGAATTAAACTACTGAGGATGTAGCGGAACTTTACTTCCGGCGCCCCCATGCATAGAGAGAAACGGCATACACACATCTCTCCTTCACGGCATCATTTCCCATGCCGCAACACTCTCGATTATTGGAAATGCTTATAATTCTGCAACAATACGAGACACTTTGCCCTCTGGCATCACGCCATTACCCCATTTATATACAAAAAAAGGGCTGTACGATATATGAAAAATAAAAAGTATCACCAAGTGATAGACTCACTTGCTTAAAACGAATTGCAGAATTAAGGATTAATTAAAAAATCTCTTCTTCATGCGTATTACAATGATATAAATATAGAAAATTTGTAATGGTTATTTATTTCAACAGGCAAACTTGATGCACACTGACACCCAACCTGTCGGCTTGCAAAGATAATTACTCATATCGATATTCGCAAATAATCAAAACATTTTTTTATTATCCGCAGATTAAGCCGAAGCTGCAATGTTTTTTTAAGTCCTCCGATAAAAACAAAAAATACCCCTTTGCAAAGTTGGTTACTTTACAAAGGGGGTGTTACTCCCATTTTTTGCACATCCTATGCGGACACAGTTATTCCACGTTGTGGAGGTTATGCCCCATGCGAGTTTTCTTGGTGTGCATATAAAACCTGTTATATTTGTTTGGCTCAATTTCAATAGGCACATTTTCCACTACTTCAAGGCCATAGCTCTCCAAGCCCACCCGTTTCACTGGATTATTGGTAAGCAAGCGCATCTTCCTCACGCCCAACAAACGAAGTATATTGGCACCAACACCATAATCACGTTCATCAGGCTTAAAACCTAAATGCACATTGGCATCTACCGTGTCGTAACCATTTTCCTGTAACTTATAAGCCCTGATTTTGTTCATCAAGCCAATACCACGGCCTTCCTGGTTCATATACACCACAACGCCTTTTCCAGCCTCCTCTATCTCACGCATTGCAAGGTGCAATTGGTCGCCACACTCGCAACGCAACGAGCCGAATATATCACCCGTAATGCACGATGAGTGAACCCTGACAAGTATCGGCTCATCGGGTTCCCAGCTACCTTTAATCAAGGCTATATGTTCAAGTCCATTGGAGATTTGACGGAAAGGAATCAAACGGAAGTGCCCATACTCAGTAGGCATATCCACCTCCTCGCCTACTTCAACTACAGTCTCGGTACGCAGGCGATAAGCAATAAGGTCTTTAATCGAAATTATAGGTATGTTGAATTTCTCTGAGACTTTCTTCAACTGCGGCAGCCGCGCCATTGTTCCATCGGGATTGATAATTTCTATCAATGCGGCTGCTGGATAAAGGCCGGCAAGCTTGGTGATGTCAATCGCCGCTTCGGTATGCCCCGCCCTAACCAACACTCCACGATCCTGTGCCCGTAACGGGTTGATATGCCCCGGACGGCCAAGGTCGCTTGGTTTCAATTCCGGATTGGCAAGAGCTTTGATGGTTTCAGCCCGGTCGTGCATCGACACACCGGTGGTGCAGCCTTCGAGCAAGTCAACCGTTACTGTAAACGGCGTTCCAAGCATCGAGGTGTTTTCATCAACCTGCATATTCAAGTTCAATTCATGGCAACGCTGTGCCGTTATAGGCGCACAAAGCACGCCTCTCCCCTCTCGGAGCATGAAGTTAACCTTTTCTTCAGTGATTTTCTCGGCAGCTATTATAAAATCTCCCTCATTTTCGCGGTCTTCATCATCGACCACAATTATGAAACCTCCACCCCTTATTTGGGCTATAGCCTCATCAATGCTATTTAATTTTATATCTTCCATAATATATAATTCGTTTATTTTTCTTCCTTAATCATAGCAAGCAACTCATCGCTTACTTTAATTATCGTCCTGATGTCGCGTTTCAGATTTTTCTGATGCACAACACCAATCATGTAACCAAGCAAGCCTATAGGCAGCAAGCAGGCCACAACTACGCCCACCTTTTTATTACCCACAGGGTTATAAGTCAGCAAAAATCGCAAAACGGGATAGTCCATCAATTTGTTTATGACCAAGATTTTTGTGGAATTGCTCATATAATCCACCGTCGTTTCCAATTCTTGCGACAACTGTTTCAGAGCAGCCATGTCATACCCCTGCGTCCAATAAGCCAAATAACTTTGCTGCTTGCTATACCTTGACAAGAAACTTTCGCAATTGTTTTTCAAGCTTTCCAACTTCGTTATGGCAACCGATGGAACCATGTCGTCCATAACAATATCCTTCAGCTGTAGGTGCCGCACCTGCTGCTGGCCTGTGATACGCTTAAAGAAATTCACGTAAGCATCGGGGTTAAACACAGCCGAGTCATTAACAGCCTTATAAGTAAAGAAAATGCCAAGCGGGAGCAACACCTCGCTACTGAGCCAAATACCTTCCCACACGGCCCAATGACCGTCACGAGCCAACTTATAGCCGGTGTTATCGATGATGTAATACACAATAAACAAGAACACCGATATTACAATAGGAACGCCAAGCCCCCCCTTGCGTATGATAGCCCCAAGCGGCGCACCTATAAAGAAAAATATAAGGCATGCAAACGACAAAGTGAATTTTTTCTGTAATTCAATTTCATGCCTGCGCATTGTGGCAAGATTGTCCTCAAGGGCGTACCCCTTGAATTGCATCTCCTGTTTCAACCTCACGGCCTTGTTCTTGGCCGACTCTATCACATTGCGTTTGTCATTGACCGACATCGAATTGATAATCGAGTCAACGTCGATAGCCCGTGAGATTGCCACAGGCGGTATTGGCGTGGCTATTCGTTCGTCGTTTTTGTAAGTTATCTTTCGCTGCGCAACTCCACACAAAGGCTCGTCGAGCAACTTATCGGCAAGCCCGTCACCTATCGAGTCGGTTCTCACCATGAGTGAATCGATTGTATGGTTAAGTTCGGTGAAATTCTTGCCTATATACTGGTTACTCATAGTCTCGTCGCCCATACGATTGAATGTAGCATCAAATGGAATAAGTATCTCCTTTGTCTTGAACGATTCACGCCGGTAAAGCATACCCGTATTCCTGCGCGACCTTGCCGTGCTGTTGTCCTTCAAATCTTCGAACGATTCTCCGCTGAACAGTTGTAACACAAGATGTTTCTTGTCGGTGGTCATGCTAAGTTTTCCAGAGTCAGACACTATTATATTGGCATATCCATATCCATTCGACACATCGTAAATCATCATGCCATACAGCATACCGGTCTCCCTGTCCTTCTGTTTGACATACAGATTATACCCTTCAATCTGGTCATAAAATGCACCCTCTGGAATATCCAGCTCAGGAGACTTTTGCCGCATCGAAAACAGCAAGCTCCACATCTTCACCTGCGCCTTTGGCAAAACATCGTTTTGGAAGAAGAACGCTCCCACCGACACGAATGCCAAAAATATTATCAACGGGCTCATCACTTTAATCAACGACACACCCGCCGATTTCATCGCCGTGAGTTCCAAGTGTTCGCCAAGGTTGCCAAACGCCATCAGCGAAGCAAGCAATATGGCCAACGGAAGAGCCAGCGGCACCATAGTCAAGGCAGCATAGAAAAACAGTTCGGCTATGACAGCCACGTCAAGTCCTTTTCCCACCAAGTCGTCGATATACCGCCACAGGAACTGCATCAAAACGATAAAAAGACAAATAAAAAATGTCATTATGAATAATGGCAAAAATGTCTGTAGTACAAATAAATATAGTCTTTTTATCTTAAACATCGAATGTCACTATATGCTTTTAGTAATGCTGCAAAATTAGCTATTTATTCCAATTACCACAAGTTTTTTCAATCTGCAACGCACCCTAATTGCCGCTGCAATGCTTCCACCTGGTTGTTCCACACGTCACGCGACTCTTCAAGTTCTTCGGGTAAGGAATAATCAGTTATGACAAGGTCGGTGCTGTCGGTCAATTCCGAAACCTCTATTCTTAATTCAAAATAGCTTTTGTCATTCTCGTCAATCCAGTGAAAACGCATATAGCTATATGTGCGCATAGCCACGAGCATGGCCTCTTGCTCACTCCCGCTCCAACCGAAAGTATAGTGCTTTCCCTCTTGTTTCACCGTGTCACAAAACCAGTATTTAAGTCCACTCGGGGTTGACAAGTAAGTCCATAAAAGTGCCACAGGCACACTTTTCATCGGGTATTCTATTGTGAATTTTACTTTATCCATAATTAAATCTTGATTTCGGTGCGAAATAAATACAATAATACGATACTGGCAACATATACCCAAAAACTTTTTTTGCATAATGCCTTAAACCAATAGCCTGTCTCTAAGATTTCGCAAAATTTAAGCAACCTCTTGATTTTTTGGTCGCTTTTTTACGCTTTTTATCCCCCTCTTTTTCAGATTTAATTATAATTTTGTAAAAACTTAATAATCTATATTTATGGGACTATTTAACACTCTAAAAGACAAGGCTATAGCCAACAGGCAACGCATAGTGCTGCCCGAAGGCACCGAGCCTCGCACTCTCCAGGCAGCCAACCAAGTGATTGCCGACGGCATTGCCGATATATACTTGATAGGCGACCCTGCCAAAATCCTTGACGAAGCAAAGGATTTAGGTCTCACTCACATCGGTGAAGCCAAAATCATCGACCCAAATGACGACAATTTCACCGAAAAATACGCCCAGCTTTTCTATGAGCTGCGCAAATCAAAAGGCATAACAATCGAAGATGCTCGCAAAAAGGCAAAAGACCCATTATATCTGGGCTGCCTTATCATCAAATCGGGAGAAGCCGACGGACAAGTCGCAGGTGCAAGGAACACCACAGGCAACGTGCTAAGGGCTGCATTCCAGGTCATAAAAACGCAACCTGGCATAAGCGTGGTTTCCGGCGCATTCCTTATGCTGATGCCTGCCGGTTCGCCATACGGCACCGATGGCATGATGGTGTTTGCCGATTGCGCTGTGGTACCGGCACCCACTGCAACCGAATTGGCACAAATAGCAATTGCTACGGCAAAAACGGCACGCGACATCGCCAACATCGAGCCGAGAGTGGCAATGCTAAGTTTCTCCACCAAGGGCAGCGCATCACACGAAAGTGTTGACAAAGTCGTAGAAGCCACAAAATTGGCACGAGAACTCGACCCGACGCTTGCCATCGACGGCGAACTACAAGCTGATGCAGCCCTTGTTCCCTCGGTCGGCCTCAGCAAAGCCCCGGGAAGCAACATTGCAGGCCACGCCAACGTGCTTGTATTCCCATCGCTCGACGTGGGCAACATCGCCTACAAACTCGTGCAGCGCATAGGCAACGCACAAGCCGTAGGCCCAATCCTGCAAGGTCTTGCAAGGCCGGTCAACGACCTGTCGAGAGGTTGCAGTGCCGAAGACATTTACAAGACCATAATCATCACCTGCAACCAAGCAATAGGGATGAACCAAAAATAATCACTTCACACCTATTATTTAAATACTGTTATGAATATATTAGTGCTTAATTGCGGAAGCAGTTCCGTTAAGTACAAATTAATAGAGATAAAAGCCAACAAAGTGCTGGCCGAAGGCGGCGTGGAAAAAATAGGCCTCCACGATGCCTTCATCAAATTCAAGGTCGCCGACGGCTCAAAAAAGAACGTAAGCCTCAATATCACCAACCACAACGAGGCCATAAAAGCCATACTCGACATACTCACAAGTGCCGAATATGGCTGCATCAAGGCATTCGATGAAATCGATGCCGTGGGACACCGCGTGGTGCATGGCGGGGAAAAGTTCAATAAAAGCGTCCTAATCGATGCCGAAGTTATCGAAAAAATCAAGCAATGTTATGCAATTGCACCGCTGCATAACCCCGTAAACATGGCCGGCATAGACGCTATCACAAGCATCCTGCCAAATGTTCCGCAAGTGGCGGTATTCGACACGGCTTTCCACCAAACTATGCCGCCCGAATCATACATGTACCCGCTGCCATACGAATATTACGAACGCGACGGTGTACGCCGATACGGGTTCCACGGAACCAGTCACCGTTATGTGTCACGGCGCGTGTGCGACTTCCTCGGCGTTGACTACAACACACAAAAGATAATAACCTGCCATATAGGCAACGGAGGCAGCATAACGGCAGTGATGAACGGCAAAAGCATCGACACTTCAATGGGCCTTACCCCTGTCGAAGGGCTTATGATGGGTACTCGCTGCGGCGATGTTGACCCTGGCGCACTTACCTTCTTGATGGAAAAGCACAACCTGTCGGCCGCCGACCTCCAAAACATAATCAACAAAAAAAGCGGCGTGGCAGGGTTCTCTGAAATATCTTCCGACATGAGGGAGATTGACGAAGCCATCAAGAACGGCAACGAGCGGGCCAAACTCACGCTGAAGATGTACGAACACCGCATTACGAAATACATAGGCGCATACGCCGCCGAAATGGGTGGCATTGACATAATCGTATTCACTGGCGGCGTAGGTGAAAACCAGCAGGCAACCCGATACAATGTATGTGCAACACTTGGTTTCATGGGCGTGGAAATAGAAGCTGCGGTGAATGCCAAGGTGAGAGGCGAAGAAGCTGTAATCTCTACACCCGAATCGCGAGTAAAAGTCGTGGTAATCCCCACCGACGAGGAATACATGATTGCATGCGACACCGAGGCCATAGTAGAGGGCAGGGAAATAAATTAACCTGCACTGGCTCTGTACAATTACCGCTAACGATAAGGGGTGTGGCAATTTAATTTGCCGCACCCTTTTTCTATAAACGTAGCTACCCCCCTAAATTTATCCATGCTTTATTTTAGTATTTAAACATTTATAGTTAACTTTGGAAAAGTATATGAACAAGAACGATTGAAAATATGGATTGCGAAGAGATTAAAGTCCCGGAAGAATTTTCAGATATATGCCCATACAATGACGAGGATTTCCATCGAGAAATGTCGGTTCTCGTAACCGAACCTGGTTTTGAACACGCGGTAAAATATGCCATACCAAATGTTGACTACCCGGCATTCTGCCAGCAATTATTGCAAATACGCAACAAGCATGACTTCCAAATTCAAATCATGCTCCCTTTCCTGAAAAAATTGGTGGCCGAAACCACAAAAGGGGTCACGGCAAGCGGAATGGACAACATCGTTGACGGTATTCCCAATGTGTGCATATCAAATCACCGCGACATTGTTCTCGACGCATCATTTCTGAACTTGTGCCTTACAATGCACGGTAAGCCCACAACTGAAATCGCCATAGGGAACAATCTGCTTATATACCGCTGGATTGACACATTGGTGAGGCTAAACAAAAGTTTCATAGTGAAACGCGACAGCAGTAAGCGCCATGCCTTGGAAGCCGCGCAGCACTTGTCGGCCTACATACATTTCGCCATAAAGCAAAAGCACCAGTCGGTGTGGATTGCACAACGCCAAGGACGAGCCAAAGACAGCGACGACCGCACACAGGAGAGCCTCGTAAAAATGCTCGCACTTGCAGGTAACACCGACATTGTGAACGGCATCAGGCAAATAAACCTTATGCCAGTCTCCATCAGCTATGAATTCGACCCCAATGATTACTTGAAAGCCAAGGAATTCCTGCTTAGGAAAAAAGACCCCGACTTCAAAAAATCGCAACAAGACGACCTGCTGAGCATGGAAACCGGGCTGTTGCAAAACAAGGGGCACGCACATTTCCACTTTAGCCCGTGCATTAACGACAAATTAGATGCAATACCCGCCGGGTGCGACAAAAATGAAGCCGCACACCACATTTGCAACATCATCGACAAGGAAATACATTCACATTACTACATTTACAAAAACAATTATATCGCCTACGACCTTGTAAACAATTGCCAAAAATTTGCAGCCGAGTATTCTGCCGAAGATAAGAAACAATTCATCGGCTACATCGATGCACAAACTGGCAAACTCGACATCCCATTGACCCCGGAGGACATGGAATACGTCAAGCACATGATGTTAGTCATGTATGCCAATCCACTCACCAACCAATTGATTGCCAAAGGCATCGACAACTAACAATCATACTGCAATGAGAATACAGTGGCTTCCGCTCATCATAGCCCTCGCCGCAAATATAGCCTGCGACTACTATATTTACGCAAAGCTGGCAAAGGCATTTGCGCAACAACGGTGGGTTAAATTATCCCACGGAATATTGTCGGCCTTGCTGCTTATATACGTCATAGTGGCTGTAGCACTGCCTCGGCGGTCAATCGACAATAATGGCTTGGTAGCCATAATGTGGATGCTATATAGCTACTTCACATTCTATGTGCCTAAATACATAGGCATAATAATATATTGGATTGGACTTATACCGTCATTGCTACAAAAAAGAAAAACCGCAAAATCAAGAGTGCCGTCAATCATAGCGACAGCCGCAGGCTTACTCATATTCATTACGATGTGGTGGGGCGTACTCATTACACGCTATGATTACGAAATCAAAGAAGTAACGCTTGAATATGACAACTTACCCGAAAGATTCGACGGATACCGCATTGCACAATTTTCCGACTTGCACCTTGGCAGCTATGCCGGCGACACGGCGTATGTATCAAGCCTTGTCGATGCAATAAATGGCACCAAGTGCGATATAATATTCTTCACCGGAGACCTCGTGAACAGGCAAACCGATGAAGCCGAACCATATATTACCACACTCGGCAGGCTACACGCCCATGACGGCGTATATTCGATTCTTGGCAATCACGACTACGGCGACTACAAGTCGTGGGAAACTCCCGAAGCCAAGATGCGCAACTTGCAATATATGGGTGAAGTGCAGGCAAAAATGGGCTGGCATCTCATGAACAATTGCGACACTTGCATAAAACTCGGTTCCGACTCAATCACAATAATCGGCGTGGAAAACTGGGGAGAGCCACCATTCTCGCAATATGGCAAATTATCGGTCGCTCACCCAACATTGAACGACAGCAATTTCAAAATACTTCTGTCGCACAACCCACGGCACTGGCGTGGAGAAGTGCTACCGCTGTCAAACATCGACTTGATGCTTGCCGGCCACACCCATGCAATGCAAATAGAACTCGACATATTCGGTCACCGGCTATCACCGTCGGCATGGATTTATCCAGAGTGGGGAGGCGTGTATAAAGAAGATGGACAGATACTGTATGTCAACATCGGCATAGGCGAAGTCGCAATGCCCATGCGCATAGGTGCCACCCCCGAAATAACGGTAATAACCCTTAAAAAAACTCAAAAAAGTGAATAGCCTCAGCATAATAAGAGTTATTTCATCGGTCACTGGTATTCCCGAAAAATCGGTCACTGGCACCATCAAATTGCTCGATGAAGGTGCCACCATACCTTTCATAAGCCGGTACAGGAAAGAAGTCACCGGTGGGCTCGATGAAGTGAAGATACAATCAATAGCCGAACAGAATGAGGCACTGAAGGAACTTGAAAAGCGAAAGGAATATATAAAAAAAGTCATTGACGAAACTGGCAACCTCAATCAGGAACTCGCCACAAAAATCGACTCCTGCTGGAACGCCAACGAGCTTGAAGACATATACCTGCCTTTTAAACCAAAGCGGAAAACTCGTGCCGAGACAGCCCGCTCACTTGGGCTTGAGCCTCTTGCAAAAATTATCATGGCACAACATTCCGACAATATCGACACACGGGCGAAAAGTTTCGTCCGTGCCGATGTACCCGATACCGAGACCGCAATAAACGGTGCCTGCGACATAATTGCCGAATGGATTTCAGAAGATCGTCGCGCACGCAATGCCGCAAGGGCATCATTCAAAGCCTCGGCCCATATTGCCTCGCACGTGATAAAAGGGAAAGAAACCGAGGGAGAAAAATACCGCAACTACTTCGATTGCTCCGACTTCCTACCTCGCATAGCATCACACAGAATGCTTGCAATGCTACGAGGGCAAAAAGAAGGAATATTGAAACTATCGGTCACCACCGACGACCAACGCGCTATCGACAGTATAAAGCGCATATTCGTGCGTAATTCTGCCTCGGCTGCATCTTCACTTGTCGCCAAGACCGTGGAAGACAGTTTCAAGCGTCTTATACGCCCGTCAATCGAAACAGAATTCCTCGCAGCGGCAAAAGAGAAATCCGACAACGAGGCAGTGAATACATTTGCTCAAAACGTAAGGCAATTGCTTTTCGCCCCTCCTTTGGGCAAAAAACGAATATTGGCAATCGACCCTGGATTTAGGACTGGATGCAAAGTCGTGTGCCTCGACCAACAAGGGAATTTGCTACACGACTGCGTAATATACCCCACTCCACCGCGAAACGACACTGCCAACGCTGCAAAATCGCTAATTCAGCTGGCCGACCGGTACAATATCGATGCCATAGCTCTTGGCAACGGAACGGCAAGCCGTGAAACCGAAGTTTTTTTGCGCACCGTCAAGTTCAACCACGAGATTAAAACCTACGTTGTCAGCGAAAACGGCGCATCGGTATATTCCGCCTCACAAATAGCACGCGATGAATTTCCCGACAAAGATGTGACCGTGCGCGGTGCCGTGTCCATCGGACGCAGGCTACTCGACCCATTAGCCGAATTGGTCAAAATCGACCCAAAGTCGATTGGTGTAGGGCAATATCAGCACGACGTTGACCAATCAAAACTTAAAAACGCACTGTCGTTTGTCGTGGAAAGTTGCGTCAATAGTGTGGGAGTAAATGTCAACACTGCCTCGCTGCAACTACTATCGTATGTATCGGGACTTGGCCCTGCGCTTGCCAAAAACATCATCGCGTACCGCACCGAAAACGGCGATTTTACTTCACGCAGCGAACTTATGAAAGTTCCCCGTATGGGTGAAAAAGCTTTCAAGCTGTCGGCAGGTTTCCTGCGGGTCCCCATAAGCTCCAACCCTCTCGACAATTCGGCAGTACACCCCGAACGATACGCACTTGTGGCTCAAATGGCCAATGACTGCCATTGCAGTGTGGCGCAATTGATATCCGACCCAGATACACGGGCTAAAATCGACTTAACCCGATATGTGACCGATGATGTGGGAATGCCAACCCTAAACGACATCATGGCCGAGCTTGAAAAGCCAGGCCGTGACCCTCGGGAAGATTTCTCCCAAATAGAATTTGACGAAAAAATACATTCAATCAAAGACTTGCAACCTGGAATAACGCTGAATGGCATTGTGACAAACATAACCCAATTTGGCATATTCGTGGATATTGGCGTTCACGTCAGCGGTTTGGTACACATATCCGAAATGAGCGACCAATACATTTCCCACCCGTCACAAGTTGCAAATATCAACGACCATGTGACCGTAAGGGTATTGGACGTTGACAGTTCAAGAAACAGGATTTCACTAACTATGAAAGGTATATGATTATGAACACTATTGTTATAAGCATCGGCAGCAATAGCCGTGACCGACAGTGGCAAGTGGAACACGCCATAGAATGGCTTAACAAGCACCTAAGTAGTACCAAAACCTCGTCTATTTACAATTCCGAGGCTGATAACCACCGTGACCCTGACTACCTTAACGCCGTGATGGCCGGCGAATGTAAGCTCGATTTCGAAACAATCAGCAAAAAAGTAAAAGAATACGAGACGGTGTGCGGCCGCACCCCTGCAAGCAAATTAACCGGCAACATACCAATGGACCTCGACATAATGATATGGAACGGAGAAATAGTACGCCCCATCGACTTTGAGAAGGCTTACTTCCAACAAGGGTGGAATGAAATAAATGAAAAATAGCACACGCCATGGAAACGACTATCAAGAACCAAAACACATCTATGAAATGGCTATCGGCCATATTCATAATCCTCGCCATTGCATATCTCATCATGCCCATCGATTTTGATGGCCCTGTAATAGGTTTTATCGACGACTTTTTCGTATTTATGGCAGCATTTTGCTTTGCATTTGCCCAATTCTCCAAAAGAGCGACACAAATCATACGCCGCCAACTATACATATTCTCCATCTCTTTCATGATACTTGCAATCCTGTGGGTGGTACTACTCTCCTATTCCCCCCTGCTACAAATCGTAGCTTGAACAGAACCAGCCATTTCCATAATCCAAAGAACAACGAATCCTATTTTATCCACGGGATTCGTTTTTATTTTATAACCAAGGACACCGCTGGCCATTTCTTCACATACAGGCAACCCATAAAAAGCGAACAGGGCGTGTATGCACACACGCCCTGCTTTGCTATACTGACTGTTTAAGGATTACTCAGCTACTACTTCAAACGGAATTTCTACCGAAACTTCCTTGTGCAACTTGATGGTTGCAGTGTAGTTACCAACTTCCTTAATGGTGTCTTTTACAAAAATCATCTTGCGGTCGATGTTATGACCAAGTTTTTCAAGAGCATCAGCAATTTGTATGCTATTAACCGAACCAAAAATAGTGCCAGTAGCACTTGTCTTTGCGCCAATAGTCAACGAAACGCCTTCCAATGTTGCAGCCAAAGCTTCGGCATCAGCCTTCAGCTTGGCAATCTTGTGGGCACGTTGCTTGAGGTTTTCGGCCAATACTTTCAAAGCCGACTCCGATGCAATAACAGCCTTCTTTTGCGGAATAAGATAGTTACGTCCGTAACCGTCTTTTACTTCCACCACGTCATCCTTGTATCCAAGGTTGACGATATCTTCTTTCAATATAACTTTCATAAATGTTGCCTTTCTAAGAATAAATTATTTCATCAAGTCGGTTACGTATGGAAGCAGAGCCAAGTGGCGAGCACGTTTCACTGCACGCGCAACCCTTCTTTGGAATTTGAGCGAAGTACCAGTTATGCGGCGAGGAAGGATTTTCCCTTGCTCGTTCAAGAACTTCTTCAAGAATTCAGGATCCTTGTAGTCGATATACTTAATACCGCTCCTCTTAAAACGGCAATATTTCTTTTTCTTAACGTCAACCGACAGCGGAGTGAGGTATCTGATTTCTGATTGATTTTGTGCCATGTGATTAGTCCTCCTTTACTTCCTTAACTTCTTCGTTGCTAACATTGTTCTTTGCACCCTTCAGGCTTCTTCTCTTGGCTGCATACTCTGCCGCATGCTTGTCCAAGTGGAAAATCAAGAACCTGATAACTTTCTCGTCGCGACGGAAAGCTGTTTCGAGCTTCTTAACAACTGTAGGCTCTGCGTCAAACTCTATGAGAGTATAGAACCCGGTTGACTTGTGTTGAATGGGATAAGCAAGTTTACGCAATCCCCAATTCTCCTCATTCACGACAGTAGCATTGTTCTCGGCAAGCACTGCCTTGAATTTTTCTACCGCTTCCTTCATCTGAGCATCAGACAAAACGGGAGTCAAAATGAAAACGGTTTCGTAATGATTCATAAAATTTTAAATAGTTAGTTGTTCATTGTTGCTTAAAAGCGGTGCAAAGTTAGTAATTATCTTTCAATTACGCAACATATAATTTAGCGTGTTTCATAACATTTGCAAAGACACAGCTGTGCCTGCATCATTCAATCACGTCAATAAAGCGGCTACCACACACGGCGGCAGCAAGCCTCCGATAGTTAATCTATGTTATCGCAAGAACTTTTCAATACCGATAATTGTTTATTATATACGAAATGGAAAACATTTAACCTAACTGAATTCGTACTTTTCTCAATAATAAACAACGCGTGAGCGTGAATGTTTGACACTTTTAATTAAGCATAATGTGATAAAAAACGAAGAAAGGGCTGCGTGAGTAGCCCTTTCTTTTAATGCCATTATCTTGCAGTGTTTAGTTACCTGGCAGCGAATGCCCCCGACATCGCAATTTGCTGATAAGCGTAAACACCGGCCTGCGACAATTCCACTTTTTCAAAAGTTCCGTCAGGAGTTATCATTTCCACATTGTTGTCGTCGATAAAACGCATGAACTTATATTCTTCACCGTTGGCCTCTACTGACCATGAATTGTCAACTTCGTCAAAATTAAATTTGACAGTTGTGTTGTCATCCAAGTTCTTTACGATATAACCTTCAGGGTTTGAAATAATTTCATAGCGGGCGTCTTTGCCGTCAACCACCTTATTGCAGGCAATCGGATTGCTCCCCGACCAAAACTCTATCGAGTTGACAACCAAAATATCGGCCAGCATCGAGAGTTCATAAACAGGCAGAATCCAAAAAGCAATAAACACCACTTCATTTACAAATTTTCCACCAATCTGGTTATTCCAATCAAGGACTTTGTTTGACAAGCCGAAACTGCCTATACAAGAAGACAGCGACAACGAACCGGCTATGACTAACGCCATTAATGTCTTAAAAAAACCTTTTCTCATAACTATTAAATTTTAATGTGGTTATCTGTTACAAATTTAGCAATTTATTACATCATTGCAAATAAAATACATTTTAATTATCAAAAATCCTCCTTATTATTTTGCCCGACTTGGTTTCTCGAAATCTTTTTACTGCCATATAACGTCGCGGAACAGCACAGGCCGGCAATACCTTTTTCATTTCATCGACAAAGCCTTGCTTTATCTCCCCGGTTTTAATTTCCCCATCGGGAAGTGAAGGATACTCAAGGGCAAGCACCACTTCTTCTCCCCATTTGTCGGATTGGCACGATGTGATGAAAAACCTTGTATGCGGTATCAGTTTCATCAGTTTAGCTTCAATCTCTTCGGGAAAAACTTTTATCCCCCCCGTGTTAATCACATTGTCTATGCGGCCAAGCCAATAGAAATTCCTGTTATCAATCAGCCTTACCATATCATTCGTGACATACTTCGGAACCGAGAACTGCGGCACGTTTACAACGAGGCAGCCACGGGCATCACATTCAAATGTAACATTGCCCACAGCCGTATATGGATTAACTTCTCCTGACGACACCTTTGCCAATGCCACATGGCTGCAAGTTTCGGTCATTCCATAAGTCTTGTACGCATTCACGCCACGGTCGGCAAGCCAATGTTCTATTTTCCCAGGCAATTGGCCCCCCCCAACTATCATTGCTCCTATTTTGTCGAGCAGGCCAGGGGTGTTAATCAAAAAATTCAATTGAGACGGCACTACGGCTATCAAGTCGATATGTCCGCCCGAATAATCGGCAAGCGGAGAATTGCTCGGAGTTTCTTCATATATTGCAGCACCAGCCTCAATGGCACGGACAATCATCATTTTCCCGGCAATATACGTCGGAGAAAGCGGGAGATACAAAACCGAGTCATTACTTATTCCGAAGAACCCATTCGTTAACCTTGCAGAAACCACCATGTCGGCCTTACACAATTTCACCGGCTTAGGTGTTCCTGTTGAGCCCGAAGTATGAGCCATAACATAGTCTTTGTCGTTGAAATATTCCTCGACAAAATCAGCAAACGCCTTCGACGAATTAGTCCTTACATCTTCTATGTCTTGGCATTTAATCCCGTTTACATTTATATACATAACACACCACTCTAATTAAAACTCATTCCAACTAAACTGCGGCATGACCCACGATTTGCCGGGATTATATGAAATTGCATCACCCTCTTGCTCAAGCGGGCTTGCAATATTATTGCTGTAAAGTTTCCCCGTTCCAAGACCTTGCGGTATCTTTGGCTGCAACGTCGATACCCATTGGGCTATGGCATTCAACCCGATATTCGACTCCAACGCCGATGTCACCCATGCACCTATGTTAAACTGGGCAGCCATTTTCAGCCATTCGGTAGCATTGCTGAAACCACCCACTAACGACGGTTTAAGCACCAAATATTGCGGACGAATTGTTTTCAGCAGCTCCATCATCACCATGGGGTTCCATACGCCTATCAATTCTTCATCGAGAGCCACGGGAACGGGTGAGTCATGGCATACCTTTGCCATTTCTTCCCATTGCCCTTGCCTTATGGGCTGCTCTATCGAATGCAAATCATACCGCGCAAGTTCATCAAGGCGTGCCATTACATTTTGCGGAGTAAATGCCCCATTGGCATCGACACGTATTTCCACGTCGGTCGATGAATATCGCGAGCGAATATACTTTATCAATTCTATTTCAGAATCAAAATCAATCGCCCCAATCTTTACCTTGATGGTCTTGAACCCAGCCGAAAGTTTCTCCTCGATGCGGCTGCGCATTTCATCTTTTGACCCCATCCACACAAGTCCGTTTATGGGAATCTTCTCCTTCCCCTCGGCAAAGCGTGATGGGAATATGGTGCGGTTGCAACCATTGGAAAAATCGAGTATTGCCGTCTCGAAACCGAATGTTATCGACGAATACCCGGTCAAATCGGTTCCGCGGTCCATCGATACGTTTCTGCACAGTTCTTGCAGTTTTCCTTCGTATGTTTCATCATCTTCGGCCGACAAGCCTTTAAACAATGCACACTCCCCTATTCCGAAATGCTCGGGGGCTTCGGGATCCCATATCTTCAAGAAATACGTATCCTTGTGCGTCAGCACCCCACGCGAAGTTCCTCCCGGCTCAATGAAATCGAGCCGGTATTTTGCGTATGCTGCTTTCATCGTCAACCGGGGAATTTAGGAAATTGTTCAAAATCGGGATCGCGTTTCTCAAGGAACGCATTTTTACCTTCCTGTGCCTCGTCCATCAGGTAATACATCAACGTCGCATCGCCGGCCAGTTCCATCAAGCCTCGTTCACCGTCAAGCTCGGCATTAAGGCAGCGTTTTATCATTCTTATTGCCATCGGGCTGCGTTTCAATATGGTTTCGCACCATTCCACAGTCTCGTCTTCAAGTCGTTCAAGCGGCACCACCTTATTTACAAGCCCCATCTCCTCGGCCTCGGCCGCAGTGTACTGACGGCACAAATACCATATCTCGCGAGCCTTTTTCTGCCCCACGCACCGAGCCAAATACGATGAGCCAAAGCCACCGTCAAAACTGCCAACTTTAGGCCCGGTCTGTCCAAAGCGTGCATTCTCCGATGCAATCGACAAATCGCATACCACATTAAGCACATTTCCACCGCCTATTGCATATCCGTTAACCATTGCAATCACGGGCTTTGGAATGGAACGTATAGCCTTATGCAAGTCAAGCACATTCAGCCGTGGAACACCACAATCATCATTGTAGCCGCCACGTGTCTTATAATTTTGGTCACCGCCCGAACAGAATGCCTTGTCGCCTGCCCCGGTAAGTATAACCACCCCAATGTCCTGCCGCTCACGGCAAATCGACATTGCATCAAGCATTTCGCTGTTGGTCAGCGGTCTAAAAGCATTATATACCCGTGGGCGGTTTATCGTAATCTTTGCAATACCCTTGTATTGCTCAAACAAAATATCACTGTATTCCTTGATGGTAGTCCATTCTCGTGTTGCCATAATTTCAATTTCTTATATACACAAAATTAAGATAATTCGGCCAATAAGCAAAATAAACTTTGCAGGGCTTTACCGGTGTGGCCGGTAAAACCCTGCAAATCAAAGTCTATCAACCATAGCTTGCTTATTTCGCCATGTTCTCTATTATCTGCTTGATGTCATTGCCGAGTTTTTCGGCCTTTTCCATCGTCGCAGCCTCGGAATATATGCGTATGATTGGTTCTGTGTTGCTCTTGCGCAAGTGAACCCAACTGTCGGCAAAGTCTATCTTCACGCCATCAATATCAGTCACCTTTTCATTGGCATATTTCTTTTTCATCGCCTCAAGTATGGCATCCACGTCTATTTCAGGAGTAAGCTCTATCTTGTTCTTCGCTATGCTGTATTGCGGATACCCTTTTTTAAGCTCGCTTACCGTTTTGCCCGACTTGGCAAGCAGCGTCAGGAACAATGCCACACCCACAAGCGCATCACGCCCGTAATGCAGTGCAGGATATATCACTCCGCCATTGCCTTCACCGCCAATCACGGCACCTGTGCGTTTCATCTCGGTGACCACATTCACTTCACCCACGGCAGCTGCCGTGTATTGGCAGCCATGAACCTCGGTCACATCTTTCAATGCACGCGACGACGACAAGTTCGACACCGTTGCACCCGGCGTGTGCGAAAGCACATAATCGGCAATCGACACCAACGTGTATTCCTCGACGAAGAATTCACCATTTTCCATGATTATGGCAAGGCGGTCAACATCGGGGTCAACCACAAACCCTACGTCGGCCTTGCCCTCCTTCATGAGGTTGGCAATGGCCGTAAGATTTTGCGGTATAGGTTCAGGCGTATGTCCGAAGTTACCAGTAGGATCACAATACAACTTTATTACATTGTCCACGCCAAGCCGTTTCAGCAGTTCGGGAATTACCACACCGCCAATAGAATTTACGGCATCCACCGCAACAGTGAAATTAGCCTTTTTTATAGCATCCACGTCAACCAAGTCAAGAGCCAGCACACTGTCGATGTGGCGACGCATATAAGTCTCATTCATGTATTCCTTGCCAAGGTTGTCAACTTCGGCATACGCGAAATCTTCTTCCTCAGCTATCTTCAGCACTTCCTTCCCTTGTGCGTCATTAAGGAACTCCCCGTTTTCATTGAGCAGTTTCAACGCATTCCATTGCTTGGGGTTGTGCGATGCTGTTATTATAATGCCGCCGCAAGCATTCTCGCCTGTCACGGCAATCTCGGTCGTAGGTGTTGTTGCCATACCTATGTTCACCACATCAAAGCCCATGCCTGTAAGTGTGCTGACAACTATGTCATTCACCATCTTGCCCGAAATTCGCGCATCCCGCCCCACTACAATGGTATTGCTTGCCTTTGTTGTTGTGCGGCGAATAAACGTGGCGTATGCCGATGTGAATTTAACGATGTCGAGTGGAGTAAGCCCATCGCCAACCTTGCCACCTATCGTTCCCCTAATACCTGAAATAGATTTGATTAACGACATTTTATTCAAACTTATTTTTTTGTGTTATAATGCGCTTTTGAAATACCTCACATTCCATCTGAATGGTGCCACATTCGTCATTTCCGTATCAATGCCATATTGCGACTTTATTACAAGGTTGACCTCGCTGTTAATGCCAACGTACTGCAAAGGCAACTGCAGGCCCATGCCGCAAGTCACGCTTGCTGACTTGGAAAAATCATTATAATAGAAATGCCTTGAAGAATATTCCATGTCAACCGAGTTGCTTTCTTCAATCGAGTAGCCATACTCATACCAGTCGAGCAAGCTATAACGCGAGTAGCGGAAGTAAATTTTATCGCCAGTGTGTGCCATTGAGTCCCTGTCTCCGGCTTTCACCACTTGCATATACACATTCCCCTCGGGTTCTATGCGGTAAAATGGAGCATTTGCCTCGCCCACATCGGCAACCGTAACAAACACGGTATCGGCCGGAATGCCCATCTCCACGTTATACCCCGACAGGAACGCATTCGATGCCTTGCGCTCCTTGTCGAGTTTTTCGGCATAACTTTCAGTATCTTTACATGACACTGCACCTATGCCAAGCGCAACAAGCAATAACACCGCAAACAGCTGTATTTTATTCTTTTTCATCGTATCCGTTGAATTGTATGTGTATGTATTATTTATTATCATTCTCCTCACCATCGGTGGGTTTCATTTCTTCCATTATCTTATAGAACTCCGCTCTTGCCTCATCTACCGTGCTATAAAATTCTCCTCCGGCTGCATTTTTATGCCCACCGCCATTGAAATGCTTTTCACAAATGGTGTTGACTGCAAAATCGCCCTGTGAGCGTATCGATATTTTCACATACTCGTCATCTTCGCGCATAAACACCGACCAATACACCTCAGGGATTTGCAATGGCATATTCACAAGGCTCTCGGTATCCCCTTTCTTGTAATTATATCGCGCAAGTTCCTCCTTGGTCAATATAATCAAGGCAGCTCCACAGTCCTCGAACACCTCCATCTTGCTGTCGAGCGAATAGCCTATGAGGCGCAAGCGGTCGGCCGAACTCGTATTAATGGCTAACGAGTATATCCTGTCCTTGTTTATTCCCTTTTTCATCAACATGGCTATGATATTGTATATGTCGGGGTCGTTGGAATTATACGTGAAATTGCCAGTGTCGGTCATCATGCCGGCATACAGGCACTCTGCACACTTCCTATTGACCTGCTGGTACATATTCATGCCCAATATGGCACGGAACACAAGTTCGCACGTCGATGACATCTTGTCGTAAGATATGCTCAAGTCGCAAAATTGCTCGGCACCTATATGGTGGTCAATCAATATCTTTTTTGCTTTCGACTCGGTTATGGCTGGGGCAAGGTTATCCAGACGCTTAGGCGTATTGAAATCAAGGCATATTATCAATTGTGAATTTCCAATCAACCTGTTGCCGAGTTCGGCATATTTTGAATAAGCAATTATATCCTTCGCTCCAGGCAAAAAGAGCAACGAACGCGGCACCATATCGGGCGCGATAATATGCACCGTCTTGCCCATTGTCTCAAGCAGGTGTTTCATACCGAGCGTTGACCCCACGGCATCGCCATCGGGCGACAAATGACAAGTCAATACAATATTGTTGTACCGCTCCAAATAATTTTTCAGCTGTATGATTTCTTCGTTGGAAAGTATTCGGTCTATCATCTCATTTTATTTATCGAGACAAAAGTACAATAAAATGTGTAATTGTAAAAACTGGCAACACCTGCAAGAACCTTTTTATATCTTAAATCGACATATATCAAGGGTTATACAGGTCGGTATTATAAAAATTAAGAATGTCTTGCAGCTGTTTCAATGCCTCCTGCGCAGGCCCATCGGGATTTAATTCGGCCGACATATTGAAATTATATATGGCTTGCCTCCAATCTCCGGTCTTATGATACGCTTTTCCGAGCAGGAAGAAAGCTTCTGCACACGAACCATCGGTTGCAACATACTGCGACAGCCTGCTTATTGCCTCTGCCACGTTGCCGTTCCTTATTAGTTGGTTAATTGTCTCAAAATCGTTTGACATTTTACATTTTGTTGATACATTTGTATTAAAATCTAACGAATATGCGCAAGTTATTATTATCAATAGCCTTCATTTTTTCTATCCTGCCATTACGTGCAGCCGATTTCGATGGTAGCCACACTCCATACCCTGTTCCACAAGCCATAACCGTACAACCCGACTCGTTAGTACCATTCTACATAAGCCACATCGGGCGGCACGGCTCCAGGTTCCCGTCATCGGCCTCCACGGCAAAATACATCAAGTTCTACCTTGACTTTGCCGATACCACTGGCACCATCACCCCGACAGGCAGACAGCTGCTTGATGTGATAAATGCCACCATGGAATATTGCGACGGCAGATGGGGCGACCTCGACTCCTTAGGCATAAGCGAGCAACGCGGCATCGCCGAACGGCTTTATACAAAATACCCCGAAGTCCTCGACTCGGGCATAGTCGAGGCCATAGCTTCACGGTCGCCACGCTCGGTAATGAGTATGTATGCATTTACACACCGGTTGGCACAATTGGCGAGCAAAATTGAAATCTCCACATCCGAAGGTGACCGATACTCGCCACTGCTGCGGCCATACGATGTAAATGAAAAATACCTGTCATTCCGCAGTAGCCAAGATTGGAAGGCGGAATACGACAAATACTACGAAACCGTGTGTCCGTTATCAGTCGCCAGGCGGCTCGTCGGAAAACAGTTCGAGGCTTCCGATGACGCATTGCGAGAACTATCACTGAGCGTATATTCCTTCCTTTCGGGAATGACAGCAATGGGGCT
This sequence comes from uncultured Muribaculaceae bacterium, assembly GCA_944320595.1. GTDB lineage: Bacteria > Bacteroidota > Bacteroidia > Bacteroidales > Muribaculaceae > Avimuribaculum. The sequence continues at coordinate 23,155 of CALUIB010000010.1, read as the reverse complement.
TGACATTGACCACTCACCATACTGCACCGACGAAGAATATGAACTCCTATGGTCTATCGACAACTTGCACCATTACTTACTATATAGTGCAACAACCATATCGACCGTTCCTGCCGAACTGGCAATACCATTGGTAGAAGACATTGTCGAGGCCGCCGACCGCGTGGTTGAAGGCCGCCGGCCTGTAGCAGCCAATTTGCGTTTTGCCCATGCCGAAACTTTGATGCCGCTACTGTCGCTGCTGCAAATAAAGGGTGGGTATTACCTCACCCACTATTTCGACCAAGTAAGACTCAATTGGCAAGACTACGCCATAGTACCGATGGCGGCAAACTTGCAATTCATATTTTTCAAAACCAGCAGCGGCAACATATACGTCCGTACCGACCTCAATGAGCAACCCGTTCCACTAATCCCCGGCAATCCAGGGATATACCTTCCTTGGAACGAAGTCCGTGACTACTTGCTTAATTTCATTCTCGCCATCTGACGGCACAAACAAGTATCATAAAAAATGTGGATTATTGCGGAGCTGCAAATTCTGCACTTCATCAATAATCCACTCCTTTCTTTTATATCGCACTACTTCTACTTGAGCCGCAAGCCCACGTAGTCCACAATCACCTTGCACACTTCGGCACTGCTCAGTTTCGACGAGTCAATCGACAAGTCGTAAGAGGCAGCATCGCCCCACGTCTTGTCGGTATAGAAATTATAATAGCTTGAGCGCAATTTGTCTTTCTTGGCCGCAAGCGAGCGGGCTGCGTCTTCGGTGTCGCAATCTCCACGCCCCATTATGCGTGCCACACGTGCCTCAAGCGAAGCGTGTATAAACACACTCACAAGTCGCGGATTGTTGCGCAGCACATAATCGGCACTGCGCCCCACTATGACGCACGACGATTTCTCGGCAAGCTCTCGCATCACGGCACACTGCGCCGCATATATACTGTCGTCCGAAAGCGGCGTGTTGCCCAGCAAGTAAGCACCGGTATTAAACCCCATATTGAACGACCACAAATTCGAGAAAAACGACGGTGTGCGTTCATCCACCGCCTCAAACATTTCACGGCTCACTCCCGACGACTTGGCAGCCTCGGTGAGCAATTCCTTGTCATAGTATTTTATACCCAGCGTATCGGCTACCATGCGCCCTATCTCCCTGCCACCGCTGCCATATTGGCGGCCAATGGTTATCACATATTTCTCTTGTTCACCCATGGCTTTATTAGCATTTTAATCCTTAGCCAAATTTACTAAAAATAATTCAACATGACAAGCAATAGCGACCATTTATTTTACATTTTTTCTCGTGCAAAAAAAGCTACCGCCACATAGTGCCAAATCATTTATTTTTTTTTAAATTAGCAACACAATACACAAACTTAAAATCTCAATAAGACTATGATTGTAGGCATTCCAAAAGAAATCAAGAACAATGAGAACCGCGTGGGTATGACCCCGGCAGGAGTTTCCGAACTCATCAGGCACGGACACACCGTATATGTACAACACACCGCCGGCGAAGGCTCGGGATTTCCCGACAGCGAATATCAGGCAGTGGGAGCCAACATACTACCCGACATTGCCGACGTATATGCCGCAGCCGACATGATAGTGAAAGTGAAAGAACCCATCGAGCCTGAATATCCGCTGATAAAGGAGGCTCAGCTCATCTTCACCTACTTCCACTTTGCTTCCGACCGCCGCCTTACCGAGGCCATGGTTGCATCACGAGCCGTGTGCCTTGCTTACGAGACGGTGGAACTCCCCGACCATTCATTGCCATTGCTTATCCCCATGAGCGAAGTTGCGGGACGTATGTCGATACAGGAAGGTGCGCGTTTCCTCGAAAAGCCGCAATCGGGCAAGGGAATCTTGCTTGGCGGCGTTCCGGGAGTGAAACCAGCCAAGGTGCTTATACTGGGCGCAGGCACAGTGGGTACTAACGCCGCACTCATGGCTGCCGGATTAGGTGCCGACGTTACTATCACCGACATCAACCTGCGGCGGCTACGGCAACTCGACGAAACGATGCCTCGCAATGTGAAAACTCTGTACTCGTCGCGCCACAACATCGAAAAAGAATTGCCTACGGTTGACCTCGTTGTCGGGTCGGTACTCATTCCGGGCGACAAGGCTCCGCATCTAATAACACGCGATATGCTGAGGCTGATGCAACCGGGCACCGTACTCGTTGACGTGGCTATCGACCAGGGCGGATGTTTCGAGACTTCGCACCCCACTTCCCATTCCGAACCGGTTTACTCCGTCGATGGCATAGTGCATTATGCCGTGGCCAATATCCCCGGAGCCGTGCCTTACACCTCGACACTCGCACTAACCAACGCCACCATGCCCTACGCCATAGCACTTGCCGACAAAGGCTGGCAGCAAGCGTGCCGCGAAGACCCGGCACTTGCACTCGGCCTCAACATCGTGAACGGGGAAATCACCTACAAGGCAGTGGCCGACGTGTGGCAAATGCCTTACACCCCCTTAACCCTGTAACGACATGGCATCTGCAACCACTAAAAATAAAATTCCAATTTAAAATCACAAAAAGGCAGTTTCAATTTTAACACTGCCTTTTTGTATCTAACAATTAATTCGGGATAAAACATACATAGAATAAAAATGCATTCTTTCACTATATACTAAAATTAATCAAAAAAACTCAACTTACAAAATAGTTGCTGTTAATATTAAATGAATGTCCGTAATTTCCAAACAAATTTCCCATATTGCTACCAGAATTGCAATGTAATTTCCTACAAATAAGTATGTACATAAACAGTTATATAGCAAAAACGAGGCGATAAAGCCACTTTTTCTGCACTCTTTCTTTAATCGTTCAACCGCACATATTTTATGGCAATTAGACGGTTAATGAGACTACACACTATGCAACCTTATAGGATATTTTATATCTTGGCTTTTCGCAGATATTTATTAATGTTTTTACATATCGATCTCCTTGTTAGGAATTGTAAGAACAAACAATCTGTATGAACCTAATATTCCCCATTTGCTCATCTTCTACCGAATTCTAACATTACAACACAAAAATTTCATCATTTCTACCCTAAACGCCTGCTAATCAATATATGTATGAAACATTAGTGTCTTATGAAGCAGGAAATCGTTAATAATATTTAATAAATTACGATTTTGTTTGCATATAGCAATATTTGTAATAAATTTACAACAAAACCAATTATTAACCATTATAAATCAACAAAAAACTTATGAAAACTTTGTTTTTATTTTGGGCAGCTATTTTAACAGCACTTGTTATAAGCTTGCCCTCTTGTAACAACCAAGAACAGAATTCCGGCATTGCTCCAAATGAAGTTAAACAAGAAATCGGCGTTCAGCACAATGAATGCTTGGACTTGATCTACAAAGCCCTGCAAGCCATTCCTAAAATAAGAAGTGGGGAACTCGCTATTTCACAAGCTGAAATAGACACTGTCATCAAGCGCACAACAGTAGAATATGTGAGAAATGAATATGACTTAACAAAGGAATACATGCCTTTGGTTGAGAAAAGCATCGACAACCAACTGGCATTAAACGAGTCATTGTTGGAAGAAATGTTCAACCAGCTATCTCCAAAACAAAAAGAATTATATGGAGAATTAGATTTGATATTGACCGACGATGATTCAGATATGGAATCGCTGCAAAAAAGGATTGCAGCTGTTAAAGACAAAGCGTATTCAGAATTACAGGGAGAAGATTTAGATGTAATGCTTTCTGCCATTTCTGTAGCCGAAAACACCCTCTACTATTGGCAAGAAAATTATGTACAATGGATCAATACTCAAGACGAGAATCAACTATCTGAAATGGCTGTAAAATTTCAATGGAAAGCGTTAGGCAAAGCTGATTTCAATGGTTGTGCTGCAGCTGCTGTTGGTGGTGGAGTAAGTTATTTATTAGGTTGTGGACCTGTAGGTTGGAAAGCATGGGCCGCTGTATGCCTTTCTGGTGCAGTTGCTGGATCAGTAGAAAATGCAATAGACCAGTTATGGTAACTTTAAAAAAAGCACTACATGCAATTGCAACCTTTTTGTTGTTTTTTATTTGTTACTACGCAGTAAATTATATAATGAACGGAAAGGTAAATGTTTTATCTGCTATTATATTTGCACTTATAACAACTCCCACTTTGATAATAGCAAATAAAATATTCGGGAGAAAAAATCAACAGTAACACACTTACTAAAGGATATGTTTGAAAAGTATGGCTCAAACATATCCTTGCTTATTTGCCGCACTTGCATAATCGGCATTTTTCGGCTAATTTTGGGAAAAATTACATTGAAGCGATGCCATATTTTTCGGTAATAATACCTGTATATAACCGTGTAGATGAAGTGCGCGACTTGCTTGAAAGCCTGTCGGCACAAACTTTGCGCAATTTTGAAGTCATAATCGTGGAAGACGGCTCCACCTTGCCTTGCAAGGAGGTTGCCGATGCCTACGCCGACAAGCTCGACATTAAATATTTCCACAAGCCAAACGAGGGGCGCAGCATAGCTCGCAACTTCGGCATAGAACACGCAAGCGGCGAATACTTCGTGTTCTTTGACTCCGATTGCGTGATACCTCCCCGATACTTCGAGATACTCACGAGCGAATTGGGACAAAACTACGCCGACTGTTTCGGCGGGCCCGACGCAGCCCACTCGTCATTCAGCGACGTGCAAAAGGCCATAAACTTTTCCATGACCTCGTTCCTCACCACCGGGGGAATACGCGGGGGCAAAATAAAGCTCGAAAAGTTTGTGCCGCGCTCGTTCAACATGGGCTACTCGCGCAAAGTGTGGGAAACGGTGGGCGGTTTCCGCGAGATGTTCTCCGAAGACATCGACATGAGCACTCGCATACGCAACGCCGGGTTCAATATAATGCTGTACCGCGACGCATTCGTTTACCACAAGCGGCGGGTTGACTTGTGCAAATTCTGCCGGCAGACCTACGTGTTCGGTATGTCGCGGATAACGCTGAAATTGCTCTACCCCGACTCGCTGAAAATCGTTCATTGCCTGCCCGCAGCATTTGTCCTCGGTTCGCTGGCAATGATATTGCTCGCCATCTTTTGGACTCCGTGGGCAATATCCCCACTTGTTGCCTACCTACTTGCCATATTCCTCACGGCCACCATCACCTGCCGTAGCCTAAAGATTGGTTCGCTTGCCATCCCGGCAAGCATAATACAACTTGGCGCATACGGCACAGGTTTCCTTAAAGCATGGTTCATGAAAATATTGCTCCGCCGCGGGCGTAATATCGAAGAAGAAATAAAAATAAGAAAAGGCAAGTAACCTCACATGGAACAGGATATTCCACAAGTGGCTTATACAAGAGCCATAAAGAACATGGCCGCCGACGACCGCCCACGCGAGAAAGCCATGAAACACGGCTTTGCCTCGCTGTCAACAGCCGAGCTACTTGCAATACTCGTGGGGAGCGGCACTCGGGGCGAGTCGGTAGTTGACCTGTGCCAACGCATACTCAACACTTTCGACAACAGGCTAAACAGCATTGCCCGGCTCTCGATAAAAGACCTTACCAAGCAATTCAAGGGGATAGGCACCGTAAGGGCCATAACCATACTGGCCGCCCTGGAACTTGGCCGCCGGTATCACTCCGAAAAGATGCCGCAACGTCCACAAGTGCTGTCGAGCCGCTCGGTTTACGACTACCTCAAAATGGATTTAATCCACCTGCCGCACGAAGAATTCTGGATGCTTACCCTCGACCGGGCAAAACACATCACGGCAAAAATAAAAATAAGTTCAGGCGGTACAAGCATGACTGCCGTTGACCCTAAAATAATACTGAAAACTGCAATCGACCACCTTGCCGAGGGCATAATCATCGCACACAACCATCCATCGGGTAACAATTTCCCAAGCCCTAACGACGACAAAATCACCTCGCAGATACAAAAAAGCTGCGCAGTCATTGGCATAGAATTTGTCGATCATGTGATAATCAGCGAAACGGGTTACTTCAGCTACGTCGATGAGGGCAAAATATAATTTTAACAATAAAATACGCACTACTATGATAGCCAACAATATCACCGAACTTATCGGCAAAACGCCGATGCTCGAATTGCACAATATCGCCAAAATCTACGGTCTTAAAGCTCGCATCATCGCCAAGCTTGAATATTTCAACCCGGCAGGCAGCATCAAGGATCGTGTGGCAAAGTCGATGATTGACGATGCCTTGGCCACAGGCAGGTTGCAACCTGGCGGCACAATCATAGAACCCACCAGCGGCAACACGGGCGTTGGAATTGCCATGAACGCCGCAGCCCGGGGATTCAAAGCTATAATGACTATGCCCGAGACCATGAGCCGGGAACGGCAAATGCTGCTGAAAGCCCTTGGTGCACAAGTGGTGCTTACTCCGGGCAGTGCAGGTATGCAAGGTGCCGTTGACAAAGCCGAGGAGTTGCAACGCAACACGCCAAACTCAATTGTGCTACAGCAATTTTCCAACCCAGCCAATCCACAGGCACACATCAAAACCACCGCACAAGAAATATGGGAAGACACCAATGGCAAAATCGACATACTTGTGGCCGGTGTCGGCACTGGCGGTACGGTAAGTGGCATCGGGAAGGGGCTGAAACGGCACAACCCTGCAATCAAAATAATTGCCGCCGAACCGGCCTCGTCTCCCCTGCTTAATGGCGGCAAGCCCGGCCATCACAAAATCCAGGGCATCGGGGCAAACTTCATTCCTGAAAATTACGATGCGTCGCTCGTCAGCGAAGTTATCGACGTACCCGACAATGATGCCATCAAAACGAGCCGCCTGCTTGGCACCAACGAAGGCCTGCTGGTGGGAATATCATCGGGCGCAGCCCTGTGGGCGGCCTTGCAGGTCGCACTCAGGGAAGAGAACCACGGCAAGTGCATAGTTGCAATATTGCCCGACACAGGGGAACGATACTTGTCAACCGAACTTTACGATTGCGACAAGTTGCCCTTGTAAGTAGGGAAAGCACATAATGCACCTCTCAATACGGAGGCTGCACGTCACCTGGGCCTGCCGAGAAGTCGAAATTTGAAGGCAGGCCCAAGTCATCTCCGCCCGCTTGCGGCATGGGTGGCATTTCTTGATTGCCGCCGCTCGCATTTCCGTTTCCACCACCCAATTTCGACTCGTATGTTCCCACCTCTATCACATTGTCGCTCCAGTTCTCGAAGCGAGCATACTGCGCTCTGAAACGCATCTTCACATCACCCACCGCACCGCTACGGTGCTTGGCAATGATGAACTCGGCAAGCCCACGTATGTCGTTTCCGCTTGCGTCCTCTCCCGACTTGGTGTAATATTCCGGGCGGTGGATAAAGCACACAATGTCGGCATCCTGCTCTATGGCACCCGATTCGCGCAAGTCGGAAAGTTGCGGACGCTTTCCGTCGGTGCGGTTCTCAACGCTACGGTTAAGCTGCGACAGCGCAATTACTGGGATTTCAAGTTCCTTTGCAAGCTGTTTCAGCGACCTTGAAATAGTACTCACCTCCTGTTCGCGGCTGCCGAATTTCATGCCACTAGCGTTCATTAGCTGCAAGTAGTCGATAATTATCAATTTTATGCCATGCTCGCGCACAAGTCTCCGCGCCTTGGTCCTCAACTCAAAAACCGACAAGTTGGCCGTATCGTCGATATACATCGGTGCCGAATACAAGTTTTTTATACGGCTCATCAACTTGTTCCATTCGGCAGGCGACAGCTGGCCGCTCTTAATCTTTTCACCCTCAAGCTCGCACACATTGCTTATAAGGCGGTTAACAAGCTGTATGTTCGACATTTCAAGTGAAAATATGGCAATCGGTATATTGAAGTCCACTGCCATATTCTTGGCCATCGACAGCACAAGCGCGGTCTTGCCCATGGCCGGACGGGCGGCAATGATAATCAAGTCGCTCGCCTGCCACCCCGATGTAACCTTGTCCAGGTCCACAAAGCCCGTCTGCAATCCACTCAACCCCGACTCCCGGTTAGCTGCATCCTCTATTTTCTTTATGGCATCGTTTATCACTGGGTCGATTTGCGTCACATCTTTCTTCACATTGTGCTGCGATATTTCAAACAGCCTCCCTTCGGCCTCCTGCATCAGGTCGTCAACGTCGTTTGTCGGGTCAAAGGCTTTGGTCTGCACCGACGAACAGAAAGCAATAAGTTCACGAGCCAAGTATTTCTGCGCTACGATACGTGCATGATATTCCACATTGGCAGCCGATGACACACGCCCCGTCAATTCCGACACACGCAGTGCGCCACCGGCCTCGTCAAGCGTACCGTTAAGGCGCAACTGCTCCGTGACCGTGAGCATATCTATTGGGCGTTGCATAGCCCCCAATTGTTGTATCGCCTCGTATATCTTTTGATTAGCTGGTTCGTAGAAACTTTCGGGTTTCAACAGGTCGCACACCACCGTATATGCGTCTTTTTCAAGCATCAATGCACCAAGCACCGCCTCTTCGAGGTCGGTATCCATCGGCGGCATTATGCCGAAGTCGGCAACAAGTTGTTGCGAAGGCTGCTTTCTGTAATTTTGCCTATTGGCTGGAACACCGTCGCTCCTATATGAATATCCGTTGCTGTCCATTTGTTAGCTGCAATTATGTTTTTTGTGATGCAAACTTACAAAATCATTCATGACCCACAAAATCCAGTTTTCAACAACCCTGTTTTCAACAGCCACATAAAAAATAATCCCCGACATCACTGCCCGGGATCGCTTTACCAATTAACCTTTAATACCATTAACATAAACCTAAAACATGAAACTCATGCCTCACGGCATTAAAATCACTTACCTAAAAACTTTTTACTATGAAAACGATGCAAAGGTATATATTTTTATGTTATAAAACATACTTATGCGGCAAATAATTTATCTCATTTTATTTATTTAACAATATAGGGCAACAATATTTCCTATGCACAAAATAAGCGAGACAGCCGTTTACAACAAGCTATCTCGCTTATTTTAAATATATTGCAATCAAGCTATCCTATACCTATAATAGAATATTGAGCCCATATAGTCAATATTCCACATACGTAACCCACAAGAGCCAGCAGTGAAATCCGCTTTAGATACCACCAAAACGAAATTTTTTCGAGCCCCATTGCCACAACACCTGCGGCAGAACCTATAATCAACATACTGCCACCCACGCCTGCGCAGAATGTCAGCAAGTGCCAGAACAGGCCATCGGCAATAAAATGGTTGGCGTATGCCGGGTCAACCGATGCTGCAACTTGTGCTGCATCAAGTATAGGGTACATATCCATACAGGCTGCCACGAGTGGCACATTGTCAATAACCGATGACAAAGCACCAATTATGGTGTTGATAATAAATGGCTCGTGGATAGTCCTGTCAAGGAAATGGGCTATCTCGCTCAATATGCCAGCTGCCTGCAATGCCCCAACGGCCATCAAAATACCAAGGAAGAACAGGATGGTGGGCATATCGATGTTCCTTACCGCCTGCGAAACCCTGCCGCCAAACGACTTGTCGAATTTATATTTATTGGCCAGCACTTCGGTCAACAGCCACATAATACTCAACGAAATCATCATACCTATAAACGGCGGCATTCCCGTAAGCGTCTTGAAAACTGGAACAAATATCAGCGAAGCAACACCCACAATCATAACAAGGCGGCTCAACCGTGGATTTACGCCACTGCCGTCGCCTTCTCCACATTCCACAGTGGAATTTTCTGGAGTTGCGGCAACCAATGTCTTGTTTTTTATCATCAGCGATGCCATATAGGCAGGTACTATAGTCGAAACTAGACACGGAACAAACAGATTGACAATCAGGTCGAGCGAAGTTACATTCTCATTCATCCACAACATGATAGTTGTCACATCGCCTATAGGCGACCACGCCCCGCCGCTATTAGCCGCTATCACAATTACACCCGCAAACAACCAGCGGTCTTCGGCATTGGCAAGCAGGCGGCGCATGAGCATTATCATGACTATCGTGGTGGTCATATTGTCAAGCACTGCCGACATGAAAAATGTCACCAGCGACAGCACAAACAGCAACCGCCTCTCGTTATGCAAATGTATCACCTGCGTGATGAAACTAAAGCCATTGTACCTGTCGATGAGTTCAACGATTATCATTGCACCAATCAAAAACACCAAGATTTCACAAGTGTCGCCCAAATGTTCCACAAGAACAACATCAAGGTTGTCAACCATCCCGGTAAAAGCAAACATAGTCCACAACACGCCACCCATCAACAGGGCAAACGTAGCTTTGTTAATCCCAAGTACATGCTCGATGGCAATCATTAAGTAGCCTACCACGAAGACTACTATCATCATTTCTATCATAGTAAAAAGTTGATTTTAGTATATTATGTTAACTTATCTCAATCTGTCGTAACTGCTAAGTATCTTCTGATCCTTAGTTATCCCCCTTATTGCCAATATATAAAATAATATTGCCAATACCGGCATCACGTTGGAGAAATAATACCGCAAGTCGCTCCACCCGTTAACGAGAACCAGCAATGAAGCAATGACAGCCACCGTAAGTATTATGCACGCCATGCACAATGTCTTCTGCAATTTCATTTGCTTGAATTTAAATATGGCAACGAGCGACAACACAGCCACAAGCACCGACAATGCAAACAATGGCCACGACACCACTTCGGGACTGACCGTTGCAGGAGTTATGGCACTACCGCCATCAAGTACCAAACTGCTTATGCCAAGCAATGACAATTCATAACTAACTCCGCCGAATGTAAAACCGGCTACTGGCAAAAAGGCATAAAATGCCATCAATAATGCAGCAATAAGCAGAAACACACTCTGCCATCTTTGTATGACCATACAGTAAATTTTTTTTAGAAGGTTTAGTTTGTATGCAAATTTACGCCATTTTAATCGTAATATCCTAATTTGACAACAGCCAATATTGCCACGAAGATATTATTTATTCAATTTTTTTTGTACTTTTGCAAAAAGACAAAGGGGTGCCATCGTGGTGGCTGAGATTATACCCTATGAACCTGAACCGGGTAATTCCGGCGTAGGAATTGTTTATATCCTTTCATGCCATTGCCACACACCCCCGCGTCCATAGTATTAACAAACAGCATAGAAATGGACACCTATTACAAAGTTCTATCCATAGCGGGGTCGGACTGTAGCGGCGGAGCAGGCATACAGGCCGACATCAAGACCTGTTCAGCCATCGGCGTATATGCCATGACGGCAATAACGGCAATAACAGCACAAAACACAACCGGCATCACTGGCATAATGAATGTTTCCCCTGAAATAGTAGGGAAACAAATCGATGCGATATTCAATGACGACCTTCGCCCCGATGCTGTCAAAATAGGGATGCTGTCAAGCCGTGAAATAATCGAAGTTGTCGCTGAGCGGTTGTCCGAATACAAGCCGCAGCATATTGTTCTCGACCCAGTAATGGTATCGACATCGGGCTGCAAGCTAATCGACGACAGAGCAATCGACGCGCTCATATCCCGGCTCATACCCATATCCACGCTCATCACCCCCAACCGGCCCGAAGCGGAACTTCTGGCAGGGCTTAAAATCAGCGCCAAAGACGACATTACAACAGCCGCCCTAAATATAATGTCGCTCGGCGTTGATGCCGTGTTGATAAAAGGCGGACATTTCGACGGCTACAACGCAACCGATTACCTTTTCACCGACGGCAAGCCATCGCCTGTAAAATTCGAGTCGATGCATTTCAAAACCCGTAATACCCACGGCACAGGTTGCACCCTTTCATCAGCCATAGCTGCATATTTAGCACTTGGCAGCGACAGGGTGTCGGCAATCATAAAAGCCAAGAAATATATATCACAGGCCATCATGGAAGGCGGCAGGATAGCAATAGGCCGTGGACATGGTGCCGTCAACCATTTTTACAGCCCATCACCACTAAAAACGCATACATTATGACTATCTACATCAACAACAAGGAATACAATATTGAAGACAACGCATCAATCGACAAAGCATTGAAACAAGTCGAAGGCAACATACCGTCGTCGGGAATTGCCATTGCCTTGAACAACGATGTTATTCCCGCCTCGCAATGGGACTCCAAGAAATTATCCCACGGCGACAGGTTGACGATAATCACGGCTTTTTATGGTGGATAAGATGAAACTGATAGCCATAACTCCCGAATTGCCACATAAGCATGAAACGGAATTTATAACCAGCATTCTCGATGCCGGATTCGATTACGTCCATGTGCGCAAGCCTGGCCACACGTTGCCGCAATTGCGAGAATACATCACGGCAATACCACAGCAATACCATTGCCGGCTGAAACTGCACAGCCACTTCCAGCTTGCCTGCGAATTTGGCATAGCAGGACTACACCTGAACCAACGCTCCAGCACTATCCCTCAAGGCGTACACGAAGGGCTTAAACTCAGCCGCTCATGCCATACCGCAACCGAGCTGACTGACCTCGAAAAATATGAATACGTTTTCCTAAGCCCCATATTCGACAGTATTTCAAAGCGCGGATATTCAAGCAAATTTTCTCAAGGAAACTTAATCGAAATATTCAAGCAGCCCGGAACCAGCAATAAAATCATAGCACTTGGCGGCATAATGCCAAGCCACTTGGTACAGCTGTCGAGGCTTGGTTTTGCCGGAGCGGCATTCTTGGGATTTTTATTCGGTTCTGACACGACAACCGAACTTGATGCTAAATTGACAAACATTAAAACAATAATGCAATGCTACAATTTATAACAAACTCCAGCATACCGTCAGTCATCCTCGAACAAGCTGCTGCTGCCATCGAAGGTGGTTGCCGGTGGATACAGCTCCGCATGAAAAATTCGCCTCACGACACCGTGCTTTCCACTGCTCGGGAATTAAAAAGCATTTGTGCAAAGCATGAATGCATCCTTGTCATTGACGACTACGTGGAAATTGCACGGGAGCTGCAACTCGACGGCGTGCACCTTGGCAAGAACGACATGCACCCGTCAAAGGCCCGCATGCGACTGGGCATGGGAGCAATAATAGGCGCGACAGCCAATACATTTGAAGATATTCGCGACCTTTCGTTGCAAGACATCGACTATATAGGGCTCGGTCCTTTCCGATACACCACCACCAAAGCCAATCTAAGCCCAATAATTGGACTTGAAGGATACGCAGCCATCATGTCGCAATGCCGTGCTGCCAAGATACACATTCCCACGGTAGCCATTGGCGGTATCACCTACGACGACATAGCCCCGATAATGGAAACCGGAGTCAATGGCATTGCCGTCTCAGGGGCTATTGCCGAGGCTGCCAAGCCGACTGAAGAGACTCGTCGCATGGTGGACTTGCTACAAACAATTGTTGAAGAACGACTAAAAAAGATAAAACAATAAACACAATTATGGACACTTTAAAAATTGGTGACCGTGAATTTTCTTCCCGCCTATTCGTGGGAACAGGGAAATTCTCGTCAAACGAACTGATGGAACAGGCTATCATTGCATCAGGCTCAGAAATGATTACTGTAGCAATGAAACGCATAAATATGGAACAAGATGCCGACGACGATATGCTGAAACACATAAACCGCGAATCGGTGCAATTCTTGCCAAATACTTCAGGCGTGAGGAATGCCGAGGAAGCCGTTTTCGCGGCAAAGCTGTCGCGAGAATGTTTTGGCACAAATTTCATAAAACTTGAAATACACCCTAATCCCAAATATCTGCTCCCCGACCCGATAGAAACATTGAAAGCCACCGAAGAATTGGCAAAATTAGGTTTCGTGGTTTTGCCATACATTCAGGCCGACCCGGTGCTTTGCAAGCGTCTTGAAGATGTCGGCACGGCCGCGGTAATGCCTTTAGGAGCTCCTATTGGAACAAACAAAGGACTAAAAACAAAGGACTTGATTGAAATAATTATCGCCGAAAGCCGTGTTCCGGTTGTGGTCGATGCAGGCTTGGGTGCTCCTTCCCATGCTGCCGAAGCCATGGAAATGGGTGCCGACGCCGTGCTCGTCAACACAGCCATCGCAATGTCGAAACACCCCGTAGAAATGGCTCGCGCATTCAAGCTCGCAGTCGAGGCTGGTCGCACAGCATTCCTTGCCGGACTGGGCACTCAATCCAATTATGCCAACGCAAGCAGCCCACTGACAGCATTCTTAGACTAACCACCCACACAAATCACCAATTATGGAAATAAATTACATGAAAGTCGATTCCTATCCGGGATCCGAGAAAATATATATCGACGGGCAACTATTCCCAATAAAAGTAGGCATGAGGCGCATCAACCTCACCCCTACCGTTGCCATCGACAGCGACGGCAACAAAATATTCACCAAGAATGACCCGGTATATGTGTACGACACAAGCGGAGTTTACACCGACCCGAATGTGAAAATCGACATAAACAAGGGCATCAGCCGCATACGCCAGCAATGGATTGCCGAACGTGGCGACACGGAACAGCTCGATGGCATAACGTCGGAATACGGCAACCGCCGTCTGAACGACCGTTCGCTCGACGGCATCCGGTTCCCTGTTCGCCACCGCCCGCTAAAGGCTCGTGACGGCAAGCACGTAACCCAAATGGCATACGCCAAAGCAGGCATAATAACTGCCGAAATGGAATATGCCGCAATAAGGGAAAATATGAACAATGCCGCCTGTGGCATACAGTCATATATCACTCCCGAATTCGTCAGGCAAGAAGTTGCCGCAGGCCGTGCCATCATCCCTGCCAACATCAACCACCCCGAGGCCGAACCTATGATAATAGGACGCAATTTCCTTGTCAAGCTAAACACCAACATTGGCAATTCGGCGCTCTCATCTTCAATCGAGGAAGAAGTGAACAAAGCCGTATGGAGCTGCTACTGGGGCGGCGACACGCTCATGGACTTGTCAACTGGCGACAACATCCACGAAACACGTGAATGGATTATTCGCAACTGTCCTGTGCCAATGGGTACTGTTCCCATCTACCAAGCCCTTGAGAAAGTCAACGGGCGCGTAAAAGACCTTACGTGGGAAATCTACCGAGACACGCTTATCGAGCAGTGTGAACAGGGCGTTGACTATTTCACCATCCATGCCGGGGTACTACGCGCACACGCCGACCTCATTTCTTCACGCCTCACCGGCGTGGTTTCGCGTGGCGGCAGCATAATGTCGCAATGGTGCGTCATCCACAACAGGGAAAGTTTCCTATATAAACACTTTGCCGACATTTGCGACATCTTGAACCAATACGATGTCGCAATATCGCTTGGCGACGGTATGCGCCCCGGCAGCATACACGATGCCAACGACCGCGCACAATTCATGGAACTTGACGTGCTGGGCGAACTCACAAAAATCGCATGGGAACGCGACGTGCAGGTGATAATCGAAGGCCCTGGCCACATTCCCATGCAAAAAATCCGTGAAAACATGGACCGCCAACTGTCTGCCTGCCACGAGGCTCCATTCTATACGCTTGGCCCGTTGACTACCGATATTGCACCTGGCTATGACCACATTACGTCGGCAATTGGGGCCGCACAAATCGGCTGGTATGGAACAGCCATGATATGTTATGTGACTCCTAAAGAGCACCTGAGTCTGCCCAACCTCGAAGATGTGCGAAACGGCGTAATTGCCTACAAAATAGCAGCCCATGCCGCCGACCTCGCCAAAGGATTTCCCGGCGCACAATTGCGCGACGATGCCATGAGCAAGGCTCGTTACGACTTCAGGTGGAAAGACCAGTTCAACCTGGCCTTAGACCCTGCCCGTGCACGGCAATACTACGTCGAGACGCATAACGATAACGACAAGTTCTGCACCATGTGTGGACCGAACTTCTGCGCCATGCGCATATCACAATCAGTATCAAACGAAATTTGCAAAGAACAAAAGTAATCTCTAAAATGTTTTCCGACGAATTAAGTAAAATAAGTTGGGACGAAACCACCGAAATAATAAAAAGCAAAAATCACGTTGACGTAGAAGAAGCCTTGCATAAAGACGTGTTGAGCGTTGACGACTTCATGGCTCTCGTATCCCCTGCCGCAGTGCCATACCTCGAACCTATGGCACGCCTGTCGCAATATTACACGCAAGAACGCTTTGGGAAGGTGATAAGTATGTACATCCCCTTGTATTTGAGCAACGCTTGCACAAACTTTTGCGTTTACTGCGGTTTCCAGTATGGCAACAAATTCAAGCGCACCACACTCACCGAGGAGCAAATCGAGGCTGAATGCCAGGCAATACGCAGGCTCGGCCCATTTGAAAACCTGCTTATCGTAACCGGCGAGTTTCCATCGGTGGCTGGGGTCGATTACCTTGAACGTGCCCTACAAATTGCAAGGCCATACTTCAACAACCTCACCATAGAAGTAATGCCCTTAAAGCAAAAAGACTATGAACGTCTCACCCACTCCGGGCTGAACGGGTGCGTGTGCTTTCAGGAAACATACCACCGCGAGCGTTACAATGTGTATCACCCACACGGCATGAAATCCAATTTTGAATGGAGGCTCAACGGATACGACCGCATGGGTGCAGCCAAGCTGCACAAAATCGGCATGGGCGTACTTATAGGTCTTGAAGACTGGCGCACCGACATAACCATGATGGCATACCACCTGCGCTACCTGCAAAAAAATTATTGGGAAACGCGTTACTCGGTCAACTTCCCTCGCATGAGGCCAGCCGAGGGGCATTTCCAGCCTAATGTAGTAATGACCGACAAGGAACTTGCCCAGGTAACATTCGCCTTCCGCATTTTCGACCACGATGTGGATATTTCATACTCCACCCGCGAAAGCCCCGCTTTCCGCGAGAATATGATGAAACTGGGTGTTACATCAATGAGTGCTGGAAGTCGTACCGAACCTGGCGGCTATGTCAAAGCGCACCAGGCATTGGAGCAATTTGCCGTCAGCGACGAACGCTCCCCCAAGGATGTTAGCGATGACATTCGCCATTTGGGATATGAAGTGGTATGGAAAGACTGGGACAAAATCTTCGATTGACCTCCCACGAAAAAAATATACACCCAAACGATAGCGAATGGGCAACAAAATTGCCCATTCGCTATTTTACAAATTCCTGCAAAAAATAATTGGTGAAAATTTTGCAGTTTCAAAAATTAGTCCTACCTTTGCATCGCAAAAACAAAAAAGAGGGCGTTTAGCTCAGCTGGTTCAGAGCATCTGCCTTACAAGCAGAGGGTCGGCGGTTCGAATCCGTCAACGCCCACAATGACGAGGGGAAATATCTACAAAGATACTTTCCCTCGTCTCTTATGCACCCTCATACCACGCACTGCGCCACCACACAAAAACAAAAGGCACACTGCCCAAGATTTTGAGCAGTGTGCCTTTTGCATTACGTTACAAGCACTTATCTTATTGCAAAGTACCTTGATTTGCAGCATTAATCATGGCTTCGTTGGCCGTGATATATATTTCCACCCTGCGATTCTGCGCCCTGCCTGCCTCGGTGGAATTGTCGGCAACAGGGAAGTCGTATGCCAGACCGTTAACCGTCAATCGGCTGCTCGACACTCCCGAACCTATCAAGTAATTCGCCACAGCCTGTGCACGTTCTTTCGACAAGCGGTCGTTTACGGCACGCGTTCCAGTATTGTCGGTGTGACCGTTAATCGTCACGTCGGTTTGTGGATTGTTCATCAACGAAACAGCAAACTCGCTAAGCGACTGCTTTGCCGTCGCGCTCAAGTCGCTTTTATTAGTTGCAAACAAAATCCCACCCTCAAAAGTAACCTTTATGGCCTGCAAATTATTCTGGTCAACAACTTCTTCCACTTGTGCGCCTTCTATCTGCTCCAATTCCTGTTGCTGCTTGTCCATCTTCCGGCCTATCAGCGTTCCGGCAGTGGCACCCACGGCCGTACCTATGACAGCACCAATGGCCGCTCCCTTGCCTCCCCCGGCAAGCGCACCAACGCCTGCACCAAGTGCCGCGCCACCACCAGTGCCTATCAACGCACCTTTAGTGGTATTATTCATTGTGAACGACGAACACCCTGTTGTTCCTGCAAGCAAAACACCGCTCAATAATAAACATAAAAAATTCTTCACTTTCATATAATTATCATTTTAGATATTTGTATAAGCAATTTCCACACTACAAATGTAATAAATTATCAATAATACTGCACCAATATATTTGTCCGTTTTTTTGTCGCACCCGGTTTATTTCATGAATTAGCCTAAGAGCCTGCTTAAATTTTGCGTTATTGAATATTTATCAAGTTTTTTTGAGCAAAATTTAAACCGGCTCTTAGTATGTAATTCCTCACCACACATTATAGTGTATCCTGTCTTCTGCATTAATTTCCTTCTGCTTTGGCAAGAAAGCATTTTCTGTAGGATAACCTATAGTCAACAAACAAGTAAACTCATACCCCTCGGGGGCATTGACAATTTCCTTTATCTTCTCAGCTTCATCTGCTACTGGGATATGGAACACTGCCACAAGCCCTTCGGCAGTAGCTACAAGTAGCATATTCTCCAATGCACACCAAGCCGAGGCGAAATAGTTAAGTGAACTTTGTTCTGCAGGCTCAAGCAACGGCCAAGTCAATTGGCGGAAAAATGGAATGATGAGCAATCCGCTTTCCATTAGCATCTTCTGCTGCTTAGGCAAAGCATCGGCAAACATAGCCATCTTGTCCTTGTCGCCAGACTCGTCAACTTCAGAAACAAGCACCTTGAACTGTAACGTACAACGCATGCAGCAAGTCTGCGAATATGTCATAGCACATTACGTCCACCCAATCGCCTTGAATGACATTGCCACAGAAGTAGGCATGAACCGTTCTGCATTTTACATCTGGTTCAAACGGTATAAAGGAATGGCCTTTTCCAAATTCCTTACCCAGTACCGATTGCACACAGCTTGTGAATTATTGAAACATTCGCATAAATCGGTCTCGGAAATGGGTTATCTCGTAGGTTACAATGACATTCTTCATTTTATACAGATGTTCACAAAAGAAATTGGCATTTCCCCTGGAAAGTATAGAAATGGCTAACAAAAGTCTTGTAAACATTTCTTTATAATAAATGAGGCTGATAAAAGTGATAGGGAAAGCTGGTTCCTTTCTGCACAGGCACACTGTGTTTAAGAATGCTGATGCTTGTATAGGCTGCGGCAAGTGCATTAAGACCTGCCATAATGGTGTGTTTTTCAAATTAGACAAAACGGTTTCTGCCAATGAGGCGAACCCGAAAATATCATTTCGTATAGAACGGCTACTACCATTGGCTTTCATAGCGTCAGCAGTAACCGGCATCGGCCTGCATATTGCCGGGCATGGCACCATCCACAGTGTGTGGCATAACTGGGGAGTAGCCCATATATCAGCATCTTTCCTTTGGTTGTTATCGGCAGCAGTTCATATAAAACGCCACATACTTTGGTACAAAACATTTGCATCAAAAAGATTTACCGACAAGCTATGGATAAACATTCCTTTATCATTACTTTTTCTAATTGTGACAATTACGGGCATCATTTTAATCACACACATAAATGGCGCAAACTCGGCTCTAGGGTTGTTCCATTATAAACTTGGCATATTATTGTTGCTGCTCTCATTAATTCATGTCTTCTATAGGAAATAAACATATCACATATCTTGCCGCGCCTTCTACTCAATACCCATGCATTAATCTGCCGTAATTCGGAGGTTTTTCCATAGATTTTCCTTAAATCTGTATAAGGAATACACCTCGTTGAAACCAAGAGAGTTAGAAAAATTACCTCGTTTTTAGGTAATGAGTTGGCAACCGTTCCAATTGCTGTGGCCTGCATTGCTTTGCTTGTTCGGGTAACTCTTACCTACTACAAAGGTACACAAATAAAGCGGACGAAAAGAAGAATATAGCATTTTTCTTTCGTCCACCTTACATTTAATCAGTGATCTCAAAGAGAAGACTTTTATATTCTTTAAAATTGTAGAAGTTATCAATAGAAATTATTGTATTGAATGAATGACATAAAATGAAACAATCCTTATACATGTACATCA
Organism: uncultured Muribaculaceae bacterium; assembly: GCA_944320595.1. GTDB lineage: Bacteria > Bacteroidota > Bacteroidia > Bacteroidales > Muribaculaceae > Avimuribaculum. Next base: position 3,043 of record CALUIB010000010.1, on the reverse strand, counting down.
CAACGATTCATAATTTAGAATCATTTCTGGTCCTATTCTATGTTTAACAAGAATTTCAGCTTGATATGAAGTTTTTTTCTCAACAGTAGGCAAATTGTAATATGCTGTTGTTCCTAATACTACTTCGAAATCTATTTTTAATAAATCACTTGCCCCACCTCCAATATTTGCACCTTTTTTAAGAGCATTTCTATCTGAAAAATATACATTGGGCATCAACGCTATAAGAGGATTTATTTCTATTACCTGCGGATGAATTCCCTTGGCTGTCATTGAAGTGTACATCATTGGATGGTATTTAACAAAACTTAATCTGACATAATCATCGAGTCCCATTTCTGTATCGGCAATTCGTGATTTCTCGGTTGAAGAGAATATCGGAGAAACATTCTTTTCTTTAACTTCCTTCAATGAAAGAATGCCAAATTTCTTTATTGATTCTATGTTTGATTTGTCAGTAAAGTGATAAAGGCACGAGATGTTCTTACTTTTTAAAATATTGTACAAATCTAGGAAGTCCGATTTAAATTCAACCGTCTTCTGTAATGTTTGTACATCTCGTAAAGACGGACAAGAATAATTTGATACAATATTTTGCGGGAAGTATAGTTCTTGAAATATTAAGCTGTTTTTTATCAAATACGCTGATGCAATATCATATTCATCCTCGATATACAACCTATTAAACCACTCTTGTGAATGATATTCTAAATTATTATCATTGCAAAAAAATCTGTATTTTTCATCACTGTCAAATAAGAATAATTTTTTATTTGGTATTTGAAAAATACTATATATGTATCTATATATTAGATAACGTTCATTCTCAATAGGACTACCCTTAAATATAAAATTCGGGTTGGCTTCTATCCCCAGCATAGATAATACACCTGCTATTTGCTTCAAATTTTGGTCGTGTATATTATCCATATACGCAGAATATTTTGAGGATAATACCATTTCCGTATATACAGATTGGTTTATAAAACATTTTGCAGCTGTAAAACGACCAATTTTTGTCACATTAAAAGTATGAGTCAAAAATTCCAGCTTCTCTCCTGTCTTGCTGTCTATTTTGTTATTTATCATAACTCATTGCAATTAATTTATTAGTATCTCCAAGAGCCAATCCCATCCCATGCTATACTAAGCGAGCTCATATAACTATGATAATATTTTCCCGTTAATACATATAGTTCATACATATATTCATGCCCTTGTCCTGAAACAGAACCTAATTGATATGCTAAACGACCAATTAATACAACTCTTGGATCTGCCACATTTTTACCTGTAATATTATCTTTAATATGAAATGGATACTTACCTTCCTTGAAAGGCCACTCATCTAATATAGGTCCATCAGCATAACTTACCACACCTATTTTTTTTGTATCATCAAGCAATTCGTTCCCAATATTTCCCAATAAGACTGCTAATGCATCTAAAAATTCTCCGTCTGTTTTGTATCTACCACTTTCTATGGCGCATTTTGCCCATGTCATTACTTCTTGAGCAGTTTTGGGGATATTAGTCGGTCTTTGTCTCCCAGTTAATTCTTCTAGTTTCATAATATTTTAAGTTTATATTAATATTACTGCATGTTGTTTATTTACAAATAAACTGATTACAAAGATAAGGAATTTCTGTGGTAATCCCCAGTTTTCTAATGTTTTTATTTGCTTTGGGTATGGATTTTAGAATGTTTATCATGTTTAGTGGATATAAAGCCTAATCCCTTTCTCCATTCATTCGCTTTCTGTCTGAACCATTGGACAAGCGGAATGTCATTCACGTATATTTGGTAATGTCCTTTCCTGTTCTTGTCCTCCTCAAACGAGAAAGCCGCATTCTCGTCACGGAACTTTCGGTTGAATTCGGGAGAATTGAAATCACCTTTCAGTCTTACTTTCTTCAACTTGCACAACTCTTGGATAACCATTTCTGAAAAGTTCAAAGTGTTTCGGCAGAAGTCAATCAACGGCAACAGCTTCTCCACATAGGGGAAGTAACGCTGTATTTTGTCCAGATACTCGTTGAACTTGGTACGTTCTTCCTTATGCTCTTGTTCCATTGTTTCAATATGCTGTACCAACATTTCGTTCTGACTTTCAAGTACGGATATGCGTTGCTGCAATTCCTCCCTTTCCGCTTTCAACTTATTGCTGCCCAAAAGAGAACCGACCTTTGCCACGAGTGCGGTTTTCGCCTCGGTCTTGGCGGCTTCCAGCTTCTCCGACCTGATTACTTTCCTGACTTCGTCAAGCTGCCGTTCCGCTTGTTCCTGTTCGGTCTGCAGCTGCCGCACGTTGACTTCAAGCTCTCCCGTCTGCCGTTTCAAGTCACGGTAGTATTGGGCGGTGGTGGTATGCCGTGCTTCCGAACCACGGATGCCACGCTGCAAGCCGTACTTCGCCATCGCTGCGGCATAGCTGTCGTGGTAGGTGACAAGCTTTTCACGGGTCAAAAGGTCATCGGCGCACAGGCGCACGGCGTTGGCTTTCTTTCGGTAGGTGCGTCTGCCCTCCGCTTGCTTCTTCCTTGCTTTCCTGCGCTCGCCCGTCACTATCGGCACGACTGTGGCGTGGATGTGCGGCGTGTGTTCGTCCATGTGCAGCACCGCCGAAACGGTGTTCTCCCTGCCGAATGTGCGGTGCAGCCATTGCAAGTTATCATCGCACCATTCGGATAGTCTGCCCTCGTCCTGCACTCTCATCATATCCTCGTGTGTACCCGAAAGCACGATACGGATTGCCCGTACTTGGTCGGGTGTTATCTTCCGCCTGATACCAGCCGTGCGGATGCGGTGGCTTATCGCTTCGGTGCGGTCTGCCACTCCATTGGGGAATTGCACCAGCTCACGGTTGAGGTGGGTGCGTGTGGGGTCTGCGTTCTTGGGCATGGTCTTGCGTTCTATGTGGTCGGATGCGCCCGTGTCAGCCGAACCTTTCGCCTTGCTGATTTGGATGCTTATATATCCCATGCTTGTTTTTTGTTTTCAGGTTTGACAATTTGGTTTGTTGGTTTCCGTCTGCTGCGGTCA
>CALUIB010000009.1 GCA_944320595.1 uncultured Muribaculaceae bacterium | reverse complement strand
TTGCCATTGAGGTCAACAAGAGCCTTTTGGATAACAGGCTTCATCTTGCCGTTGCGACGTTCCATGTTCATCATCATGGTGATAGGTATGCCGCCAGCAACCCATTGAACCGAAGGCTTGGTGAGGTTGCGAACCGACGACATATATCCCGTTGCGCCACAGTTGATGAGCTGTGCTGCATTGTAACCAAGTGCGTAGCAATAGTCGGCATCGAAGTTCGACGGGTCGGCGCAACGACCTTCGTAACCGAAGAAGTGGTGCTGTGCGGCAAACTTGCCTACATACTTGCCGGCAGCTTTCCATTCGGCCAGTTTCTTGCCAATCATCTCGCTAAGCAGCTTTTCTGTCTCGATGAGCGAAACCTGCACATTGCCGTGAGGGTCGCGGTCGAGTGTCAACTGGCGAGCAACACCCTTTGGCAGGCTCTCGAATATCTTGGCATTGTCGGCACTGAGGCTCGAAATCACGAAACTGCGTTGTTCGTCCTCGCTCTTCGATGCAAAGTCGGGAGTGCGAGCCAGCAAGTCGTTGAGCTCGGCAATAAGAGCCTTCATGGCCGGGATAAATTCTATCAAGCCTTCAGGAATAAGCACCGTACCAAAGTTATCGCCATTTTCGGCGCGCTTGGCCACCACGGCAGCTATATTAGTCACGATGTCGTCGAGTGTCATGTTCTTTGCCTCAACTTCCTCGCTGATGATGCAATAGTTGGGCTGCACTTGCAGTGCGCACTCAAGTGCGATGTGCGAAGCCGAGCGACCCATCAGCTTGATAAAGTGCCAATACTTCTTGGCCGAGTTGCAGTCGCGCTGTATGTTACCGATAACTTCCGAGTAAACCTTGGTGGCAGTGTCGAAACCGAACGAAGTCTCAATCATGTCGTTCTTCAAGTCGCCGTCGATGGTCTTCGGACAACCGATAACCTGCACGCCGGCATTGTGAGCCTTGTAATACTCGGCAAGCACACAGGCATTGGTGTTGGAATCGTCACCGCCTATGATTACGAGAGCCTTGATGTTGAGCTCGCGCAAAATTTCAAGACCTTTCTCGAATTGTTCCACCTCTTCGAGCTTGGTGCGACCCGAACCGATGATATCAAAACCACCCGTGTTGCGATACTCGTCGATAATGTTCGAAGTAAGTTCAATATATTGATGATCAACAAGTCCGCCAGGTCCCATCAAGAAACCATACAGACGGTTCTCCTTGTTTATAGCCTTGATGCCATCGAACAAACCGCTTATCACATTGTGTCCGCCAGGAGCCTGGCCGCCCGACAAAATCACACCCACGTTAAACGGTGCTGTAGCCTTGGCAGGCTTCGGGTCTTTCTCGAAAGTCAACTCAGGCAGCCCGTATGTGTTGGGGAACAAAGCCTTGATTTCTTCCTGGTCGGCAACCGACTGAGTTGGTTCGCCTTCAACGGCTCTCACTGCGCCCCAAAGTGCCGAGGGCAATTTGGGTTGATAGGCAGCACGAGCCTTTTGCAATGCGCTTTTCTTTGTCATAAATCGTTATATTTATTAGGTTATAATATTATCTGCATTATACTTTGCAAATTTCGCAAAAAAAACTCACACCGCAAACAAATATTCGCTTAAAAAATCGCAACACAGCCCACGCAGCCCGCCCCGGCACAAAACAGGCATATATTCCCCAAATGGCAAATACCGCAGGCCGCCATGACAGCCACACGCAGCACACTTTTATAAATATGCTTTATAAAATATCCCCCAAAAAGTCAATACAGGAACTGCAAAAAACATCAAAAAATTGGAAATTTCAAACATAACAACTAATTTTATTACAACGGTAACCGTTACCGCCGTAACCGTTATGCAAAAAAGAGGGCAAAATAAAATTTTACGACAGAACTGAAGAAATAAAGAAATTGCGCCGCCCAACAATTGTCTTTTGAAAGAATGCTCACAAAACGTCAAGTACGAAATCGAAGACAACTTCCTTAGCTTTTGGTTTCGCTACTACGACCGCAACCAATCTATCATCGAAATAAAGAACTTTGTGGCATTACGCCAGATTATTGAGAATGATTATACTACTTTTTCTATTCACTCACTTGAAAAATATTTCAAGTTGAAAATGATGGGAAACCACATGTACACTGCAATTGGAGGATGGTTGGAACGCGGTGGGAGCGAAAACGAAATTGACATCGTAGCCATTTCAATTGAGAAAGGGAAAGCCGTGGCCATCGAGGTTAAACGTCAGAAAAAGAACTTCAACTACTCCAATTTTTTAGAAAAGTCAAGCACCTCAAAGAAAAAATTCTAAACAAGTTTGAGATTACACCAATATGCCTATCACTCGAAGATATGTAATAATGACCTACTTTCTTTTAAAAAAGCAATCGATACAAAAAGGCATATATCCCCTTAAAGACAAATATCGTGAACTGTGATAATCGCTACACCTTAATTTTTAAGGAAATATATGCCTTTCTGCCTAATATCTGCCGAGAAAATCAGCGGCGGACGAACTTGACGGCTATGCCGCCGCCACGAGCCATGTCGATGTCAAGCGTGCTGCGCGATGTCACTTTCATCTCTTTCACCTCATATTGCTTGGGCTCGTCGCCCGATTCTTTTGTGTCGCGGTAAATGACAGCCGTGTAGTTTCCTTCGCCAAGAAAGTCGAGCGGCAACTTGAAGCTTGCTGGTGTCCATCCTGTGATTGCACCAGGCCACCAGTCATTACCATTGCGGCGAGCAACGGTGATGTGGGTGTCGGGAGTACCATTAAGCACTCGGGTCTCATCCCAGCGTGCAGGCACTTCCTTTATAAAGTCGAAACTGCGGTCGCCACGGTAAGCCTCGGGCCAGTCAGACACCATCTGGAAGGGCGAATCATACACCACATACAAGGCCAAGTGCTGCGAACGCGTACCCATGACCTGTGGCCGTGTCACCATGTTCGGCACAAACTCCTCGGGGGTAACATTGTCGAAACCGCCCGGCGTGTAGTCCATCAAGCCCGGAATCATGCGAGTGAATGCCAGTGCCACACGGTTGTCGGGATTGTCGCGACCGCCTGCCTTCGACTGCTCCATGCCAAGTATCGCCTCATAGCCCACCACGTTGGGGTAAGTGCGTTGCAATCCCCACGGGTTAGTGCAACCATGGTAGTCAACCATCAAGTGGTGCTCAGCAGCTTTCTCTGCTACACGATAGTACCAGTCAATACCAGCTTGGTCATTGCGTTCTATAAAATCAATTTTCAACCCAGCAACTCCCCATTTCTCATACAGCGGGAAAACCTCCTCCATCTGGTTCCACACAAAGCGCGAATAGAGCCATATAAACACTTTCACGCCTTTCGACTTGGCGTATGCCACCACCTCGGGCACATTTACATTGTCGCGGCACTTGGTTATGTCTTCTCCGCACCAGCCAGCATCAATAGTCATGTACTTAAAACCATTTTCGGCAGCGAAATCCACGTAATATTTCATCGTCTCGGTGGTATAAGCCACTTCGCCAGCCTTGTTGAGACTGCCGTTCCACCAATCCCACGATGACAACCCGGCCGAAATCCACGACGTGTCGGCAATGCGGTTCTCCGGGTTAAGGCTCGTGACAACATTGGTTTCGCCAAAGCGACCCGGTTCGTCGGCAAGCATTATCACGCGCCACGGCGAATGGTGCGGCAACGTAGATGCCACGGCCACCTCGCTGCGGCTGCGGCTTGGCGACACTACTGTAGTGAACTTGTGGCCCATCCACGACCCCGTGGGGTTGGTAAGATAAGTGGCTGCATTTCCTTCGAGGTCGGTCTCGATGATTGCGCCCCACCCCACTCCGGGCATATCGAGCAGCACAGGCATACCCACAATGTAATGGCTTGCCACGCCGCCCTGGTTGGCAAGAGCCGAAACGGGCAACTTGTGGTACTCGCTCTCGTAACCCGACTTGAAGTTGGGCAGCACCAACGCGTAAGCAGTGGCATCCTTTGCAAGGCAGAACTCGGTACACTCCTCAACAAGATTGTACTCGATGAGGTGCATTTGCTCGGGCACCACGTAGCGAAATGCCACAGCGTCGTTGTAAGCACGAGCCTCGATGGTCAACTTGCGCTGTGCGGCATCATTCTCCTGCATCTTCAACGTCAACGCATTATACGCATCTTCAACCTTTCCCGAACGCCCATGCACGAGTGTGTAGCTGTCAACTCCTTGCGAGCGGTCGGCAGCAGTGATTTGCACATTCTGCCCCAGCACACTCGCACCTTGCAGGTTCAGGCCGAGTTTCGATGATTCGATAAACGCCTTGCCCTTATAGGCCACTTCATATTTCAAACGCAAACTGTCGTCCGAGAACTTTATCACTATATTCCCATCGGGCGACTGCAATTCGTGTGTTGCCGCATTAAGCCCGGCAAAGCAGGCCAACGACAATGCACACACCGTTAATTTAATGCTCTTCATTATATTTTTCTTAGTTTTCAAAAATAAAAAATGGGGAGATGCGCCATAAAACGCACTTTGTTTCATTGGCATCTACCCCAAGGTATATAATATACTCGATTAATCCACGGCCACAAGCTCATACACGCGGCTTGAATATTCGCGGTCGAGCGGAATTTCAAAGCCGGTGTTCATCAATATGGCACCCTTGATGCGCTTGCCATTGAGGTGCGACGGATTCTCGCCCACCGGCACGCTAAGCTCGCGGAACTCGTAAGTGCGTGAGGCATCAAGCCCGTCGAGGCGCAAGCGCGGAACAAGCATATTATTGAAATGCTTCATCTTGTAGGCAAACACGATAGCACGGCTTGCGTCATCATTGGTGTACATGAGCGACGCATAACCCTTGCGGCCGTATGGCGACACAAGCCTGTAAAGGTTGCCCTGCTGCACTATCGGGCGCAATATTTCCTTATATTCGGCAATGGTCTTCTTGGCATACTCGCGCTCCTTCTCGCTCATGCTGCCAGGCTGCATCTCCATGCCGAGGCGGCCACTCATGGCCACGTCGAAACGGAACTTGAGCGGGACCACACGGCCCGTCTGGTGATTGGGCGATGCGCTCACGTGTTGAGCCATGGCGTTGGCAGGGTAGAAATAAGATGTACCCCACTGTATGTAGATGCGTTGCAGGGCATCGGTATTGTCGCTAACCCAAAACTCGTCGAAATATGGCATCACGCCGTAGCTCACACGGCCGCCACCACCGCCGCAGGCTTGAATGACTACATCGGGGTGCTTGGCGCGAATGCGCTTCAGTACATTCACAAGCCCGCGATGGTAATCAATGTAGATATGCGACTGCTTGTCTTCAGACAGGTATGACGAACCATAGTTTTTAAGCTCCACATTGGCATCCCATTTTATATAAGCAATGCCCGGGTAATTGGTGAGCAACGTATCGACCATGTTGTAAATGAAATCCTGCACCTCGGGGTTGCACAGGTCGAGCAGCATTTGGCCGCCGCCGCGTCCGTAGTGCTGGTTGCGTCCTTTCACGTTCAATGCCCAGTCAGGATGCTTTTCATAAAGCACGCTCTCCACGTTGGTAGCCTCGGGTTCAATCCATATACCGAATTTGAGCCCATACTTGTCGGCAGTGTTGACAAGCCCCTGTATGCCGTTAGGTAATTTTGTGGTATCTACAATCCAGTCGCCAAGCGCACCCTTGTCGTTGTTGCGCTTATATTTAGTGCCAAACCAGCCATCGTCCATCACAAACATTTCGCCGCCAATTGCAGCAAAGTCGCGCATCATCTCATCCATCTTGGGTTCGTAAACGTCGAAGTACACACCTTCCCAGCTGTTGAGCAGCACGTCGTGCGGCTTGTCGCTGCCATACACCATTCCGTGCTTGCGAGCCCAGCGGTGATAGTTGCGGCTTGCGCCGCCGAGTCCTTTGGCGGTATAGGTCAAAGCCACACGCGGTGTTTCAAACACTTCGCCACGGGCAAGGCGGTATTCCGATGCCTCATCGTTCATTCCTATGAAGAACTTGTGCACATTGCGATATTCCGTCTGGAAACGCAACTTGAAGTTGCCGCTCCAGCACAACACCGCACCATACACGCGCCCATGGTTCTCCTGCGGCTTGCCGTCAAGCGAAATCATCACATCGGGGTGCGACAAGTGACCATTGCGCGAGCCGTCGATATTGGTTATTTCCTTTATGCCCGGCAACAGCGGCTCGGTCGATACCGATGCCTCGGCAGCCCATGAGCCATAGAGGTGGGAAATCCACACGTCACCCTGCCTAATAGGCATCTGGAACGAGTCGAAACGCTTCAGCACCACATCCTTTTTCTCGTTATGCTTGTATGTGGCCCAGCTCTCTATAACGTCCACATCCTTGTAAGCACGATAATGCAAGTCAACCGTGAACGGGTAAACCCCGTCGGCAAGCGTCACAACGGTTTCCACTGCCTCGCCGTCATCGTGCGTCTGAACACCTTGCACGGTCAGTTCAAGCGTCATGTTCCCGTCGGCATGTACCACCTGCAAGGCCGTCAGTTCATGCACCTTTTCGCCAAATGCCGGGTAAGCGGCTTGGTTAAGCCCGTCCCACGCATCATGGATTTGATGTATTTCACTCTCGTCGATGCGTTCGCCATAGTAGGCAAATCGCAAGTCGCTCCCCTCGTCGGCGTGCAACAGCATCGACGTATTGGAAGTAGAGACCAGCACGCTGCCGTTCCATGCCATCAACGGCATGGAAGCGGCAACAGCTGCACTCACAAATAAATCCCTCATTTTCATGAACCTATATCATTTATTTTGAGTTGGCAATGAATTTAACAAATCTCGCATCCTTGGCTGGTATGGCTATATCCATCACGTCGCCGGCAACATCTACAGTCTCGCCGCTCCACAAGTCTTTCATCGACCCTGCGGCGGTCACACCTATACGTGCAAGCGGCAATTGGATGGTGGTGTCGCGCTCGGTGTAATTGAATGCGGCATAGTAAACCGACCCATCGGCCTCGGTGCGCATGAACTGGCACTCCGAGCGGTCGCCGTTGCCGTCAACAGGGCGGAACGAACGTCCGTCGGCCACTGCGTTAACATCGGCATTGGTGAGGAACTTCTCGGCGCGATGCAACACTTCGGGATTGGCAGTCTTGCTGAAATCGTCGCCAACTATATACAAGCCTGTAATCACCGACGAAGTGACACGGGCACGGTTTTCACTCTCCTCGGCATCGCGCAACACGATGTGGTCGGCATCATTATATTGATATACACGGTCAATCCACCAGCCATACGACAGGGCGTTCATCGTGTATTCCGTATCCTTTATCTTGTTCCACGCATCGCAGGCAATTCGGCGCGACTGTGCATATTGCGCCGGGAATATGGGCGAGATGGAAAGGTTGAGGTACATATCGCCAAAATACTTGTTGAGCAGCTGCATACCATAATTATATGCCTCGATGCCGGTCTGCACTTCGGGATTATACCACTTGTCGCCCTCCATCGAGCCGTGCGACATGAAGTCCATCTTCACATACTTGAAACCGCAGCGGCGGAAAAGCTCCGACGTTTGTTTCATCATCGTCTCGATAGCCGGGTGAGTGGGATCGTAGGCGTATGCACCGTCAAGCTCTTGCGGCTTGCCGTTGGCATACACATACACGTCTTTGTTCTTATATTCCGGGGCAGCATCGATTGTGCGCTCGGGGTCACGACTCCAGTCGGTGAACGGAGTCCAATAGATACCTGCCACCTGGCCATTAGCCTCGCAATGTTCCACAAACTTCTTCAACTGCTCCTCGCTCATGGCATTCCAGCCCGAGTCGAGGCCGATATACACCGTCGAGTCGGCATTCACGAAATTATTTTTTTGCAATACGCGGGCATAATAGTCCGACACCTCGCAAGCATTCTTGAAGTTAAGTTTCCATTGCAGTGTGCCCCAGCTGTTCCAGCCGAAAGGCATTGCTTTGCCCCAAGCCTTGGGAGCGGCAACAGTGGCATTTGCATCGGCAAAAGCCTCCATGCCGTCGCGCCAATCGGCAAAGTTGCCCACAAGTACCTTTGGCGACTTCACCTGCTGCCCCGATACTGTGCCGTGCTCTTTAGAGTCGCGGGTAGTCTTGTCGGCCACACCGCCATAACATACTATCGACTTCAATTCGTTGGTCGATGCCGACTGCATATCCACAGCCGTTTTCCACACATCATGTTCCACCGACCCTATCACGATGCCTTCACGCGAGGCACTGTTGAAGATGGCAGTAACTTCATAGCTGCGCAGAGTGTCAAAGCCAACAGCGTGAGACTGGTAGCGGATGAAACAGTCGTTGTCAAACGGGATGAACAGCGCACGGTTGTCACCATCGGTCGGGAACTTCATCACCGATGCAGAGTTCACCGGTGCCATATAATTGGTGGCCGTTTCGCCATATTTGGCTCGGACGGTAAAATCGGTAAGCACATATCCAAGGCTGTCATACACATAATAGGTCTGTACCATGTCGGGCAGCGAATCGCCCGAATATGACAGCACAAGGCTGCGTCCGTGGCCGAAGTCGTCGCTGATTTCATTCACCGCCGTCTGGCACGATGCGTAGTCGGCTGCCGACACCATGCGCCCGCAATATTTATACGAAGCATACACACCGCCAAGCACTTGCCGTCCATTCATGCCTATTGATACAGTCTTGGTTTCGCTGTCATACTTGACAGCCACGCCCGCGCCGTTCTCGACCGACGGCGACGAACAGGCACACAACATAAGTGCGCCGCAAGCCATTGCTGAAATAATTGCTGATGTTTTCATATATAAGTTTTTAAGTCGTTATTGTTCGGTCAAATGCAATACCATGCTCGTGAACGCGCCACCAATGGGCAGCGACAGCCCTGCTTTCATCAAGAATTCGCCGCTATACACCTTGCCATTGCCCGGATACCAGCTGCCGCCAGTGGTATTTACCTCGCGCAGCAGGTAATTCTTGGCTGGGTCAAGGCCGTGTAGCTTTATGTCGTATGACTGGGTGCGGTTGTGGTAAGTGGTGCTGAACGCAAACACCACAGCCTCGCTGCGATCCTTCGACACATACACGTCGGAGCAATACCCGTCGCCATCGTATGGCGAATCTATGCGGTAAAGGTCGCCAAGCTGTATCACCGGGCGCAGCTCCTTGTAAAGTTTCACGGCGTTGAACGCAAACTCTCGTTCGTCGCCCACAAGCTGCTTTGGCTGCAACTCCATGCCCAGGCGACCCATCATGGCCACGTCGAAACGGAACTTGAGCGGCAGCATCATGCCAGTCTGGTGGTTGGGGCTGGTAGATACGTGGGCGGCAGTGGCCATTGCTGGGAAGAAGATGTTTTCGCTATACTGTATGCACAGGCGGTCGAGGGCGTTGGTGTTGTCGCTTGCCCAAAACTCGTCGTGGTACTTGAGTGCGCCAAAGTCCACACGGCCTCCGCCCGACGAGCACAATTGTATCAGTACATCGGGGTACTTGGCACGTATGCGCTCATACACGCTATACAGCCCACGTATGTAGTCATACCAAAAACGGCTCTGCTCGTCGGCGGCAAGGTAGGTCGAACCCACATTGTCGGCATGGCGGTTGGCATCCCATTTCACGTAGGAAATATTGGGCGACATCTTCAGCACATTGTCGAATGTCTCGAACACGAAATCTTGCACTTCAGGATTAGACAAGTCAAGCAGGTGCTGGTTGCGCATGGGCAGCAAGTCGCGCTTGCCACTTTGCACTATCCACTCGGGATGGCGGCGAGCAAGTTTACTGTCGGGGTTCACCATTTCCGGTTCTATCCATATACCGAACTTCATCCCCTTGCTTACTGCATAGTCGGCAAGGTAACCTATTCCGTGTGGAAGTTTCTTCTTGTTCACCTGCCAGTCGCCTAAGCCGGCATTGTCACCGTTGCGTGGGAACTCGTTGCCAAACCAACCGTCGTCGAGTACAAACATCTCCACGCCAAATGCGGCAGCATCGTCAATCATGTCGGTAATCACCTTCTCATCAAAGTCGAAGTATGCGCCTTCCCAGCTGTTAAGCACCACAGGGCGAACCTCGTCGCCATGCGCCAAATTGTAACGGCGAGCCCAATCGTGCAGGTTGTGGGTTATCTCGCTGCGACCCTCGTTGCTGTAAGTTAGCACCATCTCGGGAGTGACAAATTCCTCGCCTGCGGCAAGCGATATGGCCGAGGCAAACGGGTTGATGCCACCACTTATGTGCAGCAGTCCGGCCTCGTCAACCTCGAACTGCATCTTGTAATTGCCTGTCCATGCCAATGCACCGGCATACACCTCGCCGCTATATTCACGGGTCGGGCCGTCGAGCGACACAAGGAACGCCGAGTTGTCGGATTGCGCCGTGCGCACCCCTTTCTTCGATTCCACAACCTTCACGCCAGGAGTAAGGCGCTCCTCGGTGAGCTGCATCTCCCTGGCCCAAGTGCCGTGGAAATGGGTGAGGTAATAGTCGGCTGCCTTTAGCGTGATGTATGACGACGCTATATTCTCGACCGTCACATCACCTTTTTCGCCATGCGAAAATACCACCGACTGCGTTATTACATCTTCATCTTTATATGCCACAAAGTGCAAGTCCACACGTGCATCATACAACTTGTCCTGTAGATGCACCACTGTTTCAGTGAGATTGTCGTCAATCACTTTCTGCTCATGCGAGCGATAAACGAGCTGGGTGGTCATGACACCGTCGGCATGAGTCAACTTCAATGCCGGGTTCAAGAAGAAACGCCCCCCGTAGGCCGGGTAAAGTTCACGGCCATACTCGTCTTGCGTGTCGGGCTGTGTGATGTGCCATGCATAGGCAAACTCCGAAGTGTTTGCCAATTTCTCGCCAAAGTAAAGCAAGTTGAGCGCACTGCCTGGTTCGCCGTCCATGATAAGGCTCACGTCGCCTGTTTCCACCTTTATTTGTGCGGCATTGGCCACCAATGCCGAGCCTATCATGGCAAATATTGTCAATTTCTTGTTGATTTTCATGCTCATACTCATTTATTTGATGAATTTCACACTACGTACATTACCTGCCTCATCGGCTACACGCACCACATACACGCCACGTGCCATGCCGCCAAGGTCAAGCTCGGCTGCAGCCTCTCCGTCATAGCTGCAAGCCTGTACCATGCTGCCATCGAGGCTGTAGATGGCCGCCGACTGCAAGCCGTGAGCCGCCGACATATAGATAATGTCGCCCTGCTTGCCCACTTGCAAGCCGCCGTCGTCCTCTCCAGTGGTGACAATTTCACCTATTCCGGCTACCTTGTCAAACTTGAACATCAACACATCTTTGGCAGGAACAGTAAATTCCAGTTCGCCCTCGCTGTTAAGCTCGTAGCTTTCGCCACCCCACAATTCCTTAATAGCAAGCACGTCGCCAGTCGATTCTATTCCAAGGTCGGCCATAGGTATGGCACCGCTCATCTCGCTGCCGCCATAGTTGATTGCGGCAAGGTAAAGCACCGAACCTGCATCAAACATCATGTATTTTTCTCCGGCACCCGTCTGAGAACTATAACCATACACCGGCCAGAAAGTTCCACCACAGGTACGTGCTATTTCATTGATTTCAGGATTGTTTATCACTTTAAGGGCTTGGTCGCGTATGGCCTGGGTGCCAGGCTTGCGACCACTGAGGCTGAAGTTGTCGCCAAGCAGCACATAACTGTTCATTATCTCCGATGTCATGCGCACACGGTTTTCACCCTCCGAGTAATTCTCAAACACTGCATGGTCGCCATCGTTGAAGTTATACAGGCGGTCGAGCCACCAGCCGTAGGCCATGCAGTTAAGCACCATTTCGCTGTTGCTTATGTCACCCCACGCATCGCAGCTTATGCGGCGAGCGTTGGCATACTGGGCAGGCAGCGTTGGCGCAATCGAGTAATCAATGAAAACATCTTCGCCACAGTAATCGGCTATGAATTTCATGCCCTCGTTATAGGCTTGCATACCTGTGTGCACATCGGGATTATACCACTTGTCGGCCTCGACTATGCCATTGCACAAGAAGTCGAGCTTTACATATTTGTAACCCCACGACTTGAACTGGTCGATATTGTATTTTGCCAATGCCTTAGTGCCCGGGTGGGTAGGGTCAAGAGCCCAGCCGTTGTCGAGCCTTATGGGCTTGCCATTATATGTAAGTATTATATCTTTATAAGTACAATCCGAGCCGTTCACCTTGCCGCTGCCCCATGCCGGGTCGTCATAAGAGATGCCGTCATAGCCGTTCCAATCGCTGAAGGGGGTGTTATAGATACCGCTCTTAAAACCGCTCCTCACCGCCTGCCGTGTGATATCTTTCAATTCGCCAGGCTTGATGTTGTCGTTCCACCACGAGTCAAGCACCACATACACTGCATCTTCGTTGTCGCGGTACTCCGTGGCCTCATTCTTGAAGAAGTCGATAACATCGAGTACCCCCTGATAGTTCACATCGGTTTGCAACACCGCCCAGCTGTTCCAGCCAAAGAACGATTTGCCCGTGATATTCTCGCGTTCCGGCGTGACGGTAGCCACTGCGTCGGCATACGTCTCCATACCGCGTCGCCAATCATCGAAGTAGCCCACAAGTATGCGCGACGATTTCAATTCCTTGCCAACAATGCTGCCGTGCTGCATAGCCACGTTGGCACGCAAGTCGTCGGGAGTAACACAGCCGCAAGCCGTCTCAAGGCTGCGCAGGCCGTAGCCGCGTGCACCCTCGGCGCGAACAACGAATTTCCACGTGTCGAAATCAACTGCGCCTATCACATAACCATTGCGCGACACACCGTCGTAAATTGCCGCCACGTAATACGACGACAGGTTGCCATTCACTTCGGGCGTTTTGTAGCGAGTAAAGTTGTCGTTGCTAAAAGGCACCGACAGCCAGCGGTTAGTGCCATCTTCGGGCAATACCGATGATGCAGTTTCGGTGGTAAGGGGTGATATATAGTTAGTTTTTGTCTCTGTTTCCGATTTAATTGTCACCTCGGTAAGGAAATACTCGGGGTGGCTGTCGTAGGCGTAAAAAGCCTGCTCGATGTCGGCACCGTCGGCCATGTCATAGCTGACGGTATATTTGGTACCCTGCCCGAAGAGGTCGCTCACGGCCTCGCCCGCCGACACGCTAACGCTTGCGGCACTGGTACTTTTTATAGTTGCCCCCTCGGCGTTCTTGTATTGCGCGTAACCCTGCTTGAGCAGCGTTATTTCGCCGTGGGTTATATCCATTGCCTTGGTCTCGGGGTCGATGCTTACAGTCCACTGCCCACATTCAAAGCTGTCGGCAGCACTGGCAGCAACGCCGGTAATGAAAGCTGCGCCAAGGCTTAACAGTAATTTCTTGTCCATACGAAAAAATGATAATTAAAGGTTAAAAAATTGACAGCCGACAATGGATAATTGACAATGGATAACCTTGATTGTCAACCATCGATTGCCAACTGTCAATGAATGAAGATGAATAGCAGTTAAACTATAATTGTCAATTGTTAATTATCAATCGCCAATTGATTAGTATCCAGGGTTCTGCTTATTGGATTGCGCTTGCAAATCGGTGTTCTTGTTGATTTCGTCGAGAGGTATAGGCCAATAACGGTAGTTGGGGTTGACAGTTCCCACGCCGAAGTCAGCAAAGTTCTTATTGCGTTGCATGATGGGCACACCATTGCGGTCGTTGCCAGTCAATAAACCAGTGCGGATAAGGTCGAATTTGCGCCAACCCTCAAAGTTAAGCTCGCGCATACGCTCGTCCATCATCTCGTGCATGAAAGCAGTTTCGTCGGAGATGGCCGATGCCTGCAATGCACCACGACGGCCCAAGGCACGGATTCGAGTAGCGTTGAAGTAAGGCAGTGCGGCCGACACACCCTCGGTGCGATACAGACATTCGGCATAGTTGAGGAAGATGTCGCCCAAGCGGATGAACGGCACAGCGCGACCGCTTTGGTAAGTGTTCATGCCTATCTCCTCAACGTATGGGTCTTCAAACTTGCATGTGTGCGGGTCAAGCTCGTCGCCAAAGCAGTAACCTATAAGCTGGGCAGTCCAACCGTTGCGCGGGTCGTTGAACTCGGCAGGGTTCATCTCGCTGTCATTCTCGTTTATGCCACGGAATGCAACGAAACGACGTGCATCACCTTTCTCCCATACGCCACCATCTTCCTTGAACTTCCAGCAATAGTCACTCGGGAGCATACCGTCGAAACCGGCCCAGAAACACATTGCCTCGCCGGTGGTTGACATAATCGACACGGCACGGCTACCCATTGCCCACTGAATGCTGTTTTCGTCGCCATTGGCATGGCCAAAACGGAAGGCATACACCCATTCGCGTTCCACATTTGCAGTACCCTCGGCACCGTCGCCGTAGGCAGGAATGGTGGGATTATCGAGATCCTTGGTGTTGCCGAAAATCTCATCGACAGTGCCAGGCAGCGTAGAACCCACGCCCGACTCGTCGATTACTTGCTTGAAAGCCTTGGCAGCCTTGGCATAGTCGCGCCAAGATGAGCCATCTTCACGCAGAACGTCGGCATCGGCATACATATACAGTTTGCCAAGCATGGCCCAAGCCAAGCGAGTAGTGGCATGGCTCTTGTCGGTCTGCTCTTCCATAGTGGGCAGGTACTCGATGGCACGTTTCAGGTCGCTTTCCATGAGGGCATACACCTCGCTACGCGGGTGGCGGGCACCGTCGCTCACATTAAGATAGTCAACGATAGGCACGTCGCCAAAGAGCATCACGAGTTCAAAATAGTTCACAGCGCGGAGGAACGATGCATCGCCCACAAACACTTGCGTGAGGCTGTCGGCAGTCTCCACCGTCGGCTGCTTTTCTTGCAGCAATGTTGCAGCAGCGGCTATCACCGCATAACGCTTGTTCCAGGCATTGAGCACCACGTTGTTAGATGTGGTGATGTCCTGATATATGTCGAGCTGGCGTTTGTCAAGGTTGTCGCGGTTCTGCACACCACCCTGCGCGGCTTCGTCGGTACCAAGGTAAATGTCAATCTGCTCCTTGTGTATATCGCGCCATTGCTTATAGAGTCCTTGAACGTATGACTCCATGTTTTTCGTGTCGGAAAAAAGTTGCTCCTGCGACAGGCTCGATTGCGGTTGCTGGTCAAGGAAGTCGGCACAAGAGTTCAGCGACATCAATCCCACGAGGGCAATAGCTCCATATTTTAAGATTTTCATAATCATATTCCTTTTTAAAGTTGTTTTTTAGAATGTGGCATTAACACCTATCACATACATCTTGGCCGACGGATAGTCTTCACCAGTTTCGGGGTCGTAACCCTTGTACGGAGTCCAAGTGAACAGGTTGTTGCAAGTTGCATACACGCGCAGGTTCTGGCATACGGGGCTTATCCACTTGGTGGGCAAGTTCCAGCTCAGGGTCAATGCCGACAGGCGCAGGTAAGAGGCATCAAGCAGCACCCAGTCGGTTTCACCAATGTTGAAACGCTGAACATCGGCACCGCGGAAGGCACGTGGAACATCGGTATCGGTGTTGGTCGGAGTCCAGCGGTCGAGTGCGTCAACGTGCGAGCAGTAATCCCAGCCGCCAAGGTTCATGGTGCTTTCATACATGCTTGAGTAGCGACGTGCGCCATACGAGTAGCTGAACGTAGCCGACAGCGTTACATCCTTCCAAGTCACGTCGGTCGAGAAACCACCGTAGAACTTCGGGTCCTTGCGGCCTATGATATACATATCGTCCTCGTAAGTAATCTTGCCGTCGCCGTTGCGGTCTTCGGGAAGAAGGTCACCAGGGTGAACTTCCTTGCCGCCCACGAAGTGGTTGGTGTAACCACCATTGCCGTCGGGCACGTTGCGCTCGTTCATGTAGTTCAGGTATTCAATATCCGATTGCTGTGCAATGCGAGCCTTGAACGAGTGATAAGTGTTGACCGGTTCGCCAACGAAGAGGTTGCCTTCGCGCGAAGTGATTGAGTTGCCGCTCCATATCACTTGCAAGCCATCGTAGAGTTCCTTAACCTTGTTCTTATCGTGCGAGATGTTGGCCGAGAAGTTCCACGTCCAGTCGCCGCGTTGCAGCAGCTTGGCGTTAATCGAGAGTTCCACACCTTGGTTCTCAAGTTTTGCCACATTGGCGATGCGGTTGTTGAAACCGGTGGTTTGCGACAACGACATCTGCATGAGCAAGTCACTGTTGATGGTATAGAAGTAGTCGGCGCTGAACGACAGGCGGTCGTTCAAGATTGATGCATCAACACCCACGTTGAACTGGTTCTGCTTTTCCCAAGTGATGTCGGGGTTGCCTTGGCGGCCATCAGATACGAATGTGGTGTTGCCGTTCGAGTAAGTCGGGTTGTAAATCGACAGGTAGGCATATTCAGGAATTGCCTGGTTACCAACGAGACCCCAGCCCAAGCGCAACTTCAGCATCGAGAGCCAGTCAACATTGTTAAGGAATTTTTCCGACGACATATTCCAAGCAGCCGAAAACGACGGGAACACGCCCCACTGGTTGCCACTGGCAAAGCGCGAAGAACCGTCTTGGCGCAAGCTCACTGTGAACAGGTAGCGGTTGTCGTAGGTATAGTTCACGCGTTGAACAAACGAAACAGCAGTCTGCGTGATAAAGCTCGAAGAGTAGTTGGCCTTGTCCTTGTTGGCACCGGCGGCTATATTGTACCAGCCCATGATGTCGCTCGGGAAACCCGATACCGACACGTTGGTGGCATCGGTCATGTCCTTGGTCAAGCTGGCAGTAGCCATTGCGAAGATACGATGTTTCTTGTTGAACACCTTCTCGTAGCTAACCGAGTTATCCCATTGCCAAGAGAATGCGCGTCCGCGCCATTGGGTTGCCTGGCCGCGGTCGTTGCGCGGACCTTCGGCCGATGTCATTGGGCGGTAGGTGAAGTCGCTCTTGTTGAGGTAGTCGATTGAGAACGTGGTACGAATGTTCAAGCCCTCAATGGGGTTCACGTTGATGTAGTTCGACGAAAGCACACGGTCGTGTATCTGCTCGCGGCGCACATCCATCAGCTTAAGCGGGTTGCCACTTGAATCGTGGCCGCCGCGCCAGTACATATAGTCACGGTCATCGATGGTCTGCATCGGGTTGGCAGTGACGCAACGGGTGTAGAGGTTGTCCTCCTGAGTATTGGTGACTGCACGCGACAGTGTAGTGTTGGTACCTATCTTCAACCAGGGCTTAACTTCCTGTTCCACGTTGATTTTGCCTGAGAAACGCTCGTAATCCGAGTTGATGATGATACCCTGCTGGTTAGTGTAAGACACGCCAAGGTAGTAAGTAGTCTTGTCGGTACCGCCCGAGAAGCTCAGCGAATGGTTGTGCTGGATACCCGTGCGAGTGATGGGGTCAACCCAGTCAGAAGTTATGTCGTTCTGGCCGTTGTAAAGCTCCTCTTCCGAGAAAGCAGTGTTGGCACCGCCCGATGCAAGGATAGTGTTGTTGATATAATTCTGTATATCGGCATCAGATGCATTTGGATTAGCTGTGAGGTATTGGTTGAGCCAAGCGTCGTAACGCAAGTTGAAGAGGTCGCGCGAACCGAGCATCTTCATGTTGCCTTCATCGTATGACTGGAAACCTACCCAGCCATCGTATGTGATTTTGCCTTCACCCTTGCGACCCTTCTTGGTGGTGACAAGGATAACACCGTTGGCAGCGCGGTAACCGTAGATGGCCTTCGACGAGGCATCCTTAAGCACTTCGATAGATGCGATGTCGTCGGGGTTGATGTTGTTCAAGCCCTCATCGACCACGATACCGTCGATTACATAGATGGGGTCTTGCCCGTAGTTGATGGAGTTGGTACCACGCACCTTGATGGTAGGAGCGTCGCCAGGACGAGCCGAGCTGTTTACAAACACACCGGCCACCTTGCCTTGCATCGACTGCGTAAAGCTCGACGAAGGTATCTCCTTCAATTGCTTCTCCGACAGGCTGCCGATGGCACCAGTAAGGTCGCTCTTCGACATACGCGTACCAAGCACAATCACGTCGTCGAGCACTTCGCTTTCAGTTTCCATGGCCACATTGTAAGTGCCGGCCTTCACATTTTCAATCACGTGGTTCTTGTAGCCAAGGAATTGGAACTCAACCGAGGCTCCATCCTTAACCTTCAAGTTATACCGTCCATCAAGGTCGGTAAGCACGGCATTGCTAGTCCCGCGTTCCATTACTGCAACGCCGGGCAACGGTTCGGAAGTGCTCCCGTCGGTGACCACACCGCTAATGCTTGCCTGGGCATATCCGGCAGCCGAAAGCATCACGCACGCTACTGCCATAAGCACGGCGCGCAAAGTTCCTTTCAATAGATTTCTCATGTTTATGTTAATTTTTGGTTCAAAATAAGTAAAAGGCCGGTATCTGTGCAAGCGTTTTTTGGTGTCGGCAACACATACGGCCGGCCTTTTATTCGTTTATGTCAAGGTTTTCTTAGAATACCACTTTTGTAGTCTTGCAAGCAGCCTCGGTCTCTACTTTCACGAGATACAAGCCGCTGTAGTCGGTGCAGTCGATAGTGGTTGCGCCGTCGATGTTCATTGTGGCTACGCGGTTGCCTGCTAAGCCATAGATTGCAACGGTTGCTGCACCGTCAACATTCACGTTAAGCACGTCACCATTTGCCCACACGCTGATACCATCGTTAGATGCAATTTCCTCGACACCTGCGCCATGACCGCCGACGGGGATGAATGCGCTCGTCTGCTTGGAACCGTCAACCGATTGAACGTAGGCTTGCTTGATGTCGGCCATCGGGATGTTGACCTTGTAGCTGTTGCCATATACCAAGTTTTGCAGCATGGCCACCTTGAGTGCGCCAGTTTCAATGTCGGCAGGAACAAGCGAAACTATTTCGCCATTGTTCTTCTCGATAACCACGTTGTAGCGGAGTTGTTCGCGCGGAGTAACATCGTCGTTGCCGTTGCCCCAAGTAATCTTCACACCATTGCCATCGGCAGCCATCTCAACGCTCGACGGGCCTTCGGGAGCATTGTTGGTGGGATAATCATGCTGGTTGAAGTCGGCATCTTCATATTTGCCAGTGTTGTGATACAATGCAAACTTGTGGCCGTTGTCACGGTAACCCATTCCGAAGAAGTCGAGATAGCCATCGCCATCATAGTCCCACACTTCCATTGCAGTACCGCTACGGAAGTCGGCCTTGTTGGTAGAGTTGTCTTCCGAGAAAGTCATGTCACCGTTGTTCATGATGAAGTCGGTCATTGCACCTGCGCCTTCGCCACATACTATAATATCCATATAGCCGTTGCCGTCGAGGTCAACAATATCGGTGGCGTTGCCCTTAACCTGGCCCACGCTGATGCCCGATTCACCTGCCGGAATGCGTTGGAATTGAGCTTCGGGGTTGTAGGTATAGTCAATGTCTTCTTCTGGGTCATTGCCGCGGTTGAGCAGAATGTCGGCTGTACGGCCCCAGTTTTTACCATCGTATGTTTCACCACATACAAACAGGTCAAGCCAACCATCGTTGTTGAAATCTGCCCACATGAGCATACCCTTTTGCGTACCCGGTTGGTTAGGCATATATTCGCAGCTTGGGTCAATTGCAGCCATATCCAGACAAAGGAACGTACCGTCGCCATTGTTTTTGCAAACGATAGTAGCTACACCGCCTATCGTGTCACTCCAGCCGTTAACGGCAAAATCGGGATAACCGTCGTTGTTGAAATCACCCCAAGCGATAGAGCCAGAAGAAAGAGCCAAGTCGTAGGCCGAGCCTTGCCAGTCAAGATAAGACGTTGACGGGTCGAGCAACGAGAAAGTGCCATCGCCATTGTTCTTATAGAGCGATACAAAACGGTTGCCATCGGTGATGCCAGTCATGGCAATGTCTTGGTAACCATCACGGTTGAAATCGACAACGGTGGTAATGCCGCTGTAAAGGCATTCCTGCTCGGTACCAATAACCTGCAAGCCGCTGTTCTCAACAAGCGTGAATGTGCCGTCGCCGTTACCCTTGTAAAGGTTGATGAACAAATCTTCAGAGGCAGTCGAGCTCTCACCGCCTGCTGCATTTTCCTTAACACCGCGTTGGATAACATCGATGTTGCCATCATTGTTGTAGTCAATCCAGGCAAATGTCACATTGTTAGTGCCGCGAGTGTCGCCTGCCGTGCAAGCATTGCCATCGCTGCGCTGAGTGAAAGGCAAGTTTTGGATTTCAGTGAAAGTGCCATTGTTGTTAGTCCACCCGTAAAGGTGCGAATGCCAACCTGCGGCAGTAGTGTTACCCACAAGGAACAAGTCCATCTGCCCGTCGTTGTTCACATCTACCCACATGGCATTACCACGAAACATATCAGTGTCCCATTGTCCGGGAGTTGCATCTGTTGCCGATGAGGCAATAAATTGCGGATCTTCCTCGAAAAGGGGAACCATCTGCGCATTGGCAGAGATAGCGGCCATCGACAGAGTGCCAAGGCCAAGCATAGTTTTTGAGAATTGTTTTTTCATAACCATTATTGTTTAAATGTTATAGGTTCATGTCCGCTGCAAAATTATCCTTAACAATCCGCAACAGTTATTACGTTCTCGGCAATTACCGCCATGTTTGCGGCAAATGCACGGAAAACACCCCACATTTGACGCATTTGTACCTATCTGACGCATTTGTGCTAATTTCCAAAATCTGCATACACGCCTATTACACAGCACATTACCCCCAAATAGAGTCTCAAACCTATTTCAATCCATCAAAATAGCATACTGTCACATCTCAACAAATTCAACTACTATAAATTAATACATATAATGCACTTTACTCCCACGGCAAGACTCCGCCTCACACATCGATTACCTCAATTAGAAGGCTTCGCCGCCCCTGCCCCCATCATCTACAATCATAGTAACAAAAAGACCGCCCCCTCATGGGTGAGGAGGCGGGCCTTTGGCCTTTCATGGTACCTAAAACTTAAAACTCATTAAAACCTAAAAAGCATGATTTACATTACTAAACCACTAACCCATTTATACTTATGAAAAAATCTACCAATTGTCGGTACGGAATGGGGCTACATGAAATCCCGATGCCGTTTGCAGCGTACACTCGGGATTGTCGGCCCAGCCATAGCGCACTGCCACAGGCATAGCCACCTCGGGCGAATACACCACTACGACATCGCCATCGGTATAAGCTTGCGCCTTGTGGAACACACGGTCGGGGTCAGCTATCGTGAACCCTTCCACTGCCTGCGACTGCGCCAGCGGCTCACCCTTGGCAGGCATGGAGAACGATACGCGCACACGGTCGCCAACGACCTCATAGCCGTCATAGACAGGAGCCTCGGCAGGAACTTCAAGCCCGTAGGTATAGGCAAGAGCAAGTGCCGACAAGCGACGGCCAACTTCCTGCTTGTTCTTAGGATGAATGTCGGTAGCCTCGCCTAGGTCGATATTTACCATCATGCCAGTATTTTCAAGGCCAAGAGCCGATGCCTGAGCCTCGCGCAGGGCAGCCCACTGCGAATCGGGCTGTACATCCGCGCGTTGCAAATAATTGGCAAGCTGCACGAAATAGAATGGCATATCGCTATCGCCAAAGTGCTTGCGCCAGTCGAATATCAACGACTTGAACAGTGTTTCATATTCATCGGCGCGCCCCACGTTGGCCTCGCCTTGATACCATATCACGCCCTTAAAGCGGTATTGCAACCACGGGTTGACCATCGCATTGAAAAGCGTGGTGGGAAAACTTGAACTTTCGGGCGACATGGGCACTGCGGGCATATCGGCGAGTGAGCAACCCACACGGTACTTCCATGCTCCTGCAAGCGAAATCACCTGTTCGCCACCGCGATGCAACGCCATTGCATCGGCAGGGCCGGTGAGGCCGCCTTCGCCGCCGGTATCGAAATCCCTGACGGTTATCACATTGCGACCTGCCTTTACGAGCCACGACGGAACGGTATAATGGCGTTGCCAGTTATATCCGCTGCCCTCGGCAATCTTTTTGCCATTCCAGTAAACTATATCTTCATCATCGATTGCCCCAAGGTCGAGGTTGAGTTCCTTCCCAGCCCACTCTTGCGGCACATCCACAGTGCGCCGGAACCACACCACGCCGTCGAATGCCGACAGCTCCGACTGCTCCAAGTAACTCGGCACATTCATTTCATCCCAACTGGTATCATCGAAATCCTCGCCAGTCCACAATTCAGTGCCATCGGCAGCATACCCCTTGTCAATCTTGTGTACGCTCGATTTCCATGCATCAAGGTCGGCATGGTAATTAGCCATTATGGCATCGCGGGCGAAACCGGTCTTTTCAAGTGCGGCCATCTTCTCGCTGTAGCCATACACGCCCTTCAGCGTCTCGGCACTGGTCCAAGCCTCGGCAGGAGTTCCGCCCCATGTGCTTGCCACCACGCCCACAGGCACGCCAAGCTCTTGCCACAGGCGGCGAGCAAAGAAATAAGCGAGCGAGGAAAATTCGGGTACCGTGGCAGGCGAACATTCTTGCCACCCACCCAGCGGCGACTCTATCTTATCGATAGGCACTACCGAAGTTGCCTGTTTCACAAGATAAAGGCGAATGTTGGGATAATCGGCAGCGGCAATCTCTTTTTCATAATCCTTGATTTTGCCCCATCCCGCAATCGGCATTTCCATATTCGACTGTCCCGAGCAGAACCACACTTCACCAAGCATCACGTTCTTCAGCTCCAACTTCTTGCCATCGGAAACAGTAATGGTATATGGTCCACCGGCATCGCTGGTTGCAATCTTCACGCTCCATTTGCCAGTAGCAGCATCGGCAATAGCAGTGGCCTCTTTGCCCCAACCGGCCTTCACAGTCACACGCTTGCCCTTGTCGGCAGTTCCAAACAAGGTTATAGTATCGTTGCGCTGTAGCACCATGTTATCGGTGAAAATCCCGGGCATTACCACCCGTGCCTGCACTAAAGCCGGCGCAACTGCGACTGCCAAGCCAAGTGCCGCACCACATATTATAGTTTTTGCAATTTTCATGATTAATCAATTTTGTTTATTGTAATGGTAGAGACGCGATAATCGCGTCTCTACCTAACGTATCAATTATTATAAGGAACTACCGAAAGCGTGTAGCTGTCGCCATCGAGCAACTTCTCGTCCATTTCTATGCTTATCACCTTCTTTTCGCCAGGCATAAGGGTGAAATAGTTGTCGTTCATGATTGCAGGCAACAGACGCTCGCCGTCGCTCTTGCGCAATGCCTGCACGTGTACTGCAAAGGCCGGGCTCTTGGCCGACGATGGCAGGCTGATGGTGGCATTGATTGTTGCCTTGCCGTCGTTCTTCACAAGTTTCGACGATACTTTCAAGTTGGCAGGTTGCAACTCGTTGAGGGCAGTAAAGTCGCAACGGTCGTTGCCGCGCCAGTAATTGTTTTCCGAAACCACGTTGCCATCCTTGTCCTTGAGAGTGAGGCGAATAAAGTGCACATCGCTCAAGTCTTGCGAAGGCTTGACACCACCAAGCACATCCATGCTCCACAGCGAATATCCAAACCACCAGCCAAGTTTCAGGCCAAGCATACGCACGTAACGTGCCTCAACGTCGGGGAAGATTATTTCCCTTACACCAGGTTCACCATCGGTGACATGGAATTTTTCTTCCCAATTCTTGCCGTCGGTCGATACCTGTATCTTATACTCCTTGCCGTAAGCTGCTTCCCAGTTAAGGCGCACACCGCCAACGGGCATTACCTCGCCAAGGTCAACATATATCCATTCATTATCGGCCTTCATTGCCGACCAGCGTGTGTTGTCGTCGCAGTCAATCACCATAGAGGCGTCGCCATTGGATGTGGAAGATGCAACGGCGGTCTTGCCGCGCGAAATTATGTCGCGCTCCTTGTTGAAGTCAATCACAAAGCAAGTGGCAGCCGTGTTCGACGGACTGTTCATAGTGGCCACCTTGGTATAGCTTTCCACCTCCTTGCCGTCCATATTGTAAACCTTCACTTCAGCCGTAAGCCCCTCATAATCACTCTTTGTGGTATTTGCCACCTTCACTTCGTCGGTAACGGGGTTCCAGAAGATGTGCAGCGGTTCGCAACCTATCTTGCATCCAAAATAAGCACCTGTAAGGTCATAGTAGTAGTCGTAAGTCTGCCATACCATCGACGGGTAGGCCGACTGCCCCATCCAGTTCATAACGCCCGATGCATCTTCCCACATGTGGTCGAGCCAACCTTCATACAAAGCCTTATTCGACTCCAGGTTGATAAGCTGTGCCTTGCGGCAGAAGTCCTCAACGCCCTCGGCCTTGCCATACTTGTTGTCGATGTCGGCGGCATACTGGTCGGGAAGACCGTTACCGGCGTTCGAACCGAAGTAGTGCAAGTTCCACATATCATTGATGGGCCACATCTTGTCGGCAGGCATAAACTTGCGCAAGCTCTCCACATTGGGAACAACGGCTGTACCAATCTCGGTGCGGAATCCCCAGCCGCATTGCATCTCACTATCAAGACCATAAACGGGATAAGGCAAGAAATACCAGCGTTGGTCTTTTGCTCCCCACGGGCCGCTACCGCTCAATCCGCCAGCATTCGAGCGGGGCTGGAAGTAACGGTCGCCGCCGTCAAACGTCTTGATGTTCTCGGCCATCCAGCCCGTGAGCGGAGCCTCGGGCGTACCCTCGTTGTCACCGCACCACACAGCCAAACACGGGTGGTTGCGCACACGCTTGATTTTCTCTATCATGTTCACGTTGAATGCGTTCAGGTCGTAAGGCAACTTGCCGGTTGAGTTCATCCAAAAATCATCCCACACCATTATGCCATAACGGTCGCAATATTCATAGAACTCATCATCGGTAACCGAGCCGAGCCAGTTGCGAATCATGTTGAAGTTCATCTCCTTGTGCAAGCGTATCTTGGTGTCGTATTCCTCGCCGCGGCAGCGCAGCATATATTCCGACATACCCCAGTCGGCACCTTTCACAAACACACGCTCGCCATTTATATAAAGGTGGAACACGCCGCCATCCTTGTCGTAGGAATATTCCTTGATACCGAAGTAGATGCTACGAGTGTCTGACACCTTGCCATTTTCAACCAATTCAAAGTTGCAAGTATAAAGGTCTGGGTCGCCGTAACCATTGGGCCACCACAGGCGCGGATTGTTGATTACAAGTTGCTTATAGTAACGCTTATCGAAGTTCAGCGTCTTGGTTTCGCCTGGGGCAAGTTCCACAGCCTGTGAAAACTCCACATTGCCGGGGGTGATTACACCGCGCAATTCCACTTTCGACTTTTCGCTGCCGTTATTGGTAACTTCGGCTGCGATTGACAATTCGCCTTTAGCCCTCGTCGGCACCTTGGTTCTTATCCACGGGTCTTTGATAGTGGCCGCGCCGGTGTTTGACAAATACACTTTGTCGGTTATGCCGCTATTGAGGCCGGGAACGTATGGCATCCAGTCCCAACCGCCACTCGACAAGTAATTGGGGCTACCCTGGTTTGCAAGCGGCAAAGCCGGAATGTGCACCAACACGGCAAGTATGTTCTCGCCATCACGTTTCGCTATCTTTGTCACGTCGAAACAGCCACGTTGCATGAACCCGTCAAGAGTGCCAAGGAACGTGCCGTTAAGGTAAATGTCGCCACGGCGGTTGATGCCGCGGAAGTTAAGCCACACGAAATCTTTATCAAAGTCGGCAGGCACTGTGAACGAGGCTCTGTACCAAAAGCTGCGGTCATACTTTGAGCGGTCAACATTATGGATATTGTCGCCAAAGTTAGGGTCTTTCTCCCGCCCAGCCTCGACATACGAAGTAAATACCGTTCCAGGAACTACGGCTTCCACGGCCTCGGGGTTAGAATAGCCGGGGGTGAATAATTGTTGGGAATCACCCACAGCGTCGGCGGGCATCACTGTCCATTTGGCATTGCCCGACGGGCTGTGCAAATAATAATTGCTTGCCGATGCAGTGCCGAACAACGACAACACCGCAAGCGACAATGACGCGAATAAAATCTTTTTCAGGTTCATCAGTATAATAGTATTAAAAATTGTGTGCAGGTTTATGCGATGGCAAAATTATAACCACACAGCCTGCAACCCTAAAAACTACGCACCACAAAATAGCACATTTGCGCCAACACCCCCACAAAGACGCAACAATGACGTATTAAGAGCAAAAAATACGGTCAATCGTCGATCAACCGCAACTTGTTCATATTCTTTTTATCATAAGCTTCGCCACGCGACACAAGATACTGAAACAGCACTACGTCTCCTTCCACCTTAATATGGAGGGTAAAAAAAGCCCTATAATCGCCAATACGTATTCTATATACATTCCTGAAATCAACAAGTTTTCTACAATTACTTATTTCATCAATGCTGCCGGAATTTTCGACTTCCTCTATAACATCAATCAATGACTGTTTAATTTTCCCCGACAATCGTTTGGCCGATTTGATGAAATATTTAGAAAACTCCACTTTCATTGCTTAAGCCATTTACGAAATTCATCTTGCTCATTTTTATCAGCAGGAACAAGTCCGTCGGGAATATTCTGCATTAAATGAGAATACAAATTATTGTCATCCATCGCCTCAAGATCTTCCACATCTTTTTGAAGCAAATTCTCAATATATTTTTTTAAATTCATGCCTTTACCCGCAGCCTTAATGGACAGAAAACGAAAAGTATCTGCCGGAATATCTATAACTTTTCTCTTAACAGGTTGTAATGCAATATCCATAGCCTATCTTTTATTTCAAGCAAATATATACAATATATCTCATATATACAAGTATATGCTTTACTTTCAATTTAACATCCATAGTTATTCGCCGGGCAGGCCGTCGGCTTGCTTGCCGCGCGACTGTTCACGGCGGGCTTGCACCTGTTTCTCGAAATCCTTGGGTGTCATGCCAAACTGCTTGTTGAACAACTTGCTGAAGTAGCTGTGCGAGCTAAAGCCTACCATGAAGCACACCTCGCCCACCTTGTAATTGCCCTCCTGAATGAGTTCGGCGGCTTTTTTCAATTTTATCAGGCGTATGAAGTCGAGCGGCGGCAGGTTGAACACGCTCTTTATCTTGCGCAACAGGCTGCTGCGGCTCATGCACAATTCCTCGGCAAGGCGTTCCACATTGAACTGCTCATCGGTTATGTTATCGTTAATCACTTTCACTGCCTTCTCCATGAAAGTCTCATCTTCCTTGCTCATTTGCACATTTTTCATGGGGAAGAAAGGCCGTTTCGAGAATGCCTCGCGCTCCTTGCGGCGGTTGCCAAGCAACGACACCACTTGCGACTTCAAGTAGTCAAACGAGAACGGCTTTTCGATATACGCCTCGGCACCGGCCTTCAGCCCGGCAATCTTGCTATTGATGTCGTTCTTGGCCGTGAGGAATATCACCGGGATGTGGCACAGGTTAAGGTCGGTCTTGATGCTCTTGCACATTTCTATGCCATTCATCACCGGCATCATCACGTCGCTCAGTATCAAGTCGATGTTGCCATGCTGCAACACTTCGAGTGCCTCCTTGCCGTTAGTGGCACGTTCCACCTCAAAAGTCTGCGAAAGACGTTCGCATATAAAGTCGAGCAGGTCGGCCTCATCTTCCACCACCAAGATGCGGCAGCCGGCCACAGCCTCCTCGTCGTTGATGCCATCATCGCCCTCGTCACGACTGGCAAGCAGGTTGTTATCGTTGTTTCTCGTCGGAGTTGCCAATTGTGAATCCACTTCCACCTCGCCATCTTCACCGCCCATATTAAGCGGTATGGTTAGCATGAACGTGTTAACCCCGTCGGCAGCAGCCTTGTCAAGTACAAGCGAACCCTTGTGAGCCATGGCCAGCGAACGCGATAACGACAGCCCAATCCCCACACCGCGCTTTTCACGAGTTCGGTTGTCAAGCTGGTAAAACGGCTCGAATATCTGCTCGGCACGGGCGGCAGGAATCTTGTCACCGTCGCTTGTCACCTTTGCCACCATGTCATCGCCCACTTGCGATAATTCCACATCAATCGACTGGCGGCCATACTTCAATGCATTGGTCAGCAAGTTGCTGAATATCTTCGTCACAGCCTCCTTGTCGATGCAAGCCATGAGGCGTTCATCGCAATGAGTTATGCGCAATACCTTGCCATCGTGCGAGAATGTGGGTTCAAACCGTGCAACGGTCTCTCGCAACAGCTGCGCCACGTCCACAGTCTCATATTTCAATTTCAGCCGATTTGCCCCTATCTTCTGGAAATCGAGCAACTGCGTTGCCAAGTCGAGCAACCGCCGTGTATTCTGCTCAATCACTTGCAGGTTCTTGGCAAGATGTGGGCCTTTCTCCTCGCCCTCTTCCTTGATTATTTCAAGCGGCCCGTTGATTAGCGTCAACGGTGTGCGTATTTCATGGGCAATCTCGGTAAAGAAGTCCACCTTGCTTTCATACAGCTCCTTCTCCTTCTCTATCTCGAAGAGTTTTTGCCGCTCGGCAAGCTGCTTGTTTTTATGGTGCCTATACCACACAAACCACACTGTGAAGATACACACAACAAGCACTAACCAACCTACTATGGCTACGGTCGATTGCCACCATGGCGGCGATACAGTTATCGACAGCGAACGCGATGCCACACCGGCATTCGGGTCGGCACTCACGTGCAGCACATACTCGCCGGGCGACAAGTTGGCATACTGTATGCCCGCCTGACTTGTTTTTATCCATTGCTTGTCAACCGGTTCAAGCCTGTAATAATAGTCCTTGGCAATTGATGACGAGTAGGAAAGCACTGCCACGTCGAGGCTTATGCTGGCTTTGTCGTGCGGCAACGTGATTTTGTCGGTTTCAAGTATGCTCACTTTCAGCGGCGAGCCGGGTGTGCGTTCGGTGACTTCCTCGTTGGCTATCGACAGCCGCGTGAAGTATATCGGAGCCTCGGGTTGCATTTCTATGTCGGCCTTGGGGTCAAACGACACCAATCCCCCTATCGTGCCGAAGTAAAATCGCCCGTCACTGCCTTTCACAGCCGACTTGTAGTTGAACTGGTTGCTGCACAGCCCTTCCTTGGTGGTATATGTGCGCACTGCACCATCCTTTGGATTGAATTTCACCAATCCCCTATTGGTGCCAAACCACAAGTACCCGTTATCGTCTTCCAGTATTTTATACGCCACGTCGTCGGGGAAACCGTCGGCTATCGAAAAACGCGAAAAATCGTCACTCTCGGCATTATAGCGGCATATACCGCCACGGTCGGTCGAAAACCACAAGTTACCAGCCGAGTCGCACATAATCGAACTGACGGAATTCGAGCTGAGCGATTGTTCGTCGGCAGGGTCATTGGTGTAGAACTTCACTCGCCCGGTTGACACATTATATTTTACCACCCCGTAACCCATTGTGGCAAGCCACAACTCGTCGCCGGCTGTTTCTATAATATCCCATATCCACACATCGGCAAAGTTTTCCACCTCTTTAAAATCAAGTGAGCCCGCCTGCTGTGAACAATAAAGCCCGGCATCGCCGCCTACCCACATCCGGCCTTTACTGTCAATCATTATGGCATATATGCTGTTTTCTATGCCCAATTGCGAATTTGGATAAAACTTTTCGTGCCCTTGATTGTCTATTACCTGCAAGCCACCTTTGAAATAACTGCAATACGCATTGCCGCCATACGAATAAATGGCAAGCGTGACAGGTTCTTTCATTTGTGTCGGGCAAGCCACCTGTGCCGCATTGAACGTATTGATGTCAAATATATTCACACCGGCATCTTCAGTCCCCACATATATGCAATCGCCAGCAGTGGCAAGTTCCCTTATCCTGCGGCTCGACAGCGAGTTTTGCCCTCTACGAGGCAAGAATTTCCTAAAATTAAGGTTGCGCCGGGCATAATAATCAACGCCGCCAAACATGGTGCCTAACCAGGTACCGCCCTCACGGTCACGATAAATGGTATAAATAATATTGTCCGACAGGCTGTTAGGTTCTGTCATGCTCGATTTCGAATGCACCACATCGCCGGTCGTTTCGTTCACCACATACAAGCCATTGTGTGTTCCCACCCATATTTCACCGTCGAATACCTCGGCATTACGCACGTATGTGTTGTGCAATTCGGGTACGTCAATATCGGTGAACTCATTTTTCACGAAATCATATTTCTTCAGCCCACCGCTTTGCACCGCCAACACAAGGCAGTCACCGTCGGCACTGATGGTATTGGTCTCTATACCAAGCAATGAACGCCCGTTCTTGTCTCGGCGCACCTGCACAAACTTGTCGGCCGCAGGGTCATACTTCATCAACCCCATGTTCCAACCGCAAACCCACACGCTACCATCATGGGTCACGCACAAGTCGCTTGGCTGGTCGTGCACTGGCAGTGTGTAATGGAACAAGCCATCCTCCACCCAGCGGAAAATCCCCTTGTCGGGAACCACAATCCAGATATTGCCCGATTGGTCGCGGTCGATGCAGGCCACCCAGTTCTCCATCATCGCTCCATCGGGAGCATGGTTGTCTATAAAGGTAAATTCGTCGTGCTTTATATCATATATATACACCCCTTCATCGGTACCTACCCACAGACGGCGGTCATCATCTTCAAATAGTGCCGAAATGTTATGGTTGCTGCGCCGTTTCTTGCAATCGTTGCAATCTATTGCCACAATGCGGCTGCCGTCGTATCGGTTAAGCCCGTTCTTCGTGCCAAACCACATAAAGCCATAACTATCTTGCAATATGGCTTTCACATTGCTTTGCGACAACCCGCTTTCACTGCCTATATTCATAAACGAGTAACTCACCTCGGCAGCCCGCGACTTGGCACACACAAGCGACAAGCATAGCACGAATGGCAACAGCAGCGCAAATTTTATATTATTCATGATGTAATTTTGGGTAAAAGACTTTCAAAAGATATGCCGAATGGCGATTGTCAGCAATCACCAAGCACATTCATAATCTTCACAAATTAACACAAAATATCCAACGCCACCAAGCAGGAAATTTCCACCACATCAGCCAAAAGCACAAGACTATGTTAATAGTAGTTAAAATGTGGGGAGCAATTTATTAATTTACAGATATTTACCACCTAATGTTAAATATAATTAACCCAAAAGAAATAAAAATTTGTTCCCTTTATCCGCACAAAGTGACTCGCCATAACGTCACACAACAGCCGTCACACAACAAATGCGCCAAATATTGACACAAATTCGCCAACTGCACATAATTGGCTGAATTACGGTATATTCAGATGAAATATTTCTAACTATTACATATATAATCGGCCTAATTTTGCTAACAGAAACTAATACACATTTTTTACTATGAAGATATATACGAAACTTGTAATCGGGTGTTGCGTTGCATGGGCAACCTGCACAAGCGCATGGGCCGACGACACAATGATGTGGTACCAACAGCCTGCCGACGACTGGATGAAAGCCCTGCCCATAGGCAATGGCCGACTTGGAGCCATGATATACGGAGGCGTGGAAGAAGAAACCATAGCACTCAACGAATCAAGTATGTGGTCGGGAGGATACAACCCCACTCAAGACCGCCCGTTTGGCAAGGAGCGTATGCGTCGCCTGCAACAGATGGCACTCGACGGACGTATCGACGAGGTTAACCGTATAGCAAACGACAGCCTCACTGGGCGCACGAGTTCATTTGGCTCTCACCTCCCCATAGGAGACATGAAACTACGGTTCTCATACCCTCAAGGTGAAACAAGCAGCTACCGTCGGCAACTCGATTTGACTAATGCTGTAAGCAACGTCACATATAAAGTGGGTGATACCGAATATTGCCGCGAATACATAGCATCTAATCCCGATGACGTGCTTGCCATGAATTTCACCGCAAGCCGCAAGGGGGCAATATCATTCGAGATGACACTCGACTTGCTGCGCAAGGCCGAAATCAGGAGCCAGGGCGGCCAATTGATTTTTGAAGGCCGTGCCTCGTTGCACAACAATGAGGCGGAACGCGGCGTGTGCTTCATAGGGCGCATTGCCATAGATGCCGACAACGGGCGCATCACGGCAACCGACAGTTCTATAATAGTTGCCAACGCCGATGCTGTAAAGATTGTCGCCGATGTTAGAACCGACTATAAAAACGAATACTATAAACCACTGTGTAGCAAAACTGTAAACAATGCACTAAGCACCAATTTTGAAGAATTGAAACGTGAACACATTGCCGACTATGCGCCTCTGTTCTCGCGCGTGTCACTCACGCTGGGCAAGGACAATAGCAGCATGCCCACCGACGTTCGCCGCCAGACCGTGGAAGATGGCGGAACCGATGCCGGGCTGCACGAACTGTTCTTCCAGTTTGGACGCTACCTGACGATAGCTTCATCACGGGAGAACTCGCCGCTGCCCATAGCCCTGCAAGGATTTTTCAACGACAACCTTGCCTGCAATATGGGATGGACCAACGACTACCACCTCGACATCAACACCCAGCAAAACTACTGGGTTGCCAACGTGGGCAACCTTGCCGAATGCAATATCCCACTGTTCAATTATATCAGCGACCTTGCATACTATGGCGAGGAAACAGCACAAAAAGTATATGGCTGCCGTGGCTGGACAGCCCACACCACGGCCAACGTGTGGGGTTTCTCGGCACTGTCTGGGGCTATATGGTGGGGGCTGCACCCCACTGCCGGTAGCTGGCTCGCCACTCACCTGTGGACTCAATATGAATACACTCACGACCGCAAGTTCCTGACCGAAGTCGCCTATCCATTGCTCAAGGGGAATGCGCAATTCCTGCTCGACTACATGGTAGAAGACCCCAAAACCGGCTACATGGTAACCGGCCCAAGCATTTCACCCGAAAACTCATTTGGATGGAATGGCCAAAACCTGTGCGCATCAATGATGCCGACCTGCGACCGCATTTTTGCCTACGAAGTCATGAACGCCTGCATCCGTTCATCGGAATTGCTTAACATCGACAAGCCTTTTGCCGACTCTTTGCGTGCCGTGGTTGCAAAACTGCCTCCAATCAGGATAAGCAAAAAATATGGCGGTGTAATGGAATGGTATGAAGACTTCGATGAAACGCAACCCAACCATCGCCACACCACACACTTGTTATCATTGTACCCGTATGCTCAAATCACGCTCGACAAGACTCCCGAACTGGCCGATGCTGCCAATGTAACAATAGAACGTAGGCTGAATGCCGAAGGCTGGGAAGATGTGGAATGGAGTCGCGCCAACATGATTTGCTACTATGCCCGCCTGAAACAAACCGACAAGGCCGTAAACAGCGTCAACACACTGCTTGGCAAACTTAGCCGCGAGAACTTGTTCACTATTTCGCCCGAAGGTATCGCAGGTGCGCCATACGACATTTTTGCCATCGACGGGAATATGGCGGGCGCGGCAGGCATAGCCGAAATGCTTGTACAGTGTCACGAAGGGTACGTGGAATTCCTGCCATGTATGCCACGGGAATGGAACGAAGGCAGTTTCAACGGGCTGTGCGTAAAAGGCGGTGCCGAAGTGTCGGCAGCGTGGAAGAAGGGCAAAATCACAAGTGCATCGCTCACTGCGACAGCCGACGGCTCTTTCACAATAAAGCTGCCAAAAGGAATAAAGCACGTGAATGTGAACGGCATCGACCAAAAGGCCAGTGCCAAGGATGGTTTCTTCACCGCAGAATTGAAAAAAGGTGACAAAATAGTGCTTAAATAATATGGCAACGAGAAAGCGACATATATGGCTCACGGCTCTGTTGGCAGCTGCGGCTCTGCAGCTGCCGGCAGCCGCCGATGTTGCCCGCTACGTCAACCCGTTCATAGGCACAGGTGCCATCGAGGGAGGACTAAGCGGCAACAACTACCCGGGTGTCACCATGCCTTTCGGAATGGTGCAACTGTCGCCCGACACTCGCGATGTGCCCGACTGGGATTGCGCCGCCGGATATGACTACAACGACAGCACAATATACGGGTTCTCGCACACGCGGCTAAGTGGAACAGGAGCATCAGATTTCATCGACATACTAATGTTACCCGTAAAAGACAGCAAACGTAACAGCTCACGCTTTTCACATGACAATGAAAGCGCATGCTCCGGGTATTACCAAGTGATGCTTGAAGACGAGAACATCAATGCCGAACTCACCGCCACACGGCGCACAGGTCTGCACCGATACACATTTGGCGACACCTGCACCATGCCATCGTCGATAAGGCTCGACCTCGACCACTCGGCAAACAAAAACAGCTGGGGACGCAAAATAATAGCCTCGCAAATACGTGTGGTGGCACCCAATGCAATTGAAGGCTACCGCATAATCACCGGCTGGGCAAGGCTGCGCAAAATATACTTCCACATGGAATTTTCATGCCCCATCGACGGGTGGAGCATCGACAATGGCGGTACCGTAACCCACAATTCACCCGTAGCCAACGGCACCGCGCTGAAAGCCGTTTTCAGTTTCGGGCACAAACCGGTGGTGGAATGCAGGGTGGCCATCTCGCCTGTGTCGATTGAAAACGCAAGGCTGAATATGCAGGCAGAAGCTGCCGGGAAAAGTTTCGACCAATTGAAAGAGGAGGCATACGAGGCATGGAACAGCCAACTGAGCAAAATCACAATCAAGGCACCGGAACACGAAAAGGAAATATTCTACACGGCCCTGTACCACACAATGATACAGCCCAACCTTATGTCGGACTGCAACGGACAATACTTGGCTGCCGACTACGCCACAAGGCAGCTGGCCGAGGGCGATGAACACTATTCCACATTCTCGTTGTGGGATACGTTCCGCGCAGCACACCCACTCTACACCATAATCGAACCAGAACTCACCGCCCACTTTGTGGCAAGCATGGTGCGGCAATACGACTACTATGGCTACCTGCCCGTGTGGCAGCTGTGGGGGCAAGACAACTACTGCATGATAGGCAACCATGCCGTGCCTGTGATTGCCGATGCAATATTGAAGGAGATACCGGGAATTGACCGCCAACACGCTTACGAGGCCGTCAGGGCAAGCCTCACCACGCCACACCTCAATTCGCCATTCGACGTGTGGGAAACATACGGCTACATGCCCGAGGACTTGCAATCGCAATCGGTGTCGATAACGCTTGAACAGAGTTACGACGACTGGTGCGCGGCACGGCTTGCCGAGGCCATGGGCTACGGCGATGACATGGCCCGGTTCGACACTCGCGCACAATATTACCGCAACCTGCACGATACCGACGGCACAGGATTCTTCCGCTCACGCAACAGCCGTGGCGAATGGATTGAACCGTTCGACCCTTACAAATACGGTGCCAACGGCGGATACCCGTTCACCGAATGCAACGCATGGCAATACTACTGGTATGTGCCTCACGATGTGGAAGGGCTGATAACGCTCACTGGAGGCAATGAGGCTTTCTGCCGCAAACTCGATGAGTTTTTCACTTCCACCACCACGAGCGGCGAGAAAAACGACAATGCATCGGGATTTATCGGGCTGTATGCCCATGGCAACGAGCCGAGCCACCATGTGGCATACCTCTACGCGCTTGCTGGACAGCCGTACAAAACGCAACGCCTCGTAAACCGCATCATGCACGAGCTGTACAACACCACATCGTCGGGCTACGCAGGCAACGACGACTGCGGAGAAATGTCGGCGTGGTACATCTTCAGCGCACTCGGTTTTTACCCAGTGAACCCTGCATCGGGCGAATACATAATAGGCTCGCCTGTCATCGACCATGCAACAATATGCGTGGGCAACGGGCGCGAATTTGAGATAACAGTCAACAAGGATGGCGACAAGGATGCCATATACGTGGATAAAGTCATGCTCAACGGCAAGGAGATAACCGACTACCGCCTTCCGCACAAGGCAATAGCCGATGGCGGCACCCTGCAAATATGGCTAACCGCCAACCCTAAAGAATAGATTTTCAAGAAGAATAAAAAAAGATATACACTTTATAAGGTTTGTTCATGAAATTGTTTTTAGGTTTGTAATTCTTAGTTTAGTTTTTTAGGTGTTTCACAGTAGGCGGGAATCTGCGTGGTGCAAGTTCCCGCTGCTTTTTTCCCTTTAATTAGTTACAGGTCGAAACGGTCGATTATATACGACGATATGGCAAACACCACCATGAACCACAACGCA
Source organism: uncultured Muribaculaceae bacterium (assembly GCA_944320595.1). Classification (GTDB taxonomy): domain Bacteria; phylum Bacteroidota; class Bacteroidia; order Bacteroidales; family Muribaculaceae; genus Avimuribaculum. Next base: position 77,611 of record CALUIB010000009.1, on the reverse strand, counting down.
AGCAGTGCCGTGACCACAGCCACCACAAGCGGGCCGCGTACCACCTTGCCCACCTTGAAACGGCTTTCCGGCACAGGAACCATCGACTCGGCATCGGCCTGAACATCGGTGATATGTATCAAGTATTCGCGGCGCGTGTCGCCTTCCACTGTTGCAAGCCTCAAGCGTTCAAGTTTTTCGGCATCGGCCAATGTGCCATCGGCAAGCAGTTCCACTATCTCATCGTCGGCCATTATACCTCCCTTGTCATTGCTAAGATATATGTAATCGCCTGGCTGCACATCGGTTATATTTCTCGACACTGCATCAATGTGATGCATTTGCTGTTCGTCACCAAGCCTGGCACGTTCGTCCACATTGCGCGAGCGATATACTATCCCATGCCCCGGCCTCACGAGCATCACCTGCGCACAACCAGTGGTGGCAAGGAAACAACCGCCACGATGCAACGCCGCAAAAGCAAGAGCCACGTCGCCCCTGCGCACTCGCCTCGCCTCATCGTCGCCCACACCATCTATGGAATCGAGCACGTCGCTCGCCACGTGCAGGGCATCATGGAAAGTTCTTTCCTGAAAGGGTTTCGAGGCATCGTGACCCGCGCTCACGGCATCGCACACGGCATGATACACGCCACGGCAAGCCAACTCGTCGGTCTGCTGCTGCCCCTTAACATCGCACACCAAGAACACACGGCTACCCACGCCAGCCGCTCCAGGCATGGGATAAACGTAGTCTCCCTGAACACCCGTGCCTGCGGCATTGGCGCAATTCGATAATGGTGTAGCAATCTTAAATATCATTTTCTATGCATACGGTGCCAAGTGGCAAAACCCTTTATTCTGCAAATATAATAAATTTTCTCAACAATGTTTATAACTACTTAATTTCTCCAGCCTCACTTTGCGATTGAAACGCGATACCAATATCGGTGCAGCCGAAATCTACAAGCCGCACGAGCATTGTTAAATATTTTTAAAAGGAATCAAGCAGTCTCCTATACTTTGCCAAGCACGCCTTGCAGCAGCACAGCCTTGCCACAGGTTTCTTCCCACTCCTGCGCGGCATCTGAACCGGCGGTAAGCCCTCCGCCAACGTAAATGCAATAACGCTCGCCGTCGAATTCAAGCGAACGCACATTGACAAACAGCTCAAATTGGCCGTCAGACTCCACCGGACCCATATAACCGCCATAATAGCGGCGGCTGTGCTCTTCCACCTCGCCTATCATTTTTACAGCCGCTTTCACTGGCAGGCCGCCAAGGGCTGGCGTGGGATGTAGAGTATTGCGCATTCCGTCAACCTGCGACGGACGGGTCACCGTGCCTGTAAATTCGGTACACAAGTGTTCCACGTTGCCGGCCACACGGGTGAACGTCGGTGTGCGCTCATACTCCATCTTCAAGTCGGCAAACTTCCCCTCGATGTAATCGGCCACAATGGCTTGTTCCTCCTTCTCTTTTTCGCCCCACTCGCCGGGAGTGCCTGCAAGGCGCGTTCCGGCCAAAGCCATGGTACGCAGCCGGTGGCCGTCGTAGCTCAAGTAACGCTCGGGCGATGCTCCCATCCATGCGCCGGTGGCCTCACTATTGAACACAAATACAAATGCGTCGGGACAACGGTCGAGCAGTTGCTCGAACACACCCGTCCATGTGAGCGACGGGGCAGTCTCGTCAACTATCACACGCGACAATACCACCTTGCGCAAGCCTCCACCACGCAAGGCATCGATGCAACGTGCCGCACTCTCCATATATGCTTCCCGGGTAGTAGAAACCTCGTCAACCTTGTGCAACGATGTGACGGGCAACGACGACACGGGCAATTTCAAATATTTCTCGGCATCGAACTGCGCCGATATGAAATATGGCATACAATCGGGCTTTTCGACAAATGGCACTATCATAAAGCCCTCGGGCGTGCGCTGGTCGATGATTTGTGCACCGAAGTGCAATTGCTGCTCGCCCGGCAGGCGGTAGGCGTAGAACCGCGCCTTGTGCTTGATGGCCTTGTCGATGGCCTCAATGATAACTGTGTTATCCATTTTATTTATACTTTCTTTACTTCTCCAACTAATTCGTAGGGCAACGCCTCGGTTATCGACACTTGGGCAAATTCCCCTATCCTGAGCCCACCCACAGGCTTGCAAACAAGCACTTCGGGGTCAACCTCGGGCGAATCATACTCGGTGCGCCCAACGTAATAGTCGGGTTCCTCGCGGTCGATAATCACTTTTAGCGTCTGACCCACCTTCTGCTCGTTGAGTTCAAGCGCGATGCCTTCTTGCAGCTCCATTATCTCGGCCAGCCGCGACTCCTTCACTTCTTGCGGAATGTCGTCGGCATAGTGGCGGGCTGCGTATGTGCCATCCTCCTCGCTATAAGCGAATGCGCCCATGCGGTCGAAACGCGCCCACCGCACAAACTCTTTCAACTCCTCGAATTCAGCCTCTCCTTCGCCGGGGAAACCCACCATGAGCGTGGTGCGCAGGTGTATGCCAGGCACCTCGCGGCGTATTCGTTCCACCAATTCCATGGTCTCGGCCTTGGTTATGTGGCGGCGCATATTCAGCAGTACTGGGTCGCTTATGTGCTGCAAGGCAATGTCCAGGTATTTGCACACATTGTCGTGACGAGCCATCACAGGCAATACATCCCAAGGGAAGTCGGCCGGGTAGGCGTAATGCAGCCGCAGCCATTCCACCCCTTCAATCGAGGCAAGTCGCTCGACAAGCTCGGCAAGGCACGGACGGCCATACAGGTCGGTGCCGTATGACGAAAGGTCTTGCGCTATAACGTTAAACTCCTTAACACCCTGCGACACGAGCAGCCGCACTTCAGCTTCAAGTTCCTCTATTGGAACCGACGTGTGCCGCCCCGTTATAAGAGGTATTGCGCAGAAGGCACAAAATCGGTTGCATCCTTCCGATATTTTCAAGTATGCGTAATGAGGCGGTGTGGTTATGTTCCGCTCATAGGGTTTCACCGTTGGCGGCACTTCGGCACCAAGGTCGCTGATAATGCCATCCCAGTCAAACTTTCCATAAAAACGGTCAACCTCGGGCAGTTCCACCTTCAATTCATCGAAATAACGCTGCGACAAGCAACCCATGACGAAGATGCGGCCTATGCGCCCCATGCGCTTGGCTTCGGCCAATTCAAGGATGGTGTCGATAGATTCCTGCTTGGCATCGCCTATGAAACCGCAGGTGTTCACTACCACCAACGAGCCGCACACGTCGTCGCTGTCGTGCACCACGTCATAGCCTGCTGCCGACAGGCGGCGCGACAGACGTTCGGTGTCAACCAAGTTTTTCGAGCACCCAAGTGTGATGATGTCTATACGTCTTTTTTTCCCCATTAGTGGTAATTTGCAATAAAATATGTGCTGCCTTTATTGTGGCGGAATCTGTGGGATCACTTCCCGAACAGCGACTTCACAAACTCTTCCTTGCGGAATATCTGCAAGTCTTCCATTCCCTCGCCAAGACCTATATACTTGACGGGTATCTTGAAGTGGTCGCTTATGCCTATCACCACTCCCCCCTTTGCAGTACCGTCGAGCTTGGTTACGGCGAGCTCGTTGACCTCGGTGGCGGCCACAAACTGGCGAGCCTGCTCAAAGGCGTTCTGCCCCGTTGAGCCGTCGAGCACGAGCAATATCTCGTGTGGTGCGTCGGGTACCACACGTTTCATCACGTTCTTTATCTTCGTCAGCTCGTCCATCAAGCCTTTCTTGTTGTGCAGGCGACCGGCGGTGTCGATTATCACCACGTCGGCACCATGCGCCTTGGCCGAAGTGAGCGTGTCAAACGCCACCGATGCCGGGTCGGCACCCATTTTCTGTTTCACCACAGGAACCCCCACTCGCTCGCCCCAGATGTCGAGCTGCTCGATTGCAGCGGCACGGAACGTGTCGGCGGCTCCCAGCACAACGCTGTTGCCGGCCTTCTTGAACTGGTAGGCGAGTTTGCCAATAGTGGTGGTTTTCCCCACGCCATTAACTCCCACCACCATTATCACGTATGGGCGTTTATCTTGCGGCACGGTAAAGTCGGTGCCTGTGTCGGTTTCGTTTTCGGCAAGCATATCAGTGATTTCCTCGCACAGCAAGTCGTTAAGCTCACTGGTACCCACATATTTGTCGCGAGCCACGCGCGCCTGTATGCGGTCGAGGATTTTCAGCGTGGTGTCAACACCCACGTCGGAGGTCACAAACACCTCTTCGAGGTTGTCGAGCACATCGTCGTCGATTTTCGACTTCCCGGCGATAGCACGCGCCAACTTCGAGAACACCCCCTGCTTGGTCTTTGCAAGCCCCTTGTCGAGTGTCTCTTTTTTTTCCTTCGAGAAAAAACTGAATATGCCCATAATAAGCCCTATTATATTTTTCTGCAAATGTAATAAAAAATTGGCAATTTTAATTGGCAATCGAGAATTGATAATCGGCAATTATGTTCCCATTAGGACTAATTCGACCTATCAGCCCAATTCGACTAATTCAACCAATTCCTACCAACTGGCCAATAAAAAAGGGCAAAGGGAAAAGCCCCTCTGCCCCAATTATCAATTACCAATTGTCAATTATCAATCGACTATAGCTTTCACTGCCGTGCCGCCGCACTTCACCACATACACCCCGGCAGGGAGCGTGGCAGTAAAATGCTCGTCGGCCGATGTGGCAACGAGCGTGCCGCCGATGGCATACACCTTTGCGGCCTCGCCGGTAGTATTGGCTATGGTGATGATGCCGTCGCCGCCCCACGCTTTAATGCCTGTGGCAGAGCCAACTTCATCGACCGATGCCGGTGGATTGTCTTCATCATAGATTTCGAGTGCCGAAAGCAGCAAGTATTCGCCCTCACGTGCAGGTGTCATGCAATGGAAACCAAAGTAATACACTCCGTCGGACGTGGGCGTAACCTTGTAGCTGTAAGTTGTTGCCTCGGCCGGGACTGCCGGTATCAATTCAAGCACATCGGTCTGCGCGGCAATCTCGCGATCGGTGCCGAATGTCACTTGCATCACCTCGGGATAACCCTCGTTGCTCGACTGCGCAGTCACCTTCATGCAATACGTTTTCCCTGCATGGTAGTTCACCGGCGGCGTGAAAATCCAGTCGTCGGCATCATGTTCCCAATAGGGGTCGTAGAGGCACATCACGTATGGCCTATCGACATTGTACCACATCCATGTGTAACCATCAGCATTGGCATCGATTATCTTGTAGCCGTTCCACACCTCCATCATGTCGGTGAAGTCGGTAGTGTAAGGCGCATCGAGCGGGTCGCCAGTGTAAAGTGTCGGCGATCCGGCCCTACCGCCTTCCACGCCCTGATAGTAGGCGGTGATGTAATAAGAATGGTTGGTAAGCTCGCTTGCCACAGGTATCGAATAGGTGGTTGTGCCAAACAGGTTGGCCACATGTGTATCGAATGCATCGGTGATGCGATATTCGATTCCTTCGGCTTGCACCGGATTGCCATGCTGCCCCTCGTTGGGCGCATCCCACGACAACACCACTTGCCCGTCAACTTCCTCAATTGTCACATTTTGGGGCGCAGTGGGCACATCATAGCCTATATAAACAGTAAATTCGCGTACCAGCCCCTCGATGCCGTTGCCGTCGATGACATAACACGAGAATGTGTGTTCGCCATAGCCAAACGAGTGCAGATCGGTAACCACTGTCTCGCCCGGCTGGCGACCAGCAAGCCTGAACAGTTCTTCGTCGCCGTCATTCACCACCACGGTAAGTTCTCCAGTCAGTTCAGCTCCGCCATATGTCACCGATGGCAGCTCTATGGAAAGCGTGCCAGTAAGTAGATTTGGGTCGGCATCGACATCAGCCTTATATTCGAACATATCAACGCCGTCGGGGGCAGAAAATTCCGGCTCAGCAAAAAATGCCCCACGGATGGCATATCCGTCGCCCGACAGGTAGCCAACTGTCGTGGCCACGCCGTTGTTGGTGTTCATCTCGAATATTGGCGTGCAACCGGTCCCTGCGGCATCCTGCCCGCAAAATGTGTAATACATTATGCCGCTTTTATGGTTGTATAACAACGAATACCACGGCCAGTTATACATAGTGGCCGGCGAGTCGGCCAACGCCACGTCGCCAACGTATATCAGGCGGTCGGGATAACGCTGCGGCAATATACGCCCCAGCTTTATGACATTGTTGTTGCCGACATAGCGGGAATACACCACGAATATCTGCCCGTAATTGTCTATGGCCATGGCATTGCAACTCAACAGCCGCTGGCCCGAAGGCTCACCGTTGATATATTCGCTCAGCCCCCCCAGGTCGGTCATTTCGCCGGTCTCCATGTCGATGGTGGCAAGCACATACCCCCCATCGGTGTTCCTGATACCATACATCACGCCGTTAACAACGTCGTATGAAAGAGCCGATGTCGATCCGCCGCTTGTAGGCGATGAAGTGACCTCTCCCGTGGCAAGGTCGTGAATCTGCCACTGGCCGCCCACGTTCATATATGCCTTGCCGTTGTAGTAAGCCAGGCCGTTTGTCACTATCGGAACATTTACAGGCAACGCCTCGCTGCTGCCTGCCGGAATGCGGAACAAGCCAGCCGAGTTGTCGGGAAACTCTGAGCTGCCGGCATTGTCCCATGAGGTCATGTACTGTATGTTGGCATACAATTCCACCCCGTCGTCGGCAAGCTGCGGCATCGTCTGTGCCACGAGCGGCAAGCCCGCAGCAACCAATAATGTCGATAAAATTGTCCTCGTTTTCATCTATAAATATTTAAAATTAGTATTCAAAAATGCCCTCACTGCTTGATACCGCCCTGTGAACAGGACAGCCGTCACACAGTGAGGAACAATGCTATGGTAAACACCTCAATCCTCCCCTTCCCATTGAAGAAACGGGAAAGGGGAGGATGAAGGGGGTGTTTTTACTTGACTATTTTGAGAGTTTCAACCGTTCCGTCGGTTTTAACGGCTTTCACCACATACACGCCATCGGTCAATCCGTCAAGGCTTACGGTACCGGTCTCGGCCGTACCCATCACAGTGCGGCCCTGCGCGTCGTAAACCGTGGTGTTTGCCACATCGGCAGGTATCATCAACTTGCCGTCGAAGTAGCGGACGGTGGCGCCTGCTTCGAGTTCGCTAACCGACACAGGCTCTGTTTCCACAATCCTGAAGTTGTCGATGGCAATCAACTGGTCGCGTGTTTCGGCCGCATAAGCCCAGAATCCGAATACCGTAGTGCCGGTTGACTCGCAGGTGCCGAGGTTGATTGTCTGGTGCCTCCACTGCGTGGCTTGCGGCAAGTCTACTGCGACAAATTTGCCCTCGGTGTAAGTTGGTTCATCGGCATTGAGGAATGCCAGGCCGGTAGAAGCCGAAGGCATCAAGTAGTCGAATTCCACCATATAGGCTTTCCCGGCTTCAACCCTCACATACGGGGTGTAGATGAAGTCTTCGGGCATTCCCGACACATCCAATTCGGTGGTCGGCGGGGCTATCAGGGCGCGAGTGCCAGACACGGCAGTCAGTCCGTCGCCATAATTAGCCACAGTGTCGATGCGCCAGTAGTTTGTATAGAACGGTACGGTCCAGTTCGGCTCGAACGTGCCGGGTTCAACTGCCGGATCGTCGAAGTCGTTTTCATACGGAACGCTCACTTCGCCGGGATAGATACGCACTTCGCGCACTTCCACTCTCTCCACGGCCACTTCGCGGCCTATGTTGCTTGCCGTGATGGTCACGTTACCTGTAGAGGCAGCCTCGGCCTCGGGCAATAAGAAGTCGATATAGAAGAAGTCGCCGCGCAGCTCGGGGTATCCGTTCCAATCAAACGTGTTGTAGCCTATGCGCGCACTTGTGAACGATTGCGAATTGTTGCCTACGCTAACGGTGAAGTCGGCAGCCTCGTCTGCATCGGTGGCTATGTAGTAGCGAACCATGTAAACCATGCCTGCCTGCATCTCAAAGCCAGGCGAGGTGAGAGTGGCAGTGCCTTCGCCGGTGGCGCGGGCCACGCCGTCGGCAGCAGTCCAGCCATCCATTGTCCAGTCATCGTCGCCGGTGAAATCGAATTCGGCCACCTTGAGCGTGTTGCCGTCATATTCAAAACGCTCGTTATCATGCCTGCGCAACACCCATGTTGCAGCCTGCCCTTCGTGACCGTCGATCGACGGCACGGCACGGAACAGTTTCACGTCGTTGGTCCAAGTGTCGCTAAGCTCTATTTGTTCATACACATCGACAACAGTACCGGCACCGGGAACAGTTGTTACACCGCCCAAACCGCTGATAGCACCATTGGCAACATACACTTGCGTGTCGCCGTCATATATGGTGACGGTAATCGGCGTGCCTATCTCCAAATCATACCCTTCGGCATCATCAATCGGGTAGTTCAATGCTATGTTGCCGTCGGGATAAACCCTGAAGTTAAGCGGTGCGGCAGGAACTATTGCACGGTAGTTCTTCGTAATGGCAATGTCGTCGATTTGCAGCGTGCCTTCGCCAATCATATTTGAGAACTCAAGGCGGAAGCTGTAAGGCTCTTCGCTCTCGAATACAGGGATTTGGAATGAAACCTCGGTCCAGTCTTCAGTCGTGGGCTCGATAGAACCTACCGGCAGGCTTTCTCCTTCGCTGTTTACGGCATTGACTTCCCAACCATAATAACCAGGCCTCTTCACCTTCATGGTGAGGGTATAGGTTTCGCGCAGCTCGGTGTAGTTGAACCATGGCGAGAGTCCTTCACCCTCGGCCGCATTGATTTCGGCTGCAAGATTGCCGTCGCCGTCCTGGACTACGTTCATGCCCTCAAAGCCAGTCGGAACAGAGTTGATCGACAAGCCCTCGAAGTCTTCGCTATATGGCAATGCGGCATACACATTCGCACCTATTGCAAGGTTGTCGATAGTGGCCTCGGCTGCATCATCGACCGGAGCGGCCAATTGCCATACCGCGCAATAACTGCCGTCCTCGGCAGGCGTGAACAGGTAGCTTACCCTGCCCGTGCCGGTGAGCGCGGTGATGCTGTCGGTGAGCAGCTCGGTAGAGCTTTGGCCGGTGGCCATGGCAAATGTGAAGTCGCCCGTGCCGCTATAATCGTAGTCAAACGCAACCTCGTAGGTATAACCGCCCTTCATGTTGACAAGCGGAGAATATACCGTTTCGTTGCGTTCGGCACCTGCCGCAGTCGAAGTCAGAGCCTCATTGGCCACGGCAAACGTGGTTCCCGCCGGCAAGCTCCAGCCCGAAAGGTTGCCCGAGGCAAAGTCGTTGGTATAAGGAGCATCAACAGGCCCAGTCACCGTGTTCTCGTAATAATAGAGCAGGAATGCACGGGCATACGATGTGGTATTGGCACTCGTACATTGTATCGCAAAGTAGTATGTACCATCTTCTTCCACTGCAAACTGGTCGGTGGTGAAATTTTGCCATGCATCCAAGCCAGATGATGGGTCGAGCGACACCATGCCGGTTTCATACAGCATATTGGTCATTGCCGACACTTGAGCGGCCGTGCCATAATATATTTCAAAATCTGCGCCACTGCCATTATAACCACCTTGGAATGTGGCAGTTATCTCATAACGGCGATTGGCAGACAATTCAACTGCCGGTGAAATAATCCATGCTCCTCCTCCGTTACAATAACTAATCATCCATGGATAGCAGCCATCGGCATCCCAACTTTGGTTCGAGAACGAATATGAACCGGTGTGCTGCTCAGTCCATTCGTTGAACGGGTCGTATGGTACAGTCTCATAATTTTCGTCGCGGGTTGCGCCCCAGCCTCGCAGCAGCTTGCGCTCGCCTTGGAAGTCATCGAGGTTGGCTATGGCCTCAGCAGCCTCTCCCACCTTGTCGGCAGTCACGTATGCCTGCACCTGGTAGGTAACCTCTCCTTCAAACGGTTCAGGACGGTCGGTATATGACATCTCCTCTCCCGGCTCGCCGCTTATTTCGTCCACCTGCTCGCCATTACGGGTGATGCGCAACGTCATGTTCCCTGCGAGAGCGATATTCTCGGTGTCGATTGTCGGGTTCACCCAGTTCAATGCCACCGTGCCGGCTTGGATATTCGGCGAAACCACAAGCCCGGTTGGTGCAACAGGTGTGATGCCAGTGCTTTCGGCCACCTTGACACGGCTGATAATGATAGTGCCGCCAAACGACTCCGAGGTAGCATGGAATCCGAAGTAATAAGTTCCCGTAGCTGCCGGAGTGAAGCGGTAATACTTAGTCACCTCGTCACCCATGAAACTTTCTTCACCCACAATCTCGGTCATTCCCTCGGCTGTGGCGGCAGTGCCGAATGCAGTCACCATGGTCTCAGGAGCCATACTGCCGGTAGAGCTTATGGCATACGACACCACATAGCTCTTGCCCTCTTCAAGCGTCATGGCAGGAGAAATAAGCCAGTCGTCTTGTGCGCCGTTCATCGACATTGTTAAAGCGACACCATCGGCAACACCGGTACTCCATTCGCTGCCGCCATTGGTGTTGATTACAGTCCAGTCACTAATGTCGTCGTCCTCCACAAAATCCTTGTCAAGCAACGCAGCCCCAGGCTCCGGCTCATCACCGCCGCCGGTATAACTGTCAACGGTGACACTGGTTACATACCACGTTGCCATCGCAGCTGAATGGTCATGCAATGCCACCTTGTAAGTACCAGCTTCAGCGATGCTGAATTTTATCACGGTCTGTGCTCCAGTTTCCAAAGTCAAAGTTCCCTGCATGGTATAAGTGGAAACGTCACTACCGCTACCAGTATAGACATCAATAACATCGGGGCCCATACCCATAGACATACCATCTACGCCAACAGTAATTTGGTAATCACCTGGTGACTTGAATTCCAAGTCGGGCGACAAAAGCCAGTCGTCGTAGGGGCCGCTCCAATAGTATGCAGTAACGCCCATATCTGTGTAAACTGTCCATGTGCCACCACCATTTACGTCCACAGTAGTCCAGCCGTCCATGTTGTTGTCGGCCTTGAAGTTCTTGGTATAAGGCAAGCCTTCGGTCGCTCCGCCCGGTTCGTCGCCTCCACCATCACCTTCCTCGGCTATCGAAATCGACTGGAGATAAGCTGTTCCATAATAGCCAACCGACTCATTATGCAAAGCAATCCTATAATCACCAGTAGCATTCACGGTGATTTTCACAGAATATTCTCCACCGCCATTTGCCACGCCTATGTTGCCGGCTTCCGTGTATGCGGTAAAGTCAGTCCCCGAGCCATACACTGCGTTTATCACGTGTGGAGTATCTTCATAAGTATAAGTATTACTGTGCCAAACAGCCGTCACTTCATAAGTCTTGCCAGCTTCAAGTGCCACGTATGGCGAGGTGAAATATGTACCGTGATCATATTGGCTGCACATCACACCGTTTGCTCCTGCCGACCATTCTCCAGTAGAACCGCTATCATCCAGATTCTCAACCGTCCAGTCGGCAAGAGTGTTGCTGAAAGACCATTCCTGCGGAATAGGCAAGCCTGTAGTGGGTTCGCCACCACCTTGGGCTGTGGCAATGTGGATTGCCGAAACCCAAGCCTGGCCGGCACCGTCAAATTGCGTGTATGTGCTGCTGTGCAATGTAATCCTGTAATTCCCGGCCTCGGTTGCAGTGAATGTCACTTTGTCGGAACCTCCGGCCACCATATCCACGCTGCCTGCGTCGGCGAAATCGGCAAGCTCGTCGCCTGTGCCATAAAGCAAGTTTATGGTGTGAGTTCCGGTGGAGTTTTCATGCCAGTCCACCGTAACCTCATAACTTTGCCCGGCCTCAAGTGCCAAATATGGAGATACGAGGTAAGAATCAACGCTACTCATCACTTGAGCTTGGATCATCATGCCTTCGTCGCTTGGATACCAATAAGATTGTGCATATTCCGACCCATTGACGACCGTCCAACCAGCCTCGGCACTGCCTGCAAAGCTCCAGTCTTGCGGCACTGCAAGAGCCTCAACAGGCTCGTCGCCGCCGCCGGGCTGCTCATCGGTCTCGGCTATGCTCACTGCCGCTATCTGGCAATCGCCCACGCCTGCCGCGCTCACTGCGTGCAACGCTATCCGCTGCTCGCCGGTTGCCGTGAATACGAGTTCGTTGACAGCCTCTTGGCTGCAATCTTCCAGCTTGCCAATCGAAGTCCACCCGGTGTCATCGAGGCTCGTGCCTGTCATCACATCGATGTCTTGACACAGGTTGTAATTCAATGTCACAGTTACCTTGTAGTTCTTGCCGGCCTCGAATGGGAGCATTGGAGAAATAAGGTAATCATCGATCTCCGACGAGCCGCCGCAAACAGCGCCAAACCACACTTCATATTCCGGCATGGCATTATACTCAAATTCGGAGTCGCCTGCCACGCTATATGCGCTCCAGCCTGCCAAGTCAGAAACAGAGCCATCGACCCAGTTCACTGAATATGGCAATTCGGCAGCCGGCTCGTCGCCGCCGCCAGTGCCTTCAACTTCGGCAATGGCAAATGCTGTAACCGATGTTGCATCTAAGGAAGAACCAGACGAAATATCGTGCAGGGCAATTTGATAATCACCATCGGCATCAACAGCGAACTGCACCGATGTGGTTGTTTCTGCCCCAACTTCTATCGGACCAGCACTTGTAAATTGTGCGGCATCTTCGCCTTGACCGTACACAATTTCAACTGTTCTTTCTCCTATATTGTAACTATTAGTGTAATGCCAAGTGACTGACACCTCGTATGTTTTTCCTCCAACCAATGTAATTGATGGAGATACAAGGTAATCATCATTGGCCGTGCCATCGGAAGTGTATATACTTCCTCCTTGTCCGTTCATGCTCCAATAAGGATAGCCATTTTTGTCCTGTTGGCTCCATCCACCCTGGGTAAACGAGAACGACCCGAATGTGATGTCATACGGCACCGACTCGGCAGCATTCACCGCCGCGACAGCCAATGCCGCGCAACATAACAATGAGTAAAACCTTTTTTTCATAAAAACTTTTTTTTGTTATAAATATAGATTAAATAATTGTCACCCTGCATATTGTTGTAGATATGCGATTAATCGCGTATCTACGGAAACGACACATTTTGCATTAACCATCACGGCATGAAATGCGCCTAATTACGGTAATATATAGCGCAAATCGAGTGCAGAACATCAAGCTTGCTTGAATGCCATGCCAAGCTGCATGACTATTCCTTGCAAAGATATTAATTTTTCTTTGATTTGGTGTATTTTTTTAGATTTTTGCGGAATTATTTCTAACATCTCTGACAAAATACTATTTTTGCAACACTTTTTGCTTAAAGCAAGCGACAGCGGCATAAATGCCACAAACAACGATACACATTAATTAATTATATTAAACGACAACATTACCAAATGACGAAACGAATTTTATCTGTAATCTGTATCGCCGCAGCCTGCGCAAGTGCATCGGCGGCCATCCCAACCATCGATGAGATAACGGGCAGCTACATCCAAAGCGACTCGACCATATACACCGACTCGGAAACGGGCGCACAACAGGTGCAATGGAACCAGTGCAACGACTTTACCATAGAACGCGTGGAAGGCTCGGACAACAAAATAGCAATCTCGGGCTACTGGCGGTCGCGCAACGGCGTGCGCCATACATTCGAGGCCACCTACAACGCCACCTTAGGCCGCATCAGCATCCCGGCTGGCTCGGTGTTGTGGATTGACAACGTGTATCCTGGCGGCGGCACACCCGTGCAGAGCGAAATAAAACTGTACAACTACGAGCAAGACCCCACAACAGGCAACTGGGGGCTGTCGCAGCGCGACATAATGTTCATTTATGACGATGACCGCGACTGCTTTGTCCACAGCGGATACACAGCGATAACCACCCAATGGCCAAATGAACAAACGGGTGAAATGGAAGAGATCATCCCTGAAAACCCAGTATATAACACCACCCTGCTGCCTGCCAACGGCACCGTGGCGAACCACAGCTATGGTTTCGAGGCAGCCAAGACCGACGAGGAAACGGGAGAAATTATCTCTTACAATCTTATAGACTACGGTGAAGAGAGCCGCCCGTGCTACGTGGACTATGCCACCGGCACCATACTCAACTTGCTAAAGAACGATATGTACGGGCATGGAGCAATGGCGCAATTCGTGGCCGATGACAACATCTTCATAATCCCGGCACAGGCCATAGGTGCCGTCACATCGGGGCTTGACTATGACTACCGTGTGCTGGCAGCCGCTACGCTCGACCCAGACACTCACTACCCTATGCTGTCGGACGACACGCAGGACTGGCACCTTGCCACATACGCCACCCCGAACAGTGACGGCACAATGCACGTGTCGATGCCCACGTCGGCCATATTCGCGGCAGCCTACGACGAAACTACTGGGCAGCTACAAGTGGATGGCAACGCAGTGTTTGAAATGCTCGAAAAGCTGGAAATCACATTCACTCCCAACGGAGACGCGACTTCGGCCATCGACGAAGTCACTACCGACGGCATGGAAAATCGCACAGTGGCCAGTGAAGAATACTTCGACCTGCAAGGCCGCCGCATAACCACTCCAGTAGCAGCCGGCATAGTGATAAAGAAGACCACCTACACCGACGGCACCACCCAGTCAACCAAGCAATTGACAACAGGCAAATAACAGATTTTTTGACCACATAGCGCACGATAAAGGGCGGCTCCTCCTGCTGTGGAGAACCGCCCTTTATCGTAGCCATAATCCGCAATGATATGCAGGGATGTACACTGACCTGTGCGCGTGCGAAGGCGGACGGTATTGCCATCGCTTGGCAGTTAACCGTCAGCCGTGAAGGTTGTACATTGCTATTGTAGAGACGCGATTAATCGCGTCTCTAAGGGGTAATATGCGAAAAACGTAGGGGGGCGCACAGTTCGTGCGCCCCCCTACGTTTTCTTGAAACCGCACACTGTATGTGTAACGGCAACAGGCTTATTCGTAATCCCAGTCGAGGGTGAAATCGTCTAACCACAGAGTGCTGCCGTCGCCGCCGGTGAAGTAGTCGGCATACTTGCTGGCGGTGGCCACTATCACCAAGTGCGTGGGCACTATGTCGGTGCGGCGGTAGTCAAACGTCAGCACAAAGTCGGTCCAGCTCGGGATAGTCTCGCCAGTCTGCACCTCGCCGTAGGCTATCACATAGTCGGCATTGCGGTCGAAAAGCTGGCGATTGGCCGGATTGGTACGTATCTCCACAGGTTCGGGTTTGTTGATAAGTGCGGCATACACGATTGCCGTGTCGGGTTGTCCGATCAAATGGCGTAACGCATCTTCCGACGAATGGGAAATCTCGGTGCAATTATATTTCCAGTGACCCAGCAGCCGCGTGGGGCGGCCTGTAAACGGGCGACCGAAGTTCAGCACCCCGTTGGTACCGTCGGTGCGGACATATTCTCCGGCAAAAATGTTGCCGCCGGCAAGTTTCACCACTATGTAATCGGTTTCAAGCTTTGCCGAATAGCCAGCCAAGCCATCCCATGTGTCGGTGTCGGGACTGGTGACATTGCCACCTATGCCAAATGAGGCAAACGTTGCCGCGCCGTCGTTACCCGTATCCCAAAACGATGTTCCGCCCTCGGCCCACGGCTGCCACAATTTGTCGTCTTCCATCCACCATTCGTCAAATCCCATGTTGGGCAAGCTCAGCTCAACCCCGGTGGTTACAGTCATTGGCTCGGTGACAGCATCGCCGCTGAAAGCCCTCAACTCGTATGCCGTTACGGGCGACACAGGCGAAATACAGGCCGAGAACTCCCCACCCGAGTGTGTCACGTCTGCACCTTCGATGCGTGTCCACTCATCGCCGCTGCCAGCCAACCGATATTCAAACCCACAGTCGGTATCCTCCAAGCCCGAACCGTAGGCCCATATCACGCCCGTCCAGACATCCACACGGTCGAGCGACACAGCCGCACCGCCAAGCGCATACACTGTCCACGCCTCGGTGACATCGCGGTATGACACGGTAATTTCCACAGGTTGCGACAAATCGACGGTCGTATTGCTCAAGTCGGGTGTCATGGTTGAAATTCCAATAGGCCCCAGTTTTACATCAGTGACTTCGGCAGCCGACAAGTCAACCGAGGCAGGCATGGTCACCACCACACGCCGCCCCTCAGGGTCGATAACCGAGCTACCCACTTGCCCGACCACATTGAAATAACGCTCCACCTGCTGCGTGGCACGTAACACCCATTCGTAATCTTGATATAGCGACACAGTCACCTTGTAATTCCCCGTCAGGTCGATGCCGCCAGTTATGTCGGTCGAAAGCTCGGCTCCCTCGGTGAGGGTGTAATCGATAATGTTCACCTGCGCCAGGTCGGCGGCCTCCCCCATGGTGAGCGTCACCGTGCGATTGTTGTTGTCGATGGTTGCCGCAGCGGTTTCTCCCTCGGCAGTCATTGCCGTGAACCCGGCAGGCACACGCTCGTATGGAATATCGTTTTCAAGGCACGAAACCATTGCCACGCCCATGGCGGCGGCAACAGCAACGACCATCATGCTATTGTAAGGCTTTGCGTTAATCATTGTTGCACAAAAGGTTGATTATATATGCACGGCAATACCCATGCGCAGGTTAAACAAATTGAACTTGAAGTCGGCACCGCTCGACGTGCGCGAACCCTCCTCCACATGGTCGGTAGTCTGCTGCCAGCGTTTCCAGTGCAAGCCAAACACCCCGAACGAGAGGTTGAAACTCACATAATCGTGCACAAAATAGCATATACCGGGCGAGAAATCCATTCGCACCTCGGTGGTCACAGTCTCGGTGATGCGCGGCACACCTTCGTAAGGACGCTCGAAGTAGCCGTTGCCGCTCGAAAACTCAAGCGCAGTCTCATTGAATATCGCCCAGCGGCGTGAGTGGTCGAGCCCTATGTAATGGCGATAAAACACCGAAGCCGAATACTCCTCGGTGTGGTAGTCGATATTCTGCAACGACAAGTCGAGGTCTTCGATGTCAACCGTCAGGTTCCCCAAGTCGGCCTTGTTGCGCGTATAGCCAAGGCGCATACCTATCGACTGGTTATGCGCAAAGAAATAGCTGATGTACGGGTCGATGGAGAACACACTGCCACCGAAGTCGAAATCGCCGATAAACGAAAGCAGCTCTATGTCGTCGCTATTGAACTCTCCATACGACACATCGAGGCCAAACGACCACTGCCCCTTGGGAATGAACAAGTAATTGAACAGGCCACGGTCGAAACGGCCAAAGTTGCGCTGCGGAATGATAATGTCAACCGTGTCTTTGCCCACAACCACCTTTTCTCCGCTCACATCTACATTCGGAACCAGCTGCGTCAAAATCTTGTCATCGATGCTGTCGGTACCCAGTGCCTCAACGCGATTACGCACAACCACATTGGTCACTTTGTCGCCCACAGTCTCATCGGGCTGGACTGCCGCCAAGGAGGCCGACGGCGCGGCTGCCATAAATGCCACAGCCGCCAATAAAGCTATATGTTTTCTCCAAATATTCTTCATAGTCATCATAAATAAAACGCCACTCCAAATGAAATGGAGAACAAGTTAATCCTGAAATTGGCACTCTTGCTGTCGCGGTGGGCTATGTGTATCTGGTCGTTGGTCTGCTTGGTGTGAGAATAATTGAACCCCAGCACACCCACGCTAAGCTCTATTGCCGAATAATTGGTGAGGAACATCACAAGACCGGGCATCACACCCACACCCACGTCGTAAGTACGCTCGAATGTGCCGGTAAAGTCATTGCCCGTTCCGTTGGTGAGTTTCGACTCCCCCACCCCGAACTCCAAACGCACCTCGTTGAACAGACCGAACCGCTTGGAATCTCCTATGCTAAAATAATTGCGGAACACGCCCATGGCCGAATACTTTTGGCTGATGCAATACAGGTTCTCATTCTGGTAGTTTGTATCGGAGTCGATAATCAAGTTGGCATCGTCGAGTTTTATGCGGCTGCGCTCATAGCCGAGGCGGCCACCCGCACCGAGGTCGTCTTTGAACATATAGCACACCATCGGTGTCACGCTAAACGAGTAAGTGTCGCCATCGATACCCTCGACGATGAAAAACTGGTAATTGTCGTTGCTCGACTGTGAATAGCTCACGCTCACGCCGGTGACCCACTGCCCCTTAGGCACGAACGTGTGGCTGTCGATATGGCGGCTGAACCGCTCTTGCGCCATCGCGCCCGTCACGGCGCACAGCACAAGCAGCATCGCCAGAATGTATCTTTTAGCCATTTGTCTGTTGGTTTGTTGTTTTTTGTTTCTTATTAGGTTACTGCTCGTCGTCGAGCGAGAATGTCACTTGGTAATGCTGCCCGGGCTCTATGCCCGTTATCACTTGCTGCATCATAGTATCCATGCCGCCTACCGTGCCGGTAAGCACTGCCACGAGCGTAGTGGCACCAGGCGAGAAATATGCGCGGCGCGTCTCACCGGGAGTAAAGTCCATGGCCGAGCCTTGCGCCATCTCCACGCGCACGGCCACGTCGCTGCCCATCACCGCACTGAAAGCATCGGAATACTCCACGCTCACAGCCACGTTGGCCAGGGTACACTGCATTGCCGACATCGAGGTTTCCTCCTTGCCATACACGCGCACCTGTGCGCTTGCATAATAATAAGGTGCATCCCACGCGGCGGGCTGCAACTCGGCATTGTACGCCTCCACCACGTATGAGCCATCGAGCAATTCTACACTGGCAGGAATTTCGCCGTAAGTCCACGAGGCTACCACGTCGCCAGTGCTGCTGTTGCGCACATTCACCACGAAATCGGCTACCTCTATCTCGACTGGAGATGCCAGCGTCTTGTCAACGGCAGTCAGCACAAACCCGTCGAACGACAATGTGCCACGCTCCCCTGCGGGGTCGGGATACTCGGGGCTGTCACAACCCGTCATCGCCACCGCGGCAACCAATGCCACGAAAAATATCTTGAAAAATCTCATAACCTTATTATCCAATGCAAGCATAATGACCTGTTAAGACACTTGTTTACTTATTGATAACGTCTCACTGTCGCAACTATTGTGCGACGAGGCCGCAAAAACCCATTATAATGTTCACAAAGTTAAACATTTTTTCTCATTTATATCACACTCGTAGCAAAAAATTAGGAATCTATGAATTAGGAATTAAGAATTAGGAGTTAGTAATTGATACGTCTAATTAGACTAATTAGTCCAATTGGTTATCAATTCCTAATTCCTAATTGACCTTAATTAGCTCATAGTGGCGGGAGCCGAGGCCGATGTGCTCGGCATGAGCCAGACAGGTGCGGTATTCGGCATTGGGATTAGTGTTGTCGAAGTGGTCGTGATGATCGTGGAAGTGGCCACTTTCCATTTCGTCGGTAAGCTGGCTGCATGGTAGCGGAGCCTGACGCAGGCAAGCATCAACACAGGCCTGGTCGAGAGCCAACGGGTCGAACGATGCAAACATACCCACGTCGGGGATAATGGGCGTGTCGTTGCCAGCATGGCAATCGCAAGTGGGCGACACATCCATCACTATGGAAATGTGGAAGTGCGGACGGCCATCGACCACGGCCTTGGTATATTCGGCCATGCGGCAGTTAAGCTCCTTGTTGGCTGCGTCATTGGCAAAGCTGATGGCATCGAAGTTGCAAGCACCCACGCATCGCCCGCAGCCAACGCAATTTTCGCTTACTATGGTCATTTTGCGGCGTTCAGAGTCGAAGAGCAGTCCGTTGTTGGCACACTCCTGCATGCAGCGGCGACAGCCACGGCACTTGTCGGGGTCAATCATGGGCTTGCCGTTGCTGTGCTGCTCCTTTTTCCCTGCGCGGGAACCGCACCCCATGCCAATGTTCTTGATTGTTCCACCAAAGCCAGTCATTTCATGCCCCTTGAAGTGGGTGAGCGAGATGAATACATCGGCATCCATCACGGCACGGCCTATCTTGGCTTCCTTCACATATTCTCCGCCATTTACAGGCACAGCTATGTCATCCGTACCCTTCAGCCCGTCGCCGATTATCACCGGACACCCCACAGTGAGCGGCGTGAAACCGTTTTCCCATGCGCAATACAAGTGCTCGATGGCATTCTTGCGGCTGCCAGGGTAAAGAGTATTGCAGTCGGTAAGGAACGGCTTGCCGCCGAGGCTCTTAACCATGTCGGCCACGGCACGTGCGTAATTGGGGCGCAGAAAAGCCATGTTGCCGAGTTCACCGAAGTGCATCTTTATTGCCACAAACTTCCCGTCCATGTCGATGTCGCCTATTCCGGCAGCCTTGACGAGCCGTTTAAGCTTGTTAACCGGACCTTCGTCGGGCCGGCAGCGGAATGTAGTGAAATATACCTTCGAGGTATTTTGTTTAGTCTCTTGGTCCATAGTAGTCTCATGTTTTTCAATATGTAAAATTACAACAATTTGCCGGGATATTCAAGTTTAATCTTCGTGGCAGTTTCGTATTATCGGGGAAATGTGGCAATTTGGTCTTTTATATGTCGCAAAAAATAGGCAATTTTGCAGTGCTTTACTAATTATGAATAACAGTAGGTGTTATGAATATTGTTAATGTGAAAAGGCTATTAGTCGGCATGGCTGCAATGCTGCTGCTTGCAGGCTGCAATAATGCCAAGAAACAGGTTTCTGACGAGGGCGAGAGTGCCGAAGTTGCCGATACTACAGCCCGGAACACCGTTGCAGTGTTGCAAAATGATTCGTTGCGCAGCGACAGTATATTGCGCGAGTTAAGGAAAAAATATGAAATTTGGGGATTCAACGAAGGCGTATCGGTGATATGCGGAGGCAAATGCGGGCTGATAGACACAGCCGGGAATTTCATAGTGCCGCTGAAATATGACGATGCGCGGTTCACCTGTGAGGGAATGACGGCTGTGTGTACAGGCGTGAAATGGGGATTTATCGACAAGCGCGGCAATGAAGTGGTGCCACCGATTTATGACGATGTTGATTCGTTCAGCTACGGCATGGGAGCCGTAAAGTCAAATGAAAAATGGGGATTTGTTGACAGGCAAGGCAAACTTGTCATTCCTATCGATTATGACAACATAGTGGCCTTCAGCGAAGGAAGAGGTGCCGTGAGCTTAAATGGCAAATGGGGATTCTACGACACTCGCGGGCGACTGGCCATACCTCTAACGTATGACAATATTGGTTATGTCGAAAAGAGCACATTCACGTGTGGAGTGGCACAAGTGTGCAGTGATAGCAAGTGGGGATACATCGATACCGTAGGCAATGTGGTAGTTCCGCTAAAATATGCCGAGGTTTATCCTTTCGCTGAAGGCATGGCCGCCGTCAAGGCCGAAGGCAAATGGGGATTTGTCGATAGGACTACGGGCAAAGAGGTGGTACCCGTGAAATATGACAACGTAAAATCGTTTGAAGGCGGACTGGCATCGGTGGGCTTAAATGGGAAAATGGGCTTTATCAACAAAACCGGCGAAGAAACGGTGCCATTGATTTACAATGGCAGCAGATGCCGATTTTCCGACGGCCTTGCAGCCATGAGCATGAACGGGAAATGGGGTTTCGTTGACACGGTGGGCCGAGTGGTCATACCATTCAAGTATGATTTCGTGTATGATTTTTCCGACGGCATGGCCCATGTGAGCATGAGAGGCAAGCATGGCTATATAGGTAAGGATAACAAGGCAATAGTATCGGTGATTTATGACGACATCAGCCAGTTCTATGGCAACATTGCCCCAGCAAAGTCAAACAATGGCAAATGGGGTCTTGTCGATAGGTCGGGCAATGTGGTCATGCCGTTTAAATGCGATTACATCGGGCCGTTTGTAAGGGGCATAGCCGCAGCCTCGCAGGGCAGGCATTGGGGCTGCATCGACAATAAAGGCAAAGAAGTAGTGCCGTTCATATATGACAACGTAGAAGGATTTCAGGAAGATGGACGCTACTTGGTGTATCTGAAGGGGGAATATGTATTCCTCGATGTAGCGGCTGCTGAATGATAAAATATACAGGAAACGGGCAGCACCACAGTTTCGCATGGTGCAGCCCGTTTTGGGTGGCGGCTTGGTTATTGACTGTTGGCTGGGTTGAACTGTTTGTCATAGTTCAACAGGTATTTGGCCAGTTCGGGGTCGTTGAAGTCGGCAGCAAGAGGATGCCCGGTATCGAGACTGCGAATGGCATCACGCTCCTCGCCAGTAAGCTCAAAGTCGTCGATTGCCATATTGCTTGCCATGCGTTCGGGGCGAGTTGATTGCGGAATGACGATTATACCCTCGCCCGTGAGAAATTTCAAGCACACCTGCACAATATCCTTGCCATGCCTGCGGGCTATGGTCTTGAGCATTTCGTTGTCAAACAACCCATTCATGCCACGGGCAAGAGGACTCCATGCCATCACCCGTGTACCATATTCCGCTGCAAGCTGGCGCATTTTCACTTGTTGCGAGAAAACGTGCGTTTCAAGTTGCACTACGGCAGGTTTCACCTCCATATTCTCGGCCAAGTCCACGAAACGGGCATCATAGAAATTGCTAAGCCCGATGGCTCGCACTTTCCCGACTTTGCAGGCTTGTTCCATTGCCCGGTATGTGCCATAGTAGTCGCCAAATGGCTGGTGCACGAGTAGCAGGTCGATGTAGTCGGTACGCAGCTTGCTCAGCGATTCATCGATGCTACGGGCTGCACGTTCCTCTCCCGCATTTGTTATCCACACCTTTGTGGTGATGAACAATTCGTGGCGAGGAATATCGCTCTTGCTTATTGCTGCTCCCACGGCCTCTTCATTGTAATATGCCTGCGCAGTGTCGATGGAGCGGTAACCGGCGTTCAATGCAGCAGACACGAGCCGCTCGCAGTCTTCGGGTGAAATTTGCCACACGCCATACCCCATGATAGGCATTACTATGCCATTGTTAAGTGTTACTGTTTTCATGTCAATCGTGTATTTTATAAGTTCCTATTCCTTTCACAGTGGCCAAATCCATATCGTCGTATATGGGACTGCGCCCAGTGTCTAATCGGGCTATGGCAGCCATTTCTTCGTCGGTAAGCGAAAAGTCAAATATGTTAAGGTTTTCGGCCATACGCTCACGGTGCACACTTTTGGGAATTACCACCACGTTGCGCTGGTTGAGCCAGCGCAGCACCACGCCTGCCACGGTCTTTCCGTGCCGTTCGGCGATGGTCTTCAGCAACGGGTTGTTCCAAATGTCATTCTTGCCCTCGGCAAACGGTGCCCATGCCTGATGTTGTATTCCTTCCTGTTGCAGGAATATATTAGCAGCTTTTTGCTGAAAAAACGGGTGAGTTTCAAGTTGGTTGACCATAGGTTTAACCTCATTGTGCAAGAACAGGTCTTGAAGGCGTTCGCTTGAAAAACTTGTCACGCCTATAGCACGTATGCGTCCTTCACGGTATAACCGTTCGGCAGCACGCCATGCGGCGTAATAGTTCCCGTAAGGCTTGTGCAGTAACCACAAGTCGAGATAGTCAAGCCCAAGCAGGCGCATCGACTTGTCGAAAGCTCGTAGCGCATCTTCGTATTCATAATCTTGCACCCATAGCTTTGTGGTTATAAACAGGTCTTCACGTTTCAGTCCGCTGTGGCGTATGGCATCGCCCACTTGCTGCTCATTGAAATACGATGCTGCTGTGTCAATCATTCGGTAGCCCACTTCGAGCGCGTCGGTGACAGCTCGTTCTGTTTCATGCGCAGGTATTTGGAAAACCCCAAAACCGATGGCCGGCATCATCACGCCATTGTTTAATCTCACTTCTTTCATAATGCCAAAGTTTAATTTTAAATTCCTGATGCAAAGTTATATGCCGCGAGCTATACCATAGTTGCACCAATGAGCGTGAAATTTTCACTTTTCGTGGAAAAATACCCTATCCTAAACCTGCATTGTGTTGATTAATTAGTTAACTTTGCAAAATTCCAAAAAAAGACACAAAAAACACCTAAACAAGAAACTAAGCGTGCTGCAATGATTATAAAAAATATTTTCAATCTAAAGAAAGGAATTAAAATAGACGAAAAAAGAAAGTGTCTCTATTCTGTGACTCCTTGAAATGGACGACTGCGGAATAGAGTTTCTTGACAGCACATGTGCTGCCGACCTACAGGGAGGGCGCGATGGTGACGTGCTACACCTGCTGTGCACTGCCGGGAGCATGAGTTTCGCTTTTCAAGAAGTAAGATACAACATTATGCCCCACGACTATGTGATTATGCCCAATGCGTCGCTTGCATCGGCATTTTCACAGTCGGGCGACTTCGATGCAATCGTCATGCGCCTTTCCGAGGCGTTTGTCGCATCGTTGGCCATTCGCAGCAACTATGGCATTATAGGCCACTTGTCGCTACTGCAAAATCCGGTCATGAGGCTTTCCCGTCATGATTATGAGCGGTGCCGTGGCGACATGACGAGGCTGCGTGAACGAGTGGACGAGCATGGCCACTTGTTCCGCAACGAGATGCTTGGCAGCTTGCTTACGGCCCATATACTCGACCTGTATGATATTCATGCCCGCAAAAATGAGGCATTGACCCAAGCTCCAGAACGGGCAATGGAATTGCTGCGCCGATTCGTTGGGATGCTTTATGACGGCGAATACCGTGAACACCGCGACCTAGCCTATTATGCGTCGCGCTTGTGCATCACGCCACATTACCTGTCGGAGGTGTGCCGCTACACGTGTGGCCGCCCGGCAACCTACTGGATAGACCGATTCACGATGCAGGAGATTACTCGACTGCTTGCCTGCAAGGAATTGCCATTGGCCGGGATTGCCGAACGGCTTAATTTTTCATCGTTGTCTTATTTCAGCCGATATGTGCAGAAACGGCTGGGCGTGTCGCCATCAACTTACCGCAGCAACATTAGGAATAAAAAAGTTTAAAATATTGCGGCAGCCATTAAACCTTTGGCTGGATAATATATCAAAACAGAAAATCACAATTAAAAATAATAATCATGGAAAAGACTAACCGTATCCCCGAAGCGTTCCTTATTGCCATTGCAATAGTGGTGATGGGTTTCTGCTTGAAAGCAGGCATCGACAATTTCACCAACAAGGATCGCCGCGTCACAGCCAAGGGGCTTGCCGAGCGCGAGGTGGCCGCCGACAAAGTGACTTGGCCGATAGTGTCGGTGGAGCTTGGCAACGACTTGCCGCAGTTATATAATAGAATTAATTCCACCACAAGCAAAATAAAGGCGTTCCTTAAAGAAAACGGCGTGCCCGACAGCGACATATCGGTCAATCCGCCAGTGGTGCAAGACAAGAATGCCAACCTGTATTCCAACGAGCGTGCGACGAACCGCTATAACATTACATCGGTGATAACCGTGACATCAAGCGAGGTTGACAAAATTCGCAGCATAATTTCCCGGCAGGGAGAACTGCTAAAGCAGGGTGTGGCCATCATAGACGGCGGTTATGAAAACCCCATAGAATATGAATATACAGGGTTCAATGAAATCAAGCCCGAAATGATGAAGGAGGCGATAGCCAACGCACAATCCACGGCGCAGCAATTCGCCGAGAACTGCAATAGCGACCTTGGCAAGATAATAACCGCCACTCAAGGGCAATTCACCATTTCCGACCGCGACAACAATTCGCCGCACATCAAGAAAATCCGCGTGGTCTCCACAATCACCTATTCGCTGAAAGATTGATGCATAAATTAGTTTATTAGCCTGATAAGCCTGATTAGTCCAACAAGCCTAATTAGGCTTATTTCGTGTGCTGCGATTTTTAGCTTTTATTTAACCTGCCTTATTATTACCTTTGCTCTGATTATAACAAAAGGAATAGTAGATGAAACGATTTATAATTATTGCGGTCACTGTGGCGATGCTTGTGGCAATGATGTGCTGCGGAGGCGACGGCAAGCAAGCCGAACCACGGCTGCAATCGATGAATGGCGTTGAAGAGGCCGACACCCCCACGGCTGTACACCGGCTGAGGGTGCGCCCCATAGGCAGCTACTCACGTGTGTTCAACGACCTCAACGCCGAACATATAGCCGTTGCCAGGCGCGTTGGCATAAAGCCTATTGCATCGCTCTATGATGCATACAACCTGCGCACCCCCATAATGAAGATAAGCACCTGCAACGATTTCCATGTGGACGAGCTTACACATTCGCTGCCATACTTGGTGCCGCAAGCAACACGGTTGCTGCACGACATAGGCCGCTCGTTCAGCGACAGCGTAATTGCCCGCGGAGGGAAGAAGTATAAGATAAGGGTGACAAGTGTGACGCGCACCGACCACACAGTGGCACGCCTGCGCCGTGGCGGCAACGTGAATGCTACTGTGGAGTCGGCACACCGTTACGGTACCACGTTTGATGTAAGCTATATTCGATTTGTGTGCTGTGATTCATCGTTTGTGGCAGCACCACAAGACTTGCGCGGCATACTTGCCGAAGTGCTTGATTATTACCGTGACAAGGGGCGCTGCCTTGTGAAATATGAAGTTAAGCAGGGTTGTTTCCACATAACCGCACGATAATGCATATAGAAGGAATTTGCAATGAAAACCAAAAGAATTATCATAAAGACATTGAAAGTGCTTGCATGGACGGTGGGGTCGCTTGCCGTGCTGCTTGCGCTTGCCTTGTGGGCTGCAGTGTGGCTTGTGTCGCCCGAGAACCTCACACGCTATGCCGAGCAGGCAGCAAACAAGTACCTTGATGCTCGGGTGCACATAGGACGGCTGGAATTGACTGCCTACTCCACTTTCCCGATGCTGCACGTTGACATCGACAGCCTCACTGTGTTATCGGCCAGCCTCGATTCCATGCCGACGGATGCCGATTCAACAGCAATGCCTACTAATGCCTCTCACTTGTTGTCGCTAAGCAAGTTACACTTAGCCATGAACCTTGCCGAGGCTATGATTGGTAGAATAGACGTGAAGGATTTGTCAGTTACCGACTTAAACGCCAATGTGGTAGAACTGTCGCCCACGGCAAGCAATTATGCCATTGTGCCAATGGAAGAAAACAGCGACACCGCCGTGGCCGACACCACCGTGATGGAACTGCCGTGGATACGCTGCAAGCAGATTTTGCTGAAGGGGCAAACACGGTTGTCGTATTATTCGGCTGTTGACGGCATATCGGCACAAGTGCTGCTCGACACGGCATCGATTGTCGCTACCGGGCGCAACGCTTACAGCCTGGCTTTGGCTGGAATGGCCGATTGCAGTATGGGTGGAGAAACGATTGTGGCCGATTTCCCGTTTGACGTAAATGCGGCATTAGAATGGAATTACCGCAAAATGATGGACATCTCAATACCCAAATTGAAGGCTCGGCTGCTCGACATACCCATAGAAGGGCGCATGACGCTGCTTGCAGAGGAGGGCGACCCTGTGCTTGGCGACTTCGCTTTGAAAGTCGATTCGGTGCAATTTGCGTCGGTACTGCCACAATTGCCTGTAAAGTACAGGCGTATGTTCAACCGTGTGCGCAGCAATCTAATGGCCTCGGTCGATGTCAAGCTCAACGAGCCATACGTGCTTACGGCAGGCCGGTTGCCGTCGATGTCGGCACGGCTTGTGATACCCGATTCTTACTGGCAGATGATAGGTGGACGCGGACGCATCGACCGCCTTGCGCTTGATGCACAAATGGAACTCTACGGCAATAAGCCAAATGCGAGCGTGGTAACGCTCAATAACTTGATACTTAACGGTGTGGCCATTAAGTTGCAGCTTTCGGGGAAGGCAACCAATCTTTTTGCCGACCCTCATGTGACCGCCGCACTCAATGGTTACACCGACCTGGGCATAATAGCCGGAATGACCAATGTGCCACTCAATTTCTCGATAACGGGCGAGGCCGATGCCAATGCCACAGTCGATATGAAAATGAGCGACTTGAACAAGGAGAATTTCCACAAGGTGAAACTGACCGGCAACGTGGAAGTGCGTAACTTGGCATACGACAATGCGCTCGACACAATGAGTGTGCGAGCCAATTATGCAAATTTGACATTTGGCAACCAGCAGACGTATATGCGCCGCGATTCAACCACCGGCGAAGACTTGCTGCGCGTGTCAGCTGGCATCGACACGCTCCGTGCGCTCATGCCTGGGCTTAACCTGTCGCTTGCCGGAGTACACGTAGGGGCCGGAGCAGTGGGTGCCTGGAAGGCAAGCCAGGATTCCACGCAAGTGGTGCCTATGGGATTCAACGTGTCGGCGCGGCGTGTGCGTATGCGTCAATCCGACGGCACATTCCTTGCCTCGCGCGGCGTGTCGTGCAGCGGCAGCGTGTCACGTTTCCGCGGCATGAAACGCATGCCCGTGTTTTACCTTGGTTTCGGGCTCGATACGCTTTTCTATCGCGACAATTCACAATTCGTATATCTAAAAGACAGCAAAATCGACCTTGTGGCCAACCGCCGTGTGAACTGGCGGCGCATGAACCGTATGCGCACCCTTGTCGATACATTGAGGGCGCAGCACCCCGACTGGAGCAACGACTCGCTGCTTGCCGTGGTGCGGCAAATGCAGCGCAGCCGCCGCGCCACTATCGCCGCAAGGCGTGCGCACAGGCAGCAAACAGCAGCACTCGATGATACCGAGGTGATGGATATGTCGGTTGACAGCGGGTTTGCACGGTTGCTTGCCCGTTGGCAATTGCATGGCCGCATACGCAGCAACACGGGTGCCATGTACACCCCATACTTCCCCTTGCGCAACCGCATAACCGATGTGGACGTGAAATTCAACGCCGACAGCCTCACAGTGCAGAGTTTCAATTACCGTGTGGGCAAGAGCTACTTCAATGTGAAGGGAAAGCTGAAGAATATACGCTCTACCATGATGGGGCGCACTCGCCGTCCGCTCGACCTCGCTTTGATAGTACATGCCGACTCAATCGACGTAAACCAGCTTGTGGGTGCCGCAGCCGACGGGCTCACCTATTCGGCCGATGCCACCGGGCTTAACAGCATCGACAGCACCATAACCGACATCGACCAAATGCAACAGCAAATGGAGGCTACACACGAGTCGGGCAGCGACAGTGTGATGGCCGCATTCGTCGTTCCGCGCAATATCGAGGCCAAAGTGGCCTTGCGCAGCAATAATATCACATTTGCCGACATGAATTTCGACAAGTTCGACGGCAACCTGTTTGTACACGACGGTGTAATAAACCTAAACAATCTCAGGGCAAGCACCGACGTTGGATCGGCAGAGTTCAATGCCATGTATGCCTCCACCGACCGCCACAATATAAAGTTTGGCATGGACCTGGGACTTGACAAGATACGCGTGGGGAAACTGCTCGGCATGATTCCGGCCATCGACTCGGTAATGCCTCTGTTGCAGTCGGTTGACGGCATCATCGATGCCGAAATAGCCACAACGGCCAATCTCGACTCGGTAATGAACATCGATATTCCGTCGCTACGCGCAGCCGTGAAACTGCATGGCGACAGCCTTGTGTTCATGGATGCCGAGACGTTCAAGAAGATTGCCAAGATGCTTCGTTTCAAAAACCGCGAACGCAACATGATTGACCAAATGACCGTGGAGCTGCTTGTGGAAAATTCACAAATGATGCTGTTCCCGTTCATGTTCAATGTTGACCGATACCGCCTTGGTGTGCTTGGGTATAACGACCTCGACTTGAATTTCCGCTACCATATTTCGGTGCTGAAGTCGCCCATACCATTCAAGTTTGGCATAAACATCTATGGCAATCCCGATGATATGCACTTCCGTTTCGGCGGGGCGAAGTACAAGGAAGACGACCTGCGAGCCGAGATGGTGGAAATAGTGGACACCACGCGCATCAACTTGCGTGAGCAGATAAATGCGGCCTTGCACCGCGGAGCCAACGCGGCCTTGCGTTCCAACTTGAACATAGGCAACCGACGCCCAAATATGCGGCGCATGGTGGAAGATGCCGAAGATGACAATCTAACGGCAGCCGACAGCCTGCAAATGATGCAACAAGGCTTGATAGAGCGTCCCGACACCACTGCCACTCCGGATACAGCAGTGCCGGGCAAAACCGAAGAGGGCGGCAGCAGCGACAAGGATAAACCGCAAGCAGCCTTACAGAATCGCCAGCAAGCCATAAAGCCCGATGCCATCGGCCATCTCAAGCCTGCCCGTACATGATTATCGATAAATGACGAAAGTAACTATGGAACGAGACAAGATATTGATAAGGGGTGCACGTGTTCATAACTTGAAAGGCATAGATGTGGACATACCACTCAACAAGATTGTTGGCATTGCCGGTGTGTCTGGTTCGGGCAAATCCTCTTTGGCGCTTGGCGTAGTCTATGCCGAGGGGTCGCGGCGTTACCTCGAAGCATTATCAACCTATACACGCCGACGCATATCACAAGCCCCTAAGGCTGAAGTGGATAATATCCTTTATGTGCCTGCGGCAATAGCTTTGCGCCAACGTCCGGGCGTTCCCGGCATACGCAGCACTTTCGGCACCAGCACCGAGTTGCTCAACAGCCTGCGCCTCATGTTTTCTCGCCTCGCAAGCCATCGATGCCCCAATGGGCATTATTGCAAACCCACGCTCGATGTAGCTGCAGGCAGGGAAATTGTATGCGAGGAATGTGGAACACACTTTTACGCCCCGTCGGCCGAGGATTTGTCGTTCAACAGCGGCGGTGCATGCAAGAAGTGTGGCGGCATAGGAACTGTTATGACAGTTGACAAATCCACACTCGTTCCCGATGAGAATCTGACGATTGACGAAGGTGCCGTGGCACCATGGAACTCGCTGATGTGGACACTGATGACCGAAGTGTGCCGTGCAATGGGCGTGAGAACCAATGTGCCATTCAAAGACTTGACACCCGAGGAAAAAGACATAGTGTATAACGGGCCTGCCGTAAAGAAACACATCATATACAAGAGCAAGTCGTCGGAGGTTTCGGCCGAAATGGACTTTACCTATTACAATGCAACATATACGGTAGAGAACGCCTTGGCAAAAGTGAAAGATGACAAGGGAATGAAACGCGTGGAGAAATTTTTGAAACAAGACGTGTGCCCCGACTGCCATGGCGCACGGCTTAGTGATGCTGCCCTTGCCCCCATGATTTGTGGTATTAATTTGGCTCAGGCCTGCGAGATGACATTGAGCCAGCTCGACGAGTGGGTGAAGGGTATTCCGGCCTGGCTTCCCGAGGAAATGCGCCCTATGTGCGAAAGCATCTGCCAATCATATTTCGACACATCGCGCCGACTGCTTGAATTGGGATTGTCATACCTTAGCCTCGACCGTGCAGGTTCCACATTATCGACGGGAGAACGCCAACGAATGCAATTGGCCCGTTGCGTGAGAAACCGCACGACGGGTGTCATATACGTACTCGACGAACCATCGATAGGCTTGCATCCTGCCAATATTGTCGGCCTTGTGGGCGTAATGAACGACCTCACCGATGACGGCAATTCAGTCCTGCTTGTTGACCACGACACTCAAATTTTGCGCAATTCAGATTGGTTGATTGAATTGGGGCCTGAGGCGGGGGCAAAGGGTGGCGAAATCATTGCGCAAGGTACAATAGAGCAAATCGAGCATGACGACAGGTCGCTTATAGGCCCGTTCCTTGCCGCCGGCAAGTCTGAAATCATACGCCACCGCGCAAGTGCAGAAGATATGTTTGAAAAAGGGGTAATAGAGATGCACACCGGGCAAATCCACACGGTGCGTCCACTCGATGTGCGTATTCCCAAAGGCCGAATGGTTGCCATAACCGGCGTTTCGGGGTCGGGGAAAACCACCACCATCCTCGAAAGCCTTGTGCCTGCATTGCAAGCCATGGTGCATGGCGACAAGTTGCCGCTACACGTGAAAAGCATTTCGGCCAACGGGATAAAGAATGTGAAACTTATCGACTCTACACCTATCGGGGCAAATGTGCGTTCCACCGTGGCCACATACGCCAATGTGCACGACGACCTGCGCAAGATGTTTGCCCGGACTTCGGCCGCAAAAGCTGCATCGGTTAAAGCCGGGGATTTTTCTTACAATACCGGGTCGTTGCGTTGCCCCGTGTGCGACGGAACTGGCACAGTAAGCCTCGATGTGCAGTTTTTGCCCGACGTAGATATTCCGTGCCCCGAGTGCCACGGCTCGCGTTATGCGCAGCGTTGCGAGGAGTTCCGTTACGAGGCCGCCAACGGGCATAGTCATTCGTTGCCCGACTTGATGAAGATGGATGTTGCTGATGCCGAGAAGGCATTGTCGCGCTATGGCTCACTGAAGTCGCGCCTTGAATCCCTGAACCGCATAGGACTGGGGTATATAACATTGGGCGAAGCTACCACAAGCCTGTCGGGAGGCGAGGCTCAAAGGTTGAAACTGGCCTCTGAAATGGGTATGCGGCAAGACGACAGCGTGTTTGTATTCGATGAGCCTACCATAGGCCTGCACCCACTCGACACGCAGACGCTTATCAAGGTGTTTCAGCAATTGCTCGACCTTGGCGCCACCGTTATCATCATTGAACACGACCTCGACGTTATAGCAAACAGCGACTATGTTATCGACCTTGGCCCTGGTGGCGGTGAGGATGGTGGAATGATAGTGGCCGAAGGTACGCCCGAACAGGTAGCCGCCAACAAGACAAGCATCACAGGCCGGTTCTTGAGGTTGTGATTGGCAATTTCTACCAAATGGCTGGGGTGATGATGATTTCATCTACGAGGCACGAGCCATAGCCGTGGGAAAGCGATTCCATTGTGCCGTCGTTGCGGTAGCTGGCTAATTGTGGCGTGGCATCTTCGCCAAGCCATTTCAGGAACAGCATCCCGGGAGCGGCCTTGCACAGCTCACTGCTGCCGTTCATGCCATCTTCGGCCTCGCCAAGGCGCATTTCGGCATGGGGATATGCGGCAAGCACCGATGCGAATGTGGAGCCTACACCGATGCCGCAATCGGTGAAATAGTCTCCGCCAAGAATGAATATTGCACTGATGCGGCCAAGGTAGCTGTTTTGCAAAATGATTTCAACCGTGCTGTTGCGGCTGAGCGTGTAATTGACGGCTGCGGGGCTGTCACCAGTAACAATGCTGTCAATATCGAATGTGGCCGAAAGCCGCCTCACGGCCATTGCAGTTTCTTCGCCTATCAGTGCCATGCCCCGGATGCCGGTGCTGTCGATTATGGTGCCAGGCGTTATGGTGTCGATTACTATTTTCGGCGTAATATTGCGACTTTC
Source organism: uncultured Muribaculaceae bacterium (assembly GCA_944320595.1). GTDB lineage: Bacteria > Bacteroidota > Bacteroidia > Bacteroidales > Muribaculaceae > Avimuribaculum. The sequence continues at coordinate 44,397 of CALUIB010000009.1, read as the reverse complement.
CCACGCATGGTCGTCGATGGTATCGTGCATGAACCCATATACGACAATTGCCGCCACTATGGCGGTAATTGCTGCAATGACTGCAATGGCTGCTGTGTGTTTGCGCTTTTTCATTTTTACTTCAATATTTCACTGTTACTTTTTCGCCACGGGGGCTTTCGTTGTTGGCACGGTCGAGCACCGTCACCATGTATGTATATTTACCCTTGTCGATAGCCTCGGAGTAATGAGGCTCGTATGTAACGGCCCGTATGGCCTCGGGATTGCTTATGTCGATGTTTTCTCCGTGACCGAAACGATACACCACGTATGCCCTTGCCTGCTGCATTTCATCGCCATGGCTGTGCGGGGCCTTCCAGTGCAGCGTGGCGGTACCAGCGGTTTTGTCACATTCGGCCTGCAATTGCCGCACCTCGCCTGGGGGCGTGTCATCAATCCACGTATATGCAGGTACAAGGGCTACCGTCGATTGGTATCGCCCAGCCAGCAGGTCGGCAATGCCTTTGTAATTGTCGGTGACAAGGTAGCCAGGCCACCAGCAATTTCCCTGCACATGAGGCAACTGGCGCGACAGGCAGATTTTGTGAGCCAGTTGGTTCTTATCCTTAGAGCCGCCGATGTCGGGCTTGTCCATTGTCACTTTCACCGACTGCCCCAAATATACGTGGCGGTCGTTGGCATGGTCGTTCCACCATTGCGACAGGGTTAGCACGGAGGCCGCCTTGTGTTCAAGCTCCCAATATAGCTGCGGTATAAGGTAATCGACCCATCCGCGGCGAGTCCAAAGTGTCACGTCGGCATACAGGTCATCATAGTTCTGCAACCCGTTGGTGTCGCTGCCGTCGGGGTCAGATTTTTTGTTGCGCCATATCCCGAAGGGGCTTATGCCAAACCGCACCCAGGGCTTTGTGTCGGTTATGGCACGATGCAGCTGCTCAATGAGCAGGTTCACGTTTTGCCTCCGCCAGTCACCCCGATTCATGCCTTTCCCCATTTTGCGGTAAGATGCGTTGTCGGGGAATTGCCGTCCGCCCACGGGATAAGGATAAAAATAGTCATCCAAATGTATGGCATCGATGTCATACCGCTCCACTATGTCCTTCACTATCCGGGTTATGTAATCGCGGTTCTCCTTATAAGCCGGGTCGAAATATATCTTGCCTGCATATTTCACAAACCGCTCGGGGTGGCTGTGGTAGATATGCCCACGTGGCGGCGTTTCCTTGGCCGAAAGCGTCACGCGGTAAGGGTTGAGCCATGCGTGTAGTTCCATGCCGCGTGCATGAGCCTGCTCCACCATGAATTGCAGTGGGTCCCATTCGGGACTTGGGGCTTTCCCTGCCTTGCCGGTAAGGTGCTTGCTCCACGGTTCTATGTCGGAACGGTAGAATGCGTCCGACTGCGGGCGCACCTGGAATATCACCGCATTGCACCCTGCCTGGCGCAACTTGTCGAGCAGCAGGCACAGGTACACCTGGTTGTCGAGCGTCGATTGCTGCGAATATTGCTCCTGGTAAATAGTGTTGAGCCACGCCCCGCGGAATTCGCGCTTTGGCGGCGTGGCCATAGTGGCAAGCACAGTGCAAGCGGCCAGTATTATTGTTGCAAAAAAATGTCGTAAAATCATTGTCTATAATTAAAACGCCGTGAAAATAGGAATAAATGCTGGAAAAACGCAAAAAAGCAGTAGAAAAAATGAAAATGCCGCAGCTCGATTCATAGAATTTCAAAGGCGCTCTTGCATAATATGTGGGATTTGGCTACTTTTGCCGCTCACTTGTATTGAGTGTACCTACTATGGTAATACGGAATGCTATTTCAGAGCTACACCGAGTTTACGCATAACCATCAGATTATAACGAAATGACCAATTTAGACATTTGGCTACTTGCCATTGGGCTGGCCATGGACTGCTTTGCCGTCTCGATAGCCAGCGGCATCATCATGAAGCGCATCCGCCTGCGTCCTATGCTCAGCATGGCTTTTGCATTCGGATTTTTCCAGGCACTGATGCCTCTGCTGGGGTGGATAGGTGCCAGCTCCTTCAGCCACCTCATAGAAGATTGGGACCACTGGATTGCTTTCGCCATCCTCGCCTTCTTGGGCGGGCGCATGGTGTGCGAGTCGTTCAAGGACGAAGAGTGCCGTCACGAGTTCGACCCCACCAACCTCAAGGTGCTGCTGACACTGGCCGTGGCAACCAGCATCGACGCACTTGCCGTGGGCATCTCTTTCGCCTTCTTGGGAACATACAGTTTCTCCACCATACTACCACCGATAGGCATCATCGGGCTTGTGTCATTCGTCCTGTCGCTTGCAGGGCTCATGTTCGGTATATGCTTCGGCCACGGCCTGGCTCGCAAACTTCGAGCAGAACTATGGGGCGGCATCATACTGATTGCCATAGGAACAAAAATACTAATCGAGCACCTCTTCTTCAGCTAAAATTCCTTTCTCATTTCTAATTTCATATACATTTCGCGCAGGTTCACTATTACGCGGTTGAAACGCTCAAGCAGGTCGAGGCCGACAGTGCCACTGGTGCCGCCAAAGTCGGAGGCTTGGGCAGGGACTTTGTTTCCCATCTTGTTGATGCCGGTATTCACAGTCACCGAATCGAGGCAGACCACTGAACCTCCTATCATAAAGCACTTGCGAGGCAGACGGTAACTGTGGGTTATCGACACGCCGCCCATTCCTGCCATGCGGAGCGAATCCATCTGCCCCGCGGCCTCCACGGCAGCCTTGTTGCCATTATAATACTTGGGCGACATCACGGTGTAATAAGTGCCAGTGTCGAAGTGCATCAATAGCGGACTGCCATCCTCATCTTCGGCCAAGATTTGCAGGTTCTCACTATCGGTACGCATCAAGTTGCAGGAACCAAGCAGATTGGGTGTCGTTTCCTTTGGCACCACCAATTCACCACCGTCGAAGTCGAATTGCATCTCTCCCATCGACAACATTATCGGCAACCCTATTACCGACGGCATCATACCAGCAACCTTGTCGGCCTCGGGATGCCCGGTGGTATAATCTGCCACCACAAACGGAACATTTGCCCACTTCATACCACCAATACTCAAAGTGTCGGCAACCATTATCTGCCCTTGCCGCACCCCTATTCCCTGCATCACGTAGGAACTATTCAACGGGCGCAAACCAAACTTGCCGACCAATTTATCGGGAACCACATTCACACCGGCACCGGTATCGAATATGCACGTGTCGGCAACACCATTGATTTGCACGGCCACTCTTATGCTGTGCGCCGCAGTATCGCCTGTCGCCGAGTGCATACTGTTATCGGCGAGCATAGGTATGCGGTACTCCCTCACCGGATGCAACGGGCGACAGATGCCGCCAATCGAGTCATATTCCCTATACACCCCGACCAACGGCTGCACACCTTTCACAAAATCGGAATCGCCTGCCCCCTGTGCAACCATTTGGTCAACAAGGCTTTGCAGCAAGTCGGCCGCCGCACCATAATGCCCGCTCCGAGACAAGTCCACACCAAGCAGGTAGGCCATGCTGAGCGTATTGTCACCCATTTGCGCCTGATACTGTCCAAGCAGCCTGTCAAGCGCGGCCACAGCCGAATCGGGGCGATTGAAGTAATGGCAAACAAGCGACTCGGCCATGCCGCAAATCATCGGATGGAGCGAATTTCGAACAGCAGTGTCACGCATCTCCCGTTCCAATTCAAACCATCGGCCTTCGTTCATCAGCTTTCCTATCCTCTCATCGGCACTCTGCGCCACCGCCATCAACGGCAACACAGCCACCAACACCAATATCAATAGTTTATTCATAAACACGCCTTTCTTTGCAGTTTTAAACAAAGGTAGCGCAAAACGAGCACAATTGCAAATCATGCGAGTATGATTTGCAATTTGCCAAGCCACAGCGCACTTTTAGGGAAAAAACAGCGTAAAATCAAATACAGATGTGCGCAAATAGATAAAAAATACAATGTTATACTATATAACTTGATGAGGGCATATCAAAATACAGACGTGGGCGGCGGAGCCATCCAACTTTGCTTAACCACGGCGTGAGGCGACCGACGGGAGCCGAACCCGTGGCAGGTGAACTTTCTACGCGAACGGCCTCGGAGAGGTCGAACACGTAAGAATTAGTGCACTCTTTCCTATGGAAACCCGGTACGGCTATCCACAACTTGACGCATCTTTAGAAAGAACCGGCAACTAAGTTCAATGCTTGGTGAAAGCAGTTATAAACAGCGAAATGCAGGCAAGGCCGATGCCGACGGCTGTAACACCCGTCCATCCAAACGATTGCCAAAACGTGCCGGCAAGCAACGTGCCGAGTGCCCCACCCACAAAATAAGTGGTCATGAAAATGGTATTGATGCGGTTTGCTGCACTTTGGTCGAGCACAAGGGCGCAAGTCTGGTTGCTGATTTGTACAAATTGCATGCCTATGTCGATTATAATGATGCCTATAATATAACCAACGTAAAAATCCTGCAACAAGTATATCAGCAACCATGCTGCAATCATCATAGCGGCACCGCAATAATTAAACACGCGCACCCCGAAACGGCGCACATAGCCGCCCACCATCGATGCAGTCAATGCCCCGGCCATGCCGCACAGCCCAAGCAAGCCTATCACATTATTCCCGGCATGGAGCGGCGCACCGCTCAACTTGAATGCAAGGCAAGCCCACAAGGCAAGGAAACTGCCAAAGCACAACCCTGCCCTGACGGAGACCAAGCGCAACGTGGCATTGCCGCGGTAAAGCCGCCAAAGCGACTTCATCAGTCCGCCGTATGTGCCGCTGAAGTTCGATGGCATATCGGGCAGCAGGCGCACCACCACGGCTATGCAGGCAAGCATGATGCCGGCCGCCACATAATACATGGTGCGCCACCCCAGGTATTCACCTACAATGCCGCTTATTACACGCGAACCAAGTATGCCCATTAACAATCCGCTAAGTACCAACCCGACATTGCGAGCCTTGTTCTCGGCCAATGAAAACTGCGAGACAAGCGGAATGAAAATCTGCGGCGTCACCGAGCAAATGCCCGTAACCAGCGATGCTGCCAGTACACAACCAAGCGACGGCGACAGCGCAATGCCGCAAGTGGCAACGGCGAGCAACGCAAAATTGGCCACAATGATGGTGCGCCGCTTATACAAGTCGCCAAGCGGTATGATAAACAGCAGCCCGAGGGCGTAACCCACCTGCGTGACCATAGGGATAAGGTTGGCCGCAAACTCGGTCACCCCCAGGTCGTCACCTATACGGTTGAGCAACGGCTGATTATAATAAATATTGGCCACCGAAAGCCCCGCAATAATTGCCAGCACCCACAGCAAGGATGCCGGCACCCCTTGATTTTCCACTAATTTCTGTCGCATAACAATTGCCAGTCACTTTTTTCCGAACCGCAAAATTACGCAAAATCAGCCATTGCGCCCAACAATAAAAAACAAGCGTGATTATTACAGGGAGTGCCTTATATTCCACCTGTCAATCCTGCTCAATCAAATTTATGCAACCACTCTATGGCTCTTTCGTGACCTTGCGCAGCCGCCTTTTGCATCCGGTAGCGAGCTTTCTTCTTGTTGCTTTTCACGCCATAGCCAAGCGAGTATTGGAAACCAAGATGGCACTGGGCTTTAGCATATCCCTGCTCGGCAGCTATAGTGTTCCAATAAAATGCCTCTTCGTATTATATTGCTCGGCTTTGGAATACTGCACCCCAAGCCACGCTTGCGCTGTGTCATAGCCCTGCTCTGCCAACTTCCGTATCCACGACCACACCTCATTATAATCAATATCAAGGCCACCTTCGCCACTCAAATACATTCCGCCCTACACATACTGAGAATAATATTGCCCCCCTGTTCAGCCGATTTCTTAAACCAATATGTCGCTTGTCTTTTGCAAGCCCACCACGCCCTTCGTAATAGGAATTTCCACACTTCACCCACATACTCTTTGTATGGTTCACTATGGCACAGGGTGCAATCCTCGCGTTTCCCGTTGATGACGTGGTAGCCTTTGCCATAACAATAAGGACACGTTTTTTCCTTATATACATATTTCGATTTAAGCCGCCCACCGCACGTGCAATGACCACTCTTACGCCGCTGCGCAAGCAGGTCTTGCTCAATATGCTCCACTGCAACATTCCCGGCAGTTTCGGCATTGCTGCCGTCGTCGATTTTCGCACAGCCGGCAACTGAAAGAACCACAAATGCAACAATTCATGACAGCTCTTTCAACGATAAAAAATGGAATTTTTTACCAAATGCAAAATGGGAAGTGATGAGAAAACACTATCTTTGCGCATACATTTTACATAGTATCATAGAAATAAGAAAGCCGTATGAACTGGATTATTCTGATTGTTGCCGGATTCTTTGAGTCCGGCTTTGCTTTTTGTTTGGGGAAAATGAAAGAAGTGTCAGGCACCGAATGGTATCTTTGGGGTGCCGGGTTCCTTGTCAGCCTTACACTCAGCATGGCTCTGCTTGCCAAGGCGGTACAGACCTTGCCTATCGGCACAGCCTATCCCGTGTGGACGGGCATCGGCGCAGTAGGTACGGTAGTGCTTGGCATCGTGTTTTTCCACGAGCCGGCATCGTTCCTCCGATTGTTTTTCATCACCACGCTTATTGCCTCGATTGTGGGACTGAAAATGGTGTCACACTAAACCCTGCCGCACGTATGGACTGGATAATCTTGATTATCGCCGGATTGTTTGAAACGGCTTTTGCCTTTTGTCTTGGCAAAATGAAAGGCAAGAAAGGCAGGACATACCGACTGTGGGCTACCGGCTTTGTGAGCTGCCTAATTGCCAGTATGTGGCTGTTTGCCGTTGCCGTACAGGCTTTGCCCATTGGCACGGCCTATCCCGTGTGGACGGGCATCGGCGCGGTGGGAACTGTTCTACTCGGCATAGTCTGCTTCCATGAGCGGGCATCTTTTGCACGCATATTCTTCATGGCCACACTGATTGCATCTATTATTGGTTTGAGGTGGAAATCACAGTTGAGCATTTGACGGGCAAGGAGGCCATCGAGTTAGTCAGAGCAAGGGACAGACTCCCTTGAAAAGGACAAAGAGCAATGAAATAACTCATAATTCTCAATTAAGAGCCTGCTTAAATTTTGCGATATAATAATTTTGAGCAAAATTTAAACAGGCTCTAAAAATAATGAGGAGCGAGGCAATTCCTCACTCCTCATTTCTAATTAAAAAAAAGCTTATCCCAGGAACCCGAGCAGCACACCGGCTGCCACTGCCGAGCCAATCACACCGGCCACGTTCGGACCCATGGCGTGCATAAGCAGATAGTTCGACGGGTCATACTTCAAGCCCATATTGTTGGAAATGCGGGCCGACATAGGCACAGCCGACACACCGGCGTTACCAATAAGCGGGTTAATCTTCTTGTCCTTGCTCAGGAACAAGTTGAAGAACTTCACAAACAAGACACCCGATGCCGAAGCAATGACGAATGCCATGAAACCAAGAGCAAAGATAAGGATAGTCTCCTTGGTCAAGAACTCCGATGCCTGCGTCGAGGCACCCACCGTCAAGCCGAGCAGCATGGTAACAATGTCGGTGAGGGCATTGCTTGCTGTCTTAGCAAGGCGGGTGGTAACGCCGCTCTCACGCAGCAGGTTGCCGAAGAATAGCATACCCAGCAACGGCAGACCCGAAGGCACGAAGAAACAAGTAAGCAGCAAACCGAAAATCGGGAAGAGAATCTTCTCGTTCTGCGACACGGCACGTGCCGGCTTCATGCGAATGAGGCGTTCCTTCTTAGTAGTGAACAAGCGCATGATAGGCGGCTGTATCACCGGCACAAGAGCCATGTAGGAATAAGCCGACACGGCAATTGCGCCCATCAAGTTCGGAGCAAGTTTCGACGACAGGAAGATTGCCGTGGGGCCGTCGGCACCACCGATGATAGCGATTGCGGCAGCCTGGTCGGGCATAAAGCCGAGCCACAAGGCCACCATGTATGCGCCGAAGATACCAAACTGTGCGGCAGCACCCACAAGCATCAATTTAGGATTGGCAAGCAGCGACGAGAAGTCGGTCATCGCGCCTATGCCAAGGAAAATAAGCGGAGGATACCACCCGGCACGCACACCGTTGTAAAGGATGTTGAGCACCGAATTTTCCTCATATATACCTATCTCATTGCCCATTTGGAATGGGATGTTTCCCACAAGGATACCAAACCCGATAGGCACAAGCAGCATCGGCTCGAAGTCCTTCTTTATAGCAAGGTAAATGAAGAACAAGCCCACGCATATCATTATCAGGTGCTCGTAGGTAACATTGTGGAACCCCGTAAATTCCCAGAACTGCTGGAAATTACTGGTCAAGAATTGCGCTAAATCCAGTTCCATAATGGGATTACTCTATTACGACGAGGTCGGTACCTTCGAGCACCGAGTCGCCCTTGTTTACGTTAATAGCTTTCACCACACCGCTCTTGCCTGCGTGAATATCGTTCTCCATCTTCATGGCTTCAAGGATGACAACTACGTCGTCGCTCTTGAGCGTGTCGCCCACCTTCACCTTGATATCGACGATTACGCCAGGCAGCGGCGACTTGATGGTAGATGCCGTGGAGGCCACCACAGGCTTGCTGATAATCTTCTGTCCGCTCTCGGTGCGAGGAGCGGCAACCGGGCGCACCGACTTCACAGTGGGAGACTTCTTTTCCTCAAGCTCCACCTTGTAGGGCACGCCGTTAACTTCAATTTGCGCGATGTTGTTTTCAATATCGCCAACGGCCACCTTATAGTCGTTGCCGTTGATTTTGTACTTATAGATTTTCATTGTTGTATTGCTACGTTTTGTATTAAATTTCGACAATTAACGACGCACCGGAGTTTCACGCAAGGTATAAATCTTGGAACTCCACGGCGAATAAGTGCGTTTAACCTTGTTGATGGTTAGAATGGTTTCCTCGATGTCGTGAGTGTTGAGATGCTCGTAAAGGGCCATTGCGATGGCTGCAATCTCCTCTCCCGAGTCATGACCCATCTTGGCGGCACTCTCGGCATCGGCATCCTCGCCAAGGTGAGCGATAGCCTTTTTGCGCTGTGCCGACCGCGCATTAAGATAGCCAAACAGGTAGAAACACAAACTGAGCAGGATAAGGGCTGCAAACACTATAAGCATGGCCACAATGGTCATCACGATGCCGCTGCTGTCGTGCTCGCGGAACTTCTCGATGTTCTCGTTGGTGTCGATGATAATGTTATTGCTGCTCGGTGTGATGTACTTCTCGTCGCTACCGTCGCGCACTTCCCAGTATTGAGGGTCAAACTTTCCGTCTTCCGAGGAAATCCCGTCTTGCTTCAAGGCATACGTCTGGTTGGCGCCAAGCGATGCAGGCACTATCACCTCGTCGAGCAATGTAGTACCGTCGGTGTCATACAAGCCTATCCAGTTGTCAACGCCCGGAGTGAGGCTGAAACTGATGTGGAAAGTACCCTTGTTGGGTTCGTTGTCGGCAAAGAACACCACGTGCTGGCGCGCAGGAATGTCGGTCTTCACGTCGCCACGCGGCACAGGATACTTCCGTGGGTTGGCCTTGTCATTGGTGAGGAATACGGTGGAGATTTCCATATGGTTGTAGGTAGAGTTGTAAAGCTCTATCCATCCATGCCTCAAGCCGTAGTCATCGATATAGTTGCTGTCGTTCTGCACCATCACTTCGTTGATGCGCAATCCCCTGCGCCCTTGGGCGAAGGAGGTTGCCGAGACGGTGAAGCACAGCAGCATCAATAATGCTATTCCTTTTATTTTCATTTTGACTAAGAACTATGTAAGTATGTGTGTGAGGAAGTTTTTACAAAGGAATGTTGCCATGCTTCTTGGCAGGGTTGACCACTTTCTTGGTTTGCAATTGCTGCAAGGCGCGGATTATGCGGAAACGCGTATTACGCGGTTCTATCACATCGTCGATGTAACCATACTTGGCCGCATTATACGGGTTGCAGAACAGGTCGTTGTATTCCTTCTCCTTGTCGATGATATACTGTTTGAAGTCGGCCATTATCTTTTCAGCCTCTTCGGGCTTGCCGGCCTCCTTGGCTGCCTTGGCGGCCTCCTTGGCTTTCTTGGCGTCGCCTGCATAAAGCACCTCGGCTGCACCTGCCGCACCCATCACCGCGATTTCGGCAGTAGGCCATGCATAGTTCATGTCGCCACGCAGCTGCTTGCAGCTCATCACTATGTGGCTGCCGCCATAACTCTTGCGCAGTGTGACGGTAACCTTGGGCACTGTGGCCTCGCCGTAGGCGTAAAGCAACTTGGCACCGTGCAAGATAACGGCATTATATTCCTGTCCTGTACCAGGCAAGAATCCCGGCACATCGACAAGCGACACGATGGGGATGTTAAAGGCGTCGCAGAAACGCACAAACCGTGCAGCCTTGCGCGAGGCGTTGCAGTCAAGCACGCCTGCAAGGTACTTGGGCTGGTTCGCCACAATACCCACCGACTGGCCGTTGAAACGTGCGAAACCTATGATGATGTTCTTGGCATAGTCGCGCGACACTTCAAGGAATTCGCCATTGTCGATAATGGCACCAATCACTTCATACATATCGTATGCCACATTGGCCTGTTCAGGGATTATGTCGTTGAGCGAATCCTCAAGGCGGTCAATCGGGTCGGTGCAAGTCACAAGCGGGGTCTCCTCAAGGTTGTTTTGCGGGATAAAGCTGATGAGCTTGCGTATTATCTTGATGGCCTCTTCTCCATCTTCGGCAGCGAAGTGAGCCACACCCGACTTCGACGCATGTACTTCGGCACCACCGAGAGCCTCTTGCGTAACATCTTCGCCGGTAACAGTCTTAACAACCTTAGGCCCGGTGAGGAACATATAAGAAATGCCCTTGGCCATGATGGTGAAGTCGGTCAATGCCGGCGAATAAACGGCACCGCCAGCGCACGGGCCCAGGATTGCCGAGATTTGCGGTACCACACCCGATGCCAATATGTTGCGCTGGAATATTTCGGCATAACCGGCAAGCGCGTTGATACCCTCCTGGATACGTGCGCCGCCCGAGTCGTTAAGTCCTATCACGGGTGCGCCCATCTTCATGGCCATATCCATGATTTTGCATATCTTTTGCGCCATGGTTTCGGAAAGCGAACCACCAAACACTGTGAAATCTTGTGCGAACACATACACCAAACGGCCTTCAATTGTGCCATAGCCGGTAACCACGCCATCGCCGGGGAACGATTTCTTTTCCTGCCCGAAGTTGGTGCAACGGTGGCGCACAAACATATCGAGTTCTTCAAAGCTGCCTTCGTCAACGAGCTGCGCTATGCGCTCGCGGGCAGTGTATTTACCCTTGTCATGCTGCTTTTGAATGGCTTTTTCTCCGCCACCCAAGCGGGCTTCTTCACGAAACCTTATCAGCTCTTGTACTTTTTCGAGTTGAGTGCTCATTTTCTATTGATTAATGATTGTTGTCGGTTGTTGGTTTGGAATTATTTCTTGTTGGGGTCTTCGCAAAGTTCAACAAGTGCGCCGCAAGTTGACTTCGGGTGCAGGAATGCGATGTTAAGCCCTTCGGCACCCTTGCGCGGAGCCTTGTCGATAAGGCGCACACCCTTGCCTTCGGCCTCGGCCAACGCATTGGCCACGCCATCTTCCACGGCAAATGCTATGTGCTGTATGCCGCCACGGCCGCCATTCGAGGCAATGTACTTGGCTATGGCGCTGTCTTCGGCAGTTGCTTCGAGCAATTCGATTTTGGTCTGCCCAACCTTGAAGAACGCAGTCTTCACTTTTTGGTCGGCAACTTCTTCAATGGCAATGCATTTAACGCCCAATACATTCTCGTAGAAAGGTATGGCTTCTTCAAGGCTTGTCACGGCTATACCCACGTGTTCGATATGCGAAATATTCATAAGTTTATATATTTAAATAAGTTAATAAATTGTTTATGTTCATGTAAGGACATACTACTTGCAAATGTACTGCAAAATTGCCAATTACCAAAAATAAAATGCCGCTAAGCAATCCAAAAAATCAGCCCAACGGCACAAGCATTTTGGTACGTCACGCAACACGGCAATGCGATATGCAAGAAATTCATTACTTTTGCACCACGTTACGACAAACACGACGGGAACATTGCCAACAATCACTACCTACATATTCAACCCCGAACACGACCTTGCGCTCGCATACGGCACCGAGGGCTACACCGCCCCACCACGGGCGCAGCAGCTGCGCCGCGACTTGCAGATGCTGCCGGCTTGGTACTGCGAGAAGGGCGACGGCGGCACCGAAATACTGTCGCAAAACATTGCAGAAGATGCCGCATGGCTCATGAAGACGGGGCTGCCGTGCCGCCCCGTGGCCATCAACCGCCTGCAATGCCGCCACAGCCGTTACCGCCCCTGGGGCTGGAACCTCGACTTGCGAGGCCGCCTGCTCAACGCCTGCGTTCCGACAGCCGACCTGCCCATACGCGACCAGTTGCTGACGGTACAAGAATTGTCGCACCGCCGCACCACTATACTAATCCACAAGCTGCTGGCCGAGGTCACAGGCACCACATTCTCACCACTTCCCGTCGAGGCACATAGCGTGGACGAGGTTCGCCACTTCAATGCCGCATACCCACAATGCTACATCAAAGCTCCCTGGTCGGGCAGCGGCAAAGGGATTTATCGAGTGCTCGATGCCGACAGCCGCAACTTCGCCATTTGGACGCAGGGCGTAATCAACCGCCAAGGCTCGATAATGTGCGAGCAACCGCTCGACAAGGTGATGGACTTTGCAATGGAATTCCGATGCCAAGCTGGAACAGCACACTTTGCCGGATATTCGGTGTTCTTCAACGACAGCCATTGCTCATACGACAGCGGCATCATCGCCGGGCAAGATGAGCTGGAAAGGATTATAACGTCACGCCTTGGGCAATCGGCCAATTACCTGCACATGATTAGCGCGGCTTTGAGCAAAATACTCACTGGCATAGTGGCTCCGCACTATGAGGGCTACCTTGGCATCGACATGATGATATACCGCGACCGTGGCGGCACACTGCAACTGAACCCCTGCGTGGAAATGAACCTGCGCATGACCATGGGCATGGTGTCGGCCATCATAGCCGACCGCCATCTCGCCCCGGGCTCCACCGCCACTTTCCGAGTGACCTACCACAAGTCGCCCGGCGAAGTATGCGCCGCCATAAGCCACCTTTCGCAAAAGCACCCATTAAAAACCTCGGGCCGAAAAATAGTCTCGGGGTTCATGCCACTTACCCCTACTTACGATGACAGCCACTTCCTCGCCTCCATCACCGCCACCACGGCGGCATCATAAAACTCTAAGCATTTCCGCTAAAAACTCATCAAGCCCCACGACTTTTACTCCTATAAATGGCATAGTTTTAAGTATCTCGAAATGAACATCTTCGCTTACTATGTAATCCGCATTAGCGATTATCGCACAATCTACAAATTTATTGTCGTCATAATCATTCTCAATGAGATTAAACTTAAAATGAGGCGAATAAAATCGTGTAAACAGACTGTTCACTATGGCTTCTAATATATTTTTTGCCACGTTTATATTAGTAACTCTTTCAAGAATTTCTTGATATTCATTCAATATCTCATTACTTACACACAGCAAATAGCTACCACACATAAAATTATCCCATATCGCACGATAACGGCTGCAACGCGAGATTGACTGCACTACACAATTCGTATCTAATACAACATACCTTTTCATCATCTGCTATATGGCGTCCGCAAATGGCTGTAACGCAGCTCCTCCATTTTACTTTCATTGAAAGTGCCGTCTTCCCACAACCTGTCAAGTTCCTCGTCGGCCTTGCGCATGAAATATTCTGAAATCACTTTTTTTATTTCAAGCAATTCCTCCTCACTGTCAATTCGAGACATCAAATCAAGCATATCAATCTGAGCCTTATTAAAAATTGCGTTCTTCATAATTCTACTTTTTTACAAAGTAAAGTTTTTTTTTCATCTAAACAACATTATTACACTTGTTTTACCTATCAAAACGAACTCCTTGGCTGTATTTTAACACTCTGCCGAAAACATGGTAACGAGATTATTGCTAATTTCGCAACCTGATTATGGAACACGACAATCAAAACTTCATTCAGCGGCAAGTGCTGCGCGCTTCGTTCACAAGCATCGCAGGCAATGCCGTGCTATCGGTCGCAAAATTAGTGGTCGGTTTCATCAGCGGCAGCTTTGCCGTGGTGAGCGACGGTATCGACTCGGCAGCTGATGTGGCCATCTCGATAGTAATAGCCCTGACGGCCAAAATTATATGCCGCAGCCCTAACACCAAGTACGCATACGGCTACGCCAAGGCCGAGTCCATTGCCACCAAGATACTTTCGATGGTGATATTCTTCGCCGGGGCGCAAATGATGCTATCGGCCATTGAACTGCTGTTTTCCGACGAGCCTCGCCCGATGCCCGGCATCATTGCCATCTACGTAACCGTGGCATCCATAGTGTGCAAGTTGCTGCTATCGTTTTACCAAACGTCGGTTGGGCGCAAGACTGGCTCGTCGATGCTCATCGCCAACGGCATAAATATGCGCAACGACGTGATTATCTCGCTTAGCGTACTGGTGGGGCTGTTCTTCTCGTTCGTGCTACACCTGCCCATACTCGACTGCGTGACGGCTCTGCTTGTGAGCTGCTACATAATACGCTCGTCGTTCAAGATTTTCATGGAATCAAACATCGAGCTGATGGACGGGGTGAAAGACACATCGGTTTACCAAAAAATATTCGATGCCATCGACGGCGTTGACGGCATAAGCAACCCGCACCGGGTGCGCTCGCGCAGCATCGGCGGCAAATACATGATTACGCTCGACGTGGAGGCCGACGGCAACATGACGCTTTCGCAAGCCCACACGCTTGCAAACGAAATAGAACAAAACATACGCCAACGCATTCCCGAGGTTTACGACATAGTGGTACACATCGAGCCATTCGGCACACACCCCGAAAACGTGTTTGGGGTAAAGGAAACAACATCCACAAAAAATCAGCACAAATGACAACTCAGCACAAGGGAGACCAAATAATAATGCTCGGTACCGGCCATGCCACCGTAACACACTGCTACAACACCTGTTTCCTGCTGAAATGGGCGGGCGGTTCGATGCTGGTCGATGCAGGCGGCGGCAACGGAATCCTGTCACAATTGGAAAAATCGGGAACAAGCCTGTCCGACATACGCAATATGTTTATCACCCACGCACACACCGACCACATACTGGGTGCAGTGTGGGTCGTGAGAATGGTGATACAACTTATGCGGCGTGGAACTTACCACGGCAATTTCACCATCTTCGGCCATGACAAGGCATTAACCACTCTGCACACGATATGCAGCCTCACGCTGGCAGCCGGTTACAAGTCCTACATAGGGGAACGTGTGCTTTTCCGCGAAGTAAAAGACGGCGACACAATCGACCTTGACGGCGGCACAGCCATTCGCTGTTTCGACATCCACTCGACCAAGGAGAAACAATTCGGTTTCCGAGCCACCTTGCCCGACGGCGTGGAAGTGGTGTGCCTCGGCGATGAGCCTTACAACGAGGCCAATCGCCAACAAGCAACAGATGCCGACTGGTTGCTATGCGAGGCTTTCTGCCTGTATGCCGACCGGGAAAAATTCAAGCCATACGAAAAGCACCACAGCACCGCACTCGATGCCGGAAAAATGGCGCACAGTCTTAACACTCGCAACCTGCTGCTATACCACACCGAAGACACCACCCTATCCACTCGCAAGCAAAGCTACACCGCCGAGGCCGCTATAAACTTCACAGGCGGCATCTATGTACCCGACGACCTGGAAGTAATCGACATCAGCGCAAGCCGCTAAGAGCCTGCTCAAATTTTGCTCAAGATTATTTTGAGGGTTGTTTTCGAGCCGCAATAAAAAAATAACATAACACAAAAAATATGGTGCGCCGGAATAGAAATCACAGCGCACCACATTTTTTTTTGTGTTATGCAGCCCGTGGCGGTTGCCACGGGTAGGCTATTTATCTCACTTGTCGTTGTCGTTAGTCAACTTCTTACCTTTGTATTCACCAGTGAGGGCATTGAGATAACTTACAACCTTGTCGGCCTCGCCGTCGGCCATCTCACGGCCAACTTGGTACTTGGCCATCTTCGTCACAGCCTCTTTCAAGGTCTCAACGCTACCATCGTGGTAATACGGGTATGTAAGTGCCACGTTACGCAACGTAGGAGTCTTGAAACGGTAACGGTCACGCTCCACCTTCGTCTGTGCCCAACGTCCGTTGTCGCCGTCGGTCAAGCCCGATTTCTCGGTAAGTTCGCGGTCTTCAAAGTAGTTTGCGCGCTGCCCCATCAGCTCGTATGTCAGGCCACCCATGTTCACCCCGGCATGGCAGGTTGCACAGTCATACTTCTTGAAAAGGTCATACCCTTCGATTTGCTCGGCAGTCATTGCATTCTTGTCACCTTTCAAGTAGCGGTCGAAGTCGGAATTGGGCGTAACCAATGTCTTTTCAAACTCGGCAATGGCATCGGTGATGGTTGCCTGGCTCAATCCTTCGGGATAGACCTCATTGAAACTCTTCACAAAAGCCTTGTCGTCGGATAAGCGAGCAACAATCTCGTCAAACGACTTACAGCCCATTTCCACTGGGTTCAATGGAGGACCTCCGGCCTGCTCAGCAAGAGTAGCAGCTCGTCCGTCCCAAAATTGGACGAAGTTGAAACACGCGTTATACACCGTGGGAGCGTTCACGCCGCCAAGTTGGCCGTCGATGCCCTCCGAGTAACGCTTGTTGTCAACCCCGGCAGTGTTAAGCCCATGGCATGTGGCACACGAAACAGTGCCGTCGGCCGACAGGCGAGTGTCGCTGTACAGTAGCTCGCCAAGCGCAGCCTTGCGAACGTCGTAAGCCACGCTGTCGGGAACAGGACGCACAGGCTCGTTGGCAAATTCAGGAGCCGCAAGTGGGCTTGGGAAATACTTTGCCCTCAGCTCTTTTGTGGCACCAAGCACAGCCTCCTCCTTGGCATCGGTAATCGATGAACCCCAGTGAACGAGGTAATACTGCCACAGGGGCATGGTACCATTGGCAATGCTTTGCTCCACTTTTGCCAAATCCACTTCATTCGGAGCCGTTCCATTCTGCAATGCCTCGATGAACGGGGCTATGTCGAACGAAGCATAGCCATCCTTGACATGCTGGCCGATAAGGTTGTCGGCCAGCGGCAAATTGGCATAGAAAGGCAATTGCGGATTGGCACTGTGGCATGAAGCACAGCCACCGTCGGCAAGCACCTTCTCTAATTGCTCATTTACCGGAAGGTCGGCAGAAGGAGCCCTGTTGACTGCACGATAGACTATGGCGAGTACCACCACTGCACCTATCGCGCCAAGTACAATCATTGAACTTTTCTTCATAATACCTGTTGTTTAAAAAAGATTATAATAAAAAATTGTGGTATAGTCTTATATATCCGAATTCTACATATTACCATAAGTGTGCATACTATCTTGAGCCGATGGCAAGTAATT
This sequence comes from uncultured Muribaculaceae bacterium, assembly GCA_944320595.1. Lineage (GTDB taxonomy): Bacteria > Bacteroidota > Bacteroidia > Bacteroidales > Muribaculaceae > Avimuribaculum. Next base: position 26,792 of record CALUIB010000009.1, on the reverse strand, counting down.
AACTCCATACCAGCACATTTGCATACACAGGAATCCTGCTATCAGCAACACATCGAGCAATCGCCTGTGGCGGACATTGCCGCTTAGCCGCAAATGTATGTATAACAGATAGATGCTCCATGTGATGGCAGCCCACGTCTCCTTGGGGTCCCAGTTCCAAAAGTAGCCCCAAGCCTCCTTGGCCCACAATGCGCCGCTTAGCATACCAAACGTGAGGAACGCAAGCCCCACATACACCAAGCGGTCGGCAGTCGCAAGATATTGACCCGTGCGCTGGATTTCCCCTGCAACGGCAAGCAAGAACGAGCAACCAAGCACCGAATATGAGAACATATACACCGTAACGTGTGGCACAAACCAGAAACTTTGCAACGCCGGCATAAGCGACTGGTCATGTATTTCGGGTTTCAGCAAGTTTATGGCCACAAACACTATGGAAACTATGGTAGAAAACAGCAAAATCCACCGATAATGCCACCGCCTGTAAGTAAGCAACCCCGACAGCGCCATGAACAGCGAATACCACAGCCGCGTCTCGCCAAGCGTGCGCAACGGAGGTCGCTGCAATGTGACCCAAAACGCCACTATGAAAGCCACATACACGCATAGTCCACCGGCAGTGAGCCACACAGCCGCCTTGCTTAGTTCCTTGCTGCGCATGGCCACAGCCGACCCTGCAATCCACAGTGCCGATGCTGCGGCCGCAAATATCGTGAAGTCATCCCATGTGGTCATGCCTGTACCTCCTTCCTTGCATTAACACCCTGCGCAAACAATAACACGCAACCGGCAAGCATCATCCATATCCCAGCCCATTGCGCATATTTCCACGGCTCACGCACCAATTGCAAAATGCAATACTGCGGCGACTCGCCTGCGGGCCGGTGCTCATAATCCAGCAAATACAAATTGTCGGCCACCGACAAACTGTATGGGTGATTGACCTCCAAACTGACATTTTTACCATTTATTTCAAGCCCGGCCACAAATGCGGCAGGCATTCCGCCAGGGTAATAATCAATGTTGAAGTCCTTCAACCTTAACTCGTATGGCAGCACAATGTGCCTGCCACCGGCATCAACGGCCACACTCGTCACATCGGCCTTGCTCACAACCATTCGCCATTCGTGCGTGTCGGCACTGCCGACAAATCCGCCAACGAGCGCAATGAAAAGCCCTATGTGGTTCAACACAAAACGCCACTTATAGCGGCGGTTCTTCATGCTCACTCCCCTGAATATCACCATTAGCAGATGGCACAGCAATGCCGTCATCAGCAACACAAACCACCAAGATGATGCAACAAGCACATCACCGCCAAATCCCATGACAAAGCACGAAACAAGCAACAAACTTAGAAGAATGAACGTGGTGTGCCTATCCAGCAGCAGCGCACATAACCACGAATTGCGTTTTTCCTTGTACAATATCCATAACCCAGCTATGGCAAACAGCAACAATGCCCCATTCACCGGAAATGCGAAAAAGTCGGTCGGGAAACGGCCAAACAACAGTTGGCAAATGATAACTGCCCCAAAATACGCCGGCCAATATATAAAAACCTTCCTTATTCCCATCTTTACTAAATTTGCCACTACTGGCATTATTTTTTCAAAACTTCTATACCTGCTTTTCAGAAGTGCGTCGTACAACTTCAGTCTCGCTATTCTTCCTGTGCAAAAATATAAAAAAAACAATCTTTATTCTTTATTTCTTTATAAAACTTCTTTAAATTTGTACTACCATGGCACAGGTCAGCTGAAGAGGCCAATTCGAGTGCCGTGCAACCATTAACATAAAGCTGAACTTTTTTAAATGAGAATTTTATCCCTATTCCCGACACTTATTGCCTTGTGCCTATCATTCCATGCCGCAGCACAAGGCTCAAAGCCTCTCACCGACTACGTAAAACCAAATATCGGCACCGCCCACAGCCGGTGGTTCTTCTACACGCCTGCGGCAATGCCGCTTGGCATGGCAAAAGTAGCCCCTTCGACCAACGGCAGCCTTGGCAACAAAGATGGCTGGCAGGCCGTGGGGTATGACTCGCGCCACACTTCAATCGAAGGGTTCGTCAACTTGCACGAATTCCAGGTGGGCGGCATATCGCTGATGCCCACGACTGGCACACTCAAGACGGTTCCCGGCTCGCCCGACGGCAACGACACTGGCGGCGGTTACCGCTCGCAATTCGACAAAAAAGACGAGTACGCCACTGCCGGCTACTACTCGGTGCTGCTGAAAGATTACGGGATAAAAGCCGAGCTGACGGCCACGCAGCGGGTAGGTTTCCACCGATACACGTTCCCGTCCACCGACAGTGCACACCTGCTGTTCGACATAGGCCGACGTTGGGGCGAAAGCGGCCCTGTGAGGGATGCCTACGTCAAATACCTTGGTGCCGGCTCTGTGGAAGGCTACGTGGTAACCGAACCGGCATACGTGCAAAAATACCAACCTGGTGCCACAGTGTCTATATATTTTTATGCCACTACCGACCACCTGCCCCAAGAGGTTGGCACATTTGTTGGCGAAGAAATCAATAAGAACGCCGAGGAATGCCACGGCACAGGTGCAGGACTGTATATGACATTCGACACCAGTGGCGACAGCGACCGCACGATAGAGGTAAAAGTGGGCGTGTCATATACATCAATCGAAAATGCCCGCAGCAACCTGCTTGCCGAGGCCGACACGCTCGACTTCGACGCTGCACAACGGCAAGCCACCCAAGCTTGGGAGGCGGCCTTGGGGCGCATCAAAGTGGAAGGCGGCAGCGAGGCCGACCGCACTAAGTTCTATACCGGGCTGTTCCACGCCCTGCTGGGCAGGGGATTGGCCAGCGATGCCAACGGGGCTTACCCGCGCAACGACGGCACCATAGGCCAAATCGAAATCGATAAAACCACCGGCAAGCCTGTACATAACCACTACAACACCGATGCTATGTGGGGCGGCTACTGGAACTTGTCGCTGCTGTGGGCACTGGCATATCCCGAATATTATGCCGACTTTGTTCAAAGCCAGCTACTAGTATATAAGGAAACGGGATGGCTTGCCGATGGCATCGCCAACAGCCGGTACGTGTCAGGCGTTGGCACCAATTTCATGGGTCTTGTAATAGCAGGCGCATATAATTGCGGCTTACGCGGTTTCGATGTTGACCTTGCATACGAGGCCGCACTGAAAAATGAAATCGGGTGGGAAGGCCGCCCCGACGGAGCTGGCAAGTCCGACGTTGGCGCATTTGTCGAATATGGCTATTCGCCTTACGTGCCAAGCACCGGCACGGGCGACGAGCTGCACCGCGACGGCTCGCCATTTGGCGCATCACACACACTCGAATACAGTTTCAGTGCCTACGCCGTGGCACAGTTTGCGAAATCGCTTGGCAAAACCGACGACTACAGGCTCTTGTCACGCCTTGCCAATGGTTGGCGGCAAATTTACGACCCATCAACAGGTTTCGTAAGGCCAAAGACACGCGACGGGAAATTCATCGAGCCGTTCGATCCGTCGCGCCCGTGGGTAGGTTTTCAGGAAGGGAATGCATGGCAATACACCTTCTACGTACCGCACCAGCCGCAACAACTCGTCGAGTTGATAGGCACCGACCGTTTCAACACCCGATTGGACAGCATCTTCATAGTATCGCAAGCCAACGTATTTGGCGGTGGCACCACGGTTGATGCCTTTGCCGGCATTTCGGGAGTGTACAACCACGGCAACCAGCCCAACTTGCACATTTCATGGCTGTTCAACTTTTCCGGCCGTCCATGGCTCACGCAAAAGTGGGTGCGCACCATCTGCAACGAGTTTTACGGCACCGAGGAGATACACGGCTATGGATATGGGCAAGACGAAGACCAGGGGCAGCTGGGCGCATGGTATGTGATGTCGTCGATGGGGCTGTTTGACGTGAAAGGCTTGAGCGAAAGCAACCCGTCATACCAAGTCGGCAGCCCACTGTTCGACCGCATCACCATTGCACTGCCACAAGACGTGCGCAAGCGGCCTTTCGTAATCGAGGTCGAGGGCAACAGCCCAAGCAACATCTACGTCCAAGAACTGTTGCTCGACGGAAAACCTATGGACTCATACTCACTGCCATACCACCGCATAGTGGAAGGAGGCACATTGAAACTGAAAATGGGAAACACGCCAAATACGAGCATGACACGATGAAAGCCACCAGCATTATCATATCACTTGGCGCAGCAATGCTGCCATTATTGGCCACCTCCTGCACAAGTGCTCCCCACACCGAGGTTGACGGCAACAGTTTCACCCGATATGTCGATCCACGCATCGGCACCGGCGGACACGGCCATGTGTTCTATGGCGCAAATGTGCCGTTCGGCATGGTTCAAGTAGGCCCCACAAGCATTCCGCAAGAATGGGACTGGTGTTCAGGCTACCACATAAGCGACTCCACCGTCATCGGGTTCCCCCACACCCACCTAAGCGGCACAGGCATCGGCGACCTGCACGATGTTACCCTAATGCCAGTCAACGGAACTGTGACATACGCCCGCGGCCATGAAGATGACCCACATTCGGGCTTGTGGTCATATTCCGACCGCTCTCGCGAGACGGCCAGGCCCGGATATTATGCCACACGGCTCACACGCCATGGCATCGACGTGGAACTGACGGCCACCGAACGGGTGGGTTTCCACAAATACACATTCTCCGACCCCGACAGCACAGCCGTTGTCATCGACCTGCAAAACGGCGGCGGCTGGGACCGTGCCACCGAGGCTGCCGTTAAGCGCATTGGCGACACCCTGCTTGCAGGATACAGATATTCACGTGGCTGGGCAGGCTCACAACGCATATACTTCGTTGCCGAATTTTCACAACCGATAACCTCGCTCGAAATGGCAGCCGACGGCAACATCGCCATTGCCGACAGTTGCAGCGGCACAGTGGTGTATGCCCGTGCAAATATCAATGCCGCACCCGGAAATCCCGTTTACGTGAAAGTAGCCTTGTCGCCAGTGTCAACTGCCAATGCACTACTTAACCTAAAGACCGAACTTCCGGGGTGGGACTTCGACCAATGCGTGGCACAGGCCGACGGCGCATGGAACAGCCAACTAAGGAAAATAGAAATAAGCACCAGCGATGCCGACAAGCGCAAAATATTCTACACGGCACTATACCACACAATGATTGCCCCGTCGCTATTTTGCGACGTGAACGGCGATTACCGCGGTGCCGACGGCATGGTTCACAACAGCAGTCTTTTCAAGGCCCACACCACATTCTCGTGCTGGGATACCTACCGCGCCGCACACCCACTCATGTCGATTATCCACCCACAGCTCACGCACGACATTGTTGGCACGTTCCTCTCAATCTACGACCAGCAAGGCAAGTTGCCTGTGTGGCACCTTATGGGGTGTGAAACCAACACCATGGTGGGCAACCCGGGCATCTGCATCCTTGCCGACGCTGCCACCAAGGGGTATGCCCCCGACATAAGCCGTGCATACGATGCCCTGCGCCAGTCGGCCATGCTCGACGAGCGTGGCATGGGGCTGCGCAAACGATATGGATACATACCATGCGACAAGATGAAAGAATCCGTAGCCTACGACATGGAATATGCCATAGCCGACTGGAGCGTGGCACAGGTGGCAAAGATGGCCGGCGACACTGCCGGATATGCCTACTTCGACAACCGCAGCCACAGCTACAGGCAGCTGTTCGACCCTGCGACCCGTTTCATGCGCGGCAAGGACTCTGACGGCAAGTTCCGCACACCGTTCAACCCCATAGCCTCCGACCACCGCAACGACGACTACTGCGAAGGCAACGCATGGCAATACACATTCCTCGTTCCGCACGACCTGCCGGGGCTTGTCGGCTGTTTCCCGTCGCACGGCGAGTTCCTTGGCAAGCTCGACTCTCTTTTCACAGTCAGCTCGCAGCTTGAAGGGGCTGTAATCTCCCCCGACATCTCAGGAATGATAGGCCAGTATGCACACGGCAACGAACCAAGCCACCACATAACTTACTTCTACACCATGCTCGGCCAACCGTGGAAGACTGCCGACCGTGTGCGGCAAATCCTCGACACGCTCTACACCTCGCAGCCCGACGGTCTGTGCGGCAATGAAGATGTGGGAGCCATGTCGGCATGGTATGTGCTGTCGGCCCTCGGGTTCTATCAAGTGGAGCCAGCCGGAGGCCGTTACTACTTCGGCTCGCCGCTTTTCGACGGAGCGACAATAAAAGTTACAGGAGGGGAATTTGCCATAACCGTGCATAACAATTCGGCCTCCAACCGATACATACAAAAGGTTTGCCTTAACGGGCAGCCTTACGGCAAGGCATACCTCGACTTCGCCGACATAGCAGCCGGAGGCTCACTTGAAATAACAATGGGAAACAAACATACAAAATGGTACTGACCAACATGAAAAAAATAATCTTATCAACAGCCATAAGCCTCGCTTGCGCCATTGCTGCACAAGCGACCGATTACACTCAATATGTCAACCCACTTATGGGCACCATGTCATCGTTTGAACTGTCGGCAGGCAACACTTATCCTGCCATCGCCCTGCCCTGGGGAATGAACTTCTGGACTCCCCACACTCGCGGAATGGGCGACGGGTGGCAATACATATATGGCGACACCGAAATCCGTGGGTTCAAGCAGACACACCAGCCCAGCCCGTGGATAAACGACTACGGCTGTTTCTCGATAATGCCAGTGACGGGAACGGCGGCGTTTGACGAAGAGAGCCGTGCATCGTGGTTCTCACACAAGGGGGAGACAGCAACACCGAGTTATTACAAGGTTTTCCTTGCCACGCACGACGTACTGACCGAAATAGCCCCCACCGAACGCGCCGCAATATTCCGTTTCACATATCCCGAACGCGACAGCTCGTTCCTCGTAGTAGATGCCTTCGATGGCGGCTCGCACGTGGAAATTATTCCCGGGGAGAACAAAATAATAGGCTACACCACCCACAACCATGGCGGCGTACCAGCCAATTTCAGGAATTACTTCATACTGGAATTCGACAAGCCTTTCACCTACGTAGCAACCATGAGCGGCGACACCTTGCATACCAGTTCAACACAGGAAACAGCTGAACATGCAGCAGCCATAGTTGGGTTCTCCACCGTTAAGGGGGAGCAAGTCAACGTGCGCGTGGCATCATCGTTCATCAGCCCCGAACAGGCCGAAACGAACCTGAATGAACTCGGCTCACGACGGTTGGAACAAGTAGCTGCCGACGGACGCGACGCATGGAACAGGGTACTTGGCCGTATCGAAGTGGAAGGCGGCACCGTTGACCAGTACCGCACATTCTACTCGTGCCTTTACCGCTCGCTGCTATTCCCACGCAAGCTATATGAAATCGATACCAACGGGCAACTGGTGCATTACAGCCCCTACAACGGGGAAGTACTGCCGGGATATATGTACACCGACACAGGTTTCTGGGACACTTTCCGTAGCCTGTTCCCATTGCTGAACCTCATGTACCCATCGGTCAACAAGGAAATCCAGGAAGGCTTGCTTAACACATACCGCGAAAGCGGGTTCTTTCCCGAATGGGCCAGCCCCGGCCACCGCAATTGCATGATAGGCAACAATTCGGCATCGGTGCTTGTGGATGCCTACCTCAAAGGAGTGCAAGTGGATGACGTGGAAACGCTATACGAAGGGCTGTTGCACGGCTGCCGCAGCGTACACCCCGACGTGTCTTCAACCGGCCGACTCGGCCATGAATACTACAACCGCCTGGGCTACGTTCCATGCAACGTGGGCATAAACGAAAGCGCGGCCCGCACACTCGAATATGCCTACAACGACTGGTGCATATTGCAGCTAGCCAAACAGCTTGGCCGCCCACACAGTGAAATAGCCGAACTTGAAAAACGCGCCCTCAACTACCGCAATATCTTCGACCCCGAACACAACTTGATGCGTGGACGGGAAACGGGCGGCAGGTTCCAGTCGCCATTCTCCCCGTTCAAGTGGGGCGGCGACTTTACCGAGGGAAACAGTTGGCACTACACATGGTCGGTATTCCACGACCCACAAGGGCTTATCAACCTGATGGGCGGCAAGGAGAACTTTGCTGCCATGCTCGACTCGGTGTTCACCGTGCCGCCTGTGTTCGATGACAGCTATTACGGTTTCCCTATACACGAAATCCGCGAGATGGCCGTGATGAACATGGGCAATTACGCTCACAGCAACCAGCCCATACAGCACATGATTTACCTGTACAACTACGTCGGTCAGCCGTGGAAGACGCAATACCGCATCAGGGAAGTGATTGACAAGCTATATTCACCCACACCCGATGGCTACTGCGGCGACGAAGACAACGGCCAAACTTCGGCATGGTATGTGTTCTCGGCACTTGGGTTCTACCCCGTATGCCCAGGCACCGACCAGTATGTGGCCGGCGCACCATTGTTCAAGCGCGCCACTTTGCACTTTGAAAACGGCAAAACGCTAATAATCGACGCCCCTGCCAACAGCAAGGAAAACATCTACGTCGGCTCGGCTTCCCTCAACGGCAAGGAGTACACCAAACTCTACTACAGCCACGCCGACCTACAAAATGGCGGCACACTGCACATCGACATGACACCCACTCCCTCCACCGCTCGCAGAACCTCGCCTGCCGACCTCCCCTACTCCTTCAGCAACGAACAATAATTTTCTATAACAATGCAACACAGGAAAATGAACGTGGAGCCTGGAGCTCTGTATGATGCCAATTACGACACTGAATTAATAGCCGAGCGTACTGCCGCCAAGGAACTTTGCTTTGAGTTGAACAACCTGCGCCCGTCAATGGTAGCAGAACGGGATGAAATCGTGCGCCGACTGCTTGGCCAAGTGGGCAAAAATTGCTGCATAGAGTCGCCTTTTCATTGCGACTATGGCTACAACATCATGGCAGGCGACAACTTTTATATGAACGTGGGCTGCATCATACTCGACGGGGCGCGAGTGACATTTGGCGACAATGTGTTCGTGGCACCACATTGCGGTTTCTACACCGCAGGCCATCCACTCGACCACGAGCGGCGCAACGCAGGGCTTGAATACGCCCTGCCAATCACCATAGGTAACAACGTGTGGATAGGGGCACAGGTGTGTGTGCTGCCCGGTGTGACCATCGGCGACGACTCTGTGATAGGTGCAGGTAGCGTAGTCACCAAGGATATTCCTGCCGGGGTGCTTGCCGCAGGCAACCCGTGCCGCGTGATAAGAGAAATATCCGAGGCCGACAAATTGCGTTACTCGAAAATCGTAAAGCTATAACCATAAACCCTTTAATATCAACAATGAACTTTTTCACAAAAACAGCCGCAGCCGCCGTGTGTGCAACCATGTTTTGCAGCCCGGCCGCATCGGCACAAGATTTCGACCTGTCGTCGCAACGGCAGGAGATACAGCAGTTCCTGCCCGTTGACGGCGAAAAAATCGACCACCACGGCATAGTAATCAACCCGGTACCGCAATCGTCCACCGTGGCCGAAGGCCAAATGCTCGACATTGCAGCAGGAATCAGCATCAAGGACAATAAAAACAAGTTTGCCGATTGCATATCGTTCCTCAACCGAGCACAAAAGGGGGGAACCAAACTTACTATCGACTTTGGCGAAAAAGCAGCCCGCAAAGCCGGAACCACGCTTGCCCCCGAGGCTTACACACTCGAAATAAGCACCGATGGCATTACTATTACAGGCTATGACGAAAACGGGGCTTTCTATGGCTTGCAGACGCTGCGGCAAATCATGGAATCGCCAGCGGCGCGAGACGGCAAATTGCCGTGCATGACCATCAACGACCAACCGTCACTGCCCATGCGCGGCGTGGTGGAAGGTTTCTATGGCACTCCGTGGTCGCACCGGGTGAGGCTGTCAATTATCGACTTCATGGGACGTTTCAAGATGAACACCTACGTTTACGGCCCCAAAGATGACCCATACCACAGCAGCCCTTATTGGCGGCTGCCCTACCCCGATGACGAGGCTGCACAAATCAAGGAACTCGTACAAGCCTGCAACCACAACCACGTGAAATTCGTGTGGGCCATACACCCGGGGAAAGACATAAAGTGGAACGACGAGGATTATGGCAACCTGCTGCACAAGTTCGAGATGATGTATGATCTCGGCGTAAGGCAATTCGCAATATTCTTCGACGACATATCGGGCGACGGCACAAGCCCAGTAAAGCAAACCGAGCTGCTAAACCGCCTTACCGACGAATTTGTGAAAGCTCGCGGCGACGTGGCACCGCTCATATTATGCCCCACCGACTACAACCGCTCATGGGCCAACCCCACCCCGCGCGGCAGCCTGCCCTACTTCGGCCAAAACCTCAACCCCGACGTAAAGGTGTTTTGGACTGGCGACGTGGTGTGCAGCGACCTCACGCCAAGCACACTCGAATGGGTGAACTCACGCATAAAACGCCCCGCCCTGTTCTGGTGGAACTATCCTGTAACCGACTATGTGCGCAACATTGTGCTGCAAGGGCCTGTTTACGGCCTTGACACATCGCTCACCGCCAACGACCTTAGCGGCATCCTCAGCAACCCCATGGAGCATGGTGAAGCCTCGATGCTCGCACTATATGGCGTAGCCGACTATTCCTGGAACGTGCCTGCCTACAACCCAATCGACAACTGGGAACGCGGCTTGCACGTGATGGCACCCGGTGCCACCGAGGCATACCGCACATTTGCAATACACTCATGCGATACCGAGACCGGCTACCGCCGCGACGAGTCGTGGGAAACCAAAACCTTCGGCATCGATGATTATAGTGCCGACAAAGCCAAGGCTCTAAAGGCCGAGTTCGAACGAATAGAACAAGTGCCGCAACAAATGGAGGCATGCTGTGCCGACACCCAGCTGCTTGCCGAATTGCGCCCGTGGCTCATCGAATTTGGCCGCCTCGGCACTCGCGGCAAGCACACTGTGGAACTAATAGAAATGTTCCGCAATGGCAGCGACAATGCCACATTCTGGACGACGTATGCCGACAACCTGATGACTGCCGACGATCGCCGCAACTACGAAACCCACAAATCGGGTGCAATGAAATTGCAGCCGTTCTACGACAACGCCATGGACGACATGGCTTTCCGTTTCCTGCAAAAACTCATCGGCAAGGTGCCGTGCCAGTACCGCGGACTTAGCTCGTTCCCCAATTCTGCCACCACGCAACCACAGCTGATGCTCGACGGCGACACGGCAACTTATTACACTTCGGCACTGCCACAGCGCAAAGACAGCTGGGTGGCCATCGACTTGAAAACCGTGAGAGATGTATATTCGGTAAACATTCTGCAAGGGCGCAACTCGGTTGACGATGTTGACTTCTTCGACCACGCCGCACTCGAATATTCCGCCGATGGCAAGACCTGGACCACGCTTATAGGCAACATGACCAACCAATATGTAATAACGTGGACTGCAAGTGAACCTGTAAAAGCCCGCTATGTGCGCTTGAGACGCCTCGACTCCCGCCGCACCAACTATGTGGCCGTCCGCTCATTCGAGGTAAACACACCTACAGCCGAAAGCCTCGGTTTCGATGTGGCAACCGACAGCGGCAACATGGCACAGGCAATGGCGGCGTTCGACCTCAACGCCAAATCGGCCTATACACTTGCCGGTTCAATGACCTTCGGCGTTACCGAAGGCACGAAAGGCTATACCATACTTGCCGGGCAAACCTCATCGCCCATGACCGTAGCCATGCTCGATGCCTCGGGCTCGGTGATGCAAGAGATGACCACCGTTTCCCCATTCATCTCTTTCACCCTGCCGACAGGCACAGCCACAGTGCAACTCTCAGCCGCAGGCACAGCCATCCACGAAATTATCCCTAACCGATAACCTCAAATAGGCGTAAGGACATCAAAAAATGGGCGGTTTCTTCGCCCATTTTTTGATGTCCTCTGTGTTACATTTTCAAGCAATCAATTCTCCTCGTAATCAAAATATGAAAAATCGGCATAAGCGCAAGAACTGTTAAATGCCGAAACGGCATACATCCCAAGCATCACCCCAGTAAATCCGCCCACAGTCTCGCTGCTTATGTAACGGCAATCAACTTTTCCAAGTTCGGTAAACATCTCGCCGTCGGTCGAATAGCTGAATGTGTAGTAGTCCCTATCACCCCTCACGTGCAGCTGCACTTCGGCATTTTTAGGCAATACTGCCTCCGCTTCCACATGATCTATCGAGTGCAAGCGGTAACGCAGCACCACAGCCTGCTTACCATCGGCAAGTTGTCTCACATACATATCATAGTGCGAGGTTTCTTGCATATACACGCTCAGACCGGCCAAGTCACCCTCATGAGCATCTTCCAATCTTAACGATGTTGTTGCGGTAAAATCGTAATGCTCTTGACGGCGGCATACGAAAGTCGGACTCTCGTCGCTCTTTTGATCGAGGTCAACCGTGGTAGCTTGCAAGCGCAATTTTCCATTGTGGAAACTGTAGTTTTCCATACGCGGGTTACGCAAATAAACCCACTCATTGCCAAGCCTGCCAGATTCAAATGCAGTTCGTACTGTGGTTTCAGCCTGCGGCTGTTGTGGCAACGTTGGCACATTCATTTCTATATCGATAGTCCCGTTTCCGTTAATCACAGGCCAGGCATTCTTATCCCAACAAACAGGAGCCAAAAACACTTCCCTGCCAAGATTATGATGGAAATTATAATTTCTAAACGCAAGGCACACTACCCACCAGCTACCATCGGCAGCCTCAACCAAATCGGCGTGACCTACGCCTTGAATAGGATTACTCTGCGCATTCTGGTTGATGTGCGTCAGGATAGGATTGGCCGGATTGCCAGCATACGGCCCATAGATGCTGCGGCTGCGGGCGATAGTCACCTTATGCCCATATTCTGTTCCTCCTTCAGAAATAAGCAAATAATACCACCCGTCTTTTTTATAAATATGCGGTCCCTCGGGATACCGACCACCCGTGCCGTTCCAAATGCATCTCGATTCAGTCAATTGTTCTCCTGTTTTCGGGTTTATCTCACACAGATATATACCATCCGACGGATTGCTTACCAAGTAGCACTTTCCATCTTCAAAATAAAGCGAAGGGTCTATTCCTCCCTGCTCCAACCATACTGGTTCAGACCATTCTCCATACGGATTGGTGGCATATACAATGAAATTACCCTTGTCAGACACATTGGTGGTTGTCATGTAGAAAGTTCCTTCATGGTAACGAATGGTCGGGGCATATATTCCCTCCGTGGAGTTTGCATCGTGCAGCGGCAATTGCGACTGGCGCGTCAAACAATGCCCTATCTGCTCCCAATGCACCAAATCCCGGCTGTGGAACAATGGCACACCTGGAAAATACTGGAAACTACTGGTTACCAAATAATAATCATCGCCTACGCGGCAAATGCTCGGATCGGGATGGAATCCCGGAATTACTGGATTTTGATACCCTTGTGAATTTTGTGCCAAGCATACTAATCCCACCAGCAACACGAAGCACAGCATAAATTGTCTAACCATAACACATATGAATTTAACCAGTGATACATAACTTACTTTAATAGTTGCAAAAATTAAAAAAAAAAGCAAGTGTCACGGGCGGTTTCGTAACCCGTGGCACTTGCCATTATTCCACGGCTATGCTGTGCCTTACGGGGGTGAGCATGAAAGTGAATTCATAATTGCCGTAAGGCACTTGGTATTGCGGCAGCGGCCATGCACCCCAGCTGTCAACGCAACCTAAGCCCATCTGCACCTTGTCGATAAGCAAGTTGGTAAGGTCGGCCTGCTCCACTTCGGCCGAGTGGCGTTGGTCCTTTACCTCGCCATCGTCGAGCGACTCGATTGTGTAATGCAGTGCCGATGCCGAGAATGGGGCTTCGGTCTCAACCATAAGGCCGCTGCGCGACGTATTGACAAGTTTCCACCAGCGAATGTCGGTCTTGGTACCCGTTTCCTGCGGACGTATGTAAGGATAGAACTGTTCATCCACGCTTTGGCGATAGATTCCGAGCAATGTGTTATGGTTGCGGTCGCTGTAATTCTCCACAGGCCCGCGTCCGTAGTATTCTATCTGCCCATATTCGCGCGGCATTGGCAATTGCATGCCGAAACGGAACATCGGCGGGACATCAGTGGTGGCACCGGCCACCATCTTCTGCGTCACCTGCACACTGCCTTCATTGTTTACAACGTATGTGAGTTGCAAGCTGGCACCTATGGCAGGCATTTCATACTCGGCTGTAACAACAGCCAATCCGCCATCGGTCTTGGTGGCCGACAAGTTGCATAACTTTATTTCGGGATTGCGCCACACGGCAAACTTATTGTTAAGCCCCGCGCCCATGTCGTTATCGGTGGGTGCGCGCCAAAAGTTTGGAGTCAATGCACCGCCCTCTGCAATAAGTTCTTTGCCACCGACTACATAACGCACCATATATCCCGTTTTGCGGCTGAATTCTATGTCAAACCCGTCGCCCTCGACTATTACATAGTCCTTACGGCTGTCAATCACCCTCGGTTCGGGCTTGGCGTAATTGGCAGTGGCCACATTTGCAATATTCATCTTGGGAACTTTATATTCCACAAGCACAAGTTGGTCCTTGGCCAACACAGTTCCTGCTGGCGTGATGCCTTCACGGTTTTTCAAGCTGTAGCGCACATTAAGCAACCATTCCTTCCCCGGATATGTGGCACCAATGTTCAGCGACACTGTGGCCGACGATTGGGGAGCCACGTCGAGGTCTTCTATTAGCCCTGTGCGCATCACCACGCCATCGGCCATCAATTCCCACTCCATGCGGTAAGCCGACAAGTCGCGGAAGAAGTTTTCATTGAACACGTTTATCCGTGCCACGCCGTCGGTAACGCCATCGAGCGTAGTCCATATATTTTGGTAATAATACCCTATCTCGTAGGCATGGGGATTAGGCACACGGTCGGGGCTTATCATGCCATTGCCGCAGAAGTTGTTGTCCGAGGCATCATAGCGGTTGAAGTCGCCGCCGTAGGCATAAATTTCCACGCCGCCCTTGCCAGTCCAGCGCAGCGGTTGGTCAACCCAGTCCCATATAAAACCGCCCTGCAACGACGGGTACCGGCGTATCAGGTCCCAATACTCCTTGAAACCGCCGCCCGAGTTGCCCATTGCGTGGGCATATTCGCACTGTATGAGCGGCTTGGTGGTGTCTGTGCGGCGGGCATAATCTTCCATGCGCTTGTAATCGGCATACATGGGGCAGAACACGTCGGTAAACTCATTCTCACCGGCTTGCTCATACTGCACGGCGCGGCTCGGGTCTTCGGCCTTAATCCATTTATACACGGCCTCGAAGTTCGGGCCGAAACCAGCCTCGTTGCCCATCGACCAGAATATGATGCTCGGGTGGTTGAAATTGCGCTGCACATTGCGCTGGTTGCGTTCCATGTGCGCCTTGGCGTATGCGGGGTCTTTTGCAAGCGTCTCGTCGCCATATCCCATGCCGTGCGACTCGATGTTGGCCTCGGCAACCATGTACAACCCATAGCGGTCGCACAACTCATACCAACGGTAATCGTCGGGATAGTGGCACGTGCGCACGGCGTTTACATTCAGCTGTTTCATAAGCTGCACGTCTTGCAGCATACGCTCGTATGACACCACATAACCACCGTCGGGGTCCATCTCGTGCCGGTTCACGCCCTTGAACAGCACAGGCTTGCCATTGACGAGCACTTGATTTCCTTTGAGTTCAACTTTCCTGAACCCCACCTTAAACGGTATAACCTCGCCGCTCCCTTCGAGCGTGGCAGTGAGCGTATATAGGTATGGAGTCTCGGCACTCCACTTATGCGGATTTTCAACTTCAAGCAACGTGCTGCCGCTCCCCTTCATCGCAGCCGATGCCACCGGCTTGCCATCGGCATCAGCAAGGTCAAGCCGCACCGTTCCTCCACCTTTCACGTCGAGTTCCACGGCAAGAGTGCCATCCTTGTACTCGGCATCAAGGTCGGGAGTGTAGCGCAAATCTTCAATGCGTTTTTTATTGCGGGCATACAGATAGCAATCACGAGCCACACCCGAGAGGCGGAAGAAGTCCTGGTCTTCAAGATAACTGCCGTCGCACCAGCGGAACACTTGGAAGGCAATGAGGTTTTCCTGCCCCGGTTTAAGGTATCGCGTCAAGTCGAACTCGGCCTCAAGTTTGCTGTCCTCGCTGTAACCCACATACCGGCCATTCACCCACAAGTAGATGCACGATGTGACCGACCCGAAGTGGACGATGATGTCTTTCCCCTTCCACGAGGTCGGCACCGTCACCGTGCGGCGGTACGAACCCACATGGTTGCCCTCGACCGGGACCAAGGGGGGATTATCCTTGTAATAATTCGTCCACGGGTATTGAATATTGACATAGATGGGGTCGCCATACCCGTTTAGTTCCCACACGCCAGGCACGGGCATCGTGGCCCAGTCTCCGTCGTCATAATCTGCTTTCCAAAAGTCGGCAGGACGTGCATCGGCATCGGCCACCCAGTTAAACTTCCAAGTGCCGTTAAGCGTCATGAAATTCGACGACAGTTCACGATTGCCACACCGGGCAGCATCGGCACTCTCGAATGCGAAATAATTGGTGTGCATCGGGGCGCGGTTCACCGCATTCACTTCAGGGTCTTGCCATTCGCCCCACGTTTGTGCGGTGGCCGCCAACGCCGCCACCGACAAAACAACAGTAGTAAAAAGTTTCATTATGATTTAGGGTTTATGTTGTCCTGCACAAATGTAGCCAACGCCCGGCACAATGCCAAGCGGCAATAGGCTTTTTTTGCGTCACGGGGCGGCGGTGACGGCAATCTTCCGCGATTCGGTGGTCTCCTGCACCCCGTCGGTAGAAATCCCGGCACGGTAAACATATACTCCGCGCGGTACACGCCGACCGGCCATGTCGGTCAAATCCCACACAATGGGGAACGACTCAAACATATCGCTCCGACCCGACGCAGTTTCGCTCCACACCAATTGCCCCATGAGGTTATACACATAAATTGTAACCGTGATAGAGGCATCGGGGCGGTTGTGCCGCAGCAAGAAACGTGCCTCGGTCGATGCCGGATTGGGCGTGGCCGACACCTCGTATAGCTTAGGCGCAAGCCCGTTGACCACGTTGAACGATATGGTGCGCTCGCTCGAATTGGCGAATGTATCCCACACCTTGAGCCTCAAAGTGTGGTAGCCGCTGGCAAGCCCTTCGAGCGGATAATAGATATGGCCGCCCGAGCCTTCGCCGCCGCGAGGGTCGATTTCGGGGGTGAAATAGGATGACACATCGGACAGCGTAGTGGTGCCGTCGATTTGCAACGTCATCTGGTGCCCTATGCCTGCCGTCGAGAAGTTAAGCCCCGACCGGTCGTAAACCTCGGCTATCAGCATAGGCGACTCATTCACCTCGCCACCGTCGGCGAAGTCGTCGTTATTGAGGTACATCACGCGTATCTCCGGGCCTATGGTGTCGTTGCCTGCCGTGTCGTCATAGCCATAAATATAAAAATTGCTGTTCGAGCCGTTTGCCTCGCGCCCGTCGTTGCTGTAAGCATACAGGTTCAGCTGCGCCGGGCGGTAATTGTCGGCCGATATTTCGGAGGGTATGTTGATGTGGAACACAAATTCCCCGTTGCTCACCGAGTCTTTTATCATAGCCAGCTTGTCGCTGCGCTCCTGATACACAAACTTATGGCCCTCGTTGTGGTTATCGTTGGTTTCCACCGACCGTTCCGGGCCATACAGTGTGGGATAGACGGCACCAGTGAACGTGGTGGCCTTGTTCCCCCGGTCGTCATATATCGAGCCGCGCACGGTCATCGTCTGCCGCGCCTTGAACTCCGGCATATCGTCCTCGGTAGGCTCCATGCCGTTGATTGTCTCCACCACGGCCTTGTAAGTTGGATAGCCTAATCGCATAGCCGGGTCGCCTATGAGGATGAAACGCAACTTGTTGCTGTCGCCATGTGCATTCTTCGATAATCGGTATATGTCGCCTATGCGCTGATACTGCCCGTCGGCTCCGCGGGCGAAAAGCTGCCTGCCATACTCCTCGGTCAGCGGCCCGTTGTATGCGATTATCGCCTGCCGCGTGGTCGTATATAGGGCTATGGCTCCGCCGCGGCGATTGAGGAACATAAGCTCGCCCCCCGACACTGCCGAGGCATCGACACGCGTAAACTCGCACGTGGCCGTATAGACGAATGGGATATGATTGTAGTACAAGCCGTTATTAATATCATCCCACACCAATATATGCTCGTGCGACCACCCTACGGGGCTGCCATGCCCCACGTAGTTGAACACCAACGCCCCGTCGTTGAGCAGCTTGAACATATCCTGCCTTGCATCGGGGTAATTGTTGCCGCTGCCGTCCGAGATATACCTGTATGCATCCAAATAAATGCGGTTATACACATAATCCTCCCCGCCGTTGGCCATCATTTTTGTCACGCAGGATTCCGACTGCTCGGCGTGCACCATGTCATCCTCGTCATCGGCCAGCACTATCACATTGTTTTTCCACGAGCCGTAATCCTGCCCGGTGACATATTCCACCAGTTTGTCAACCATGTCGGCAGCCTCCGTCAGGCTTTTCACCGGCATCCGCCCCACGGCTATCTCCATTCCGCGAGTGTACATATTGTTTTCATTCGACCCGTCCGACAGGGTTCCCAGTATGTCGTCGGTGCAAAAAGAGCTGTTGTCGTCAAGCCCCGTGGCCGACTCCCATATCAGCAGCCGAGGGTAGTCGAGCGCACGCGCGGCGGCGGTTATGTTGCGGTTGTCATACAGCGGGCGGCCAAAAAGCAGCACGTAGCCCAGCCTGTGCCCGTCGCCGTCGGTGCCGCGGTCGTAGAACATTTTTGCCAATTTTCGGTATGCCATCACGTCGGGCGTTCCCGATGAAAATTCATTGAAGATGAGCGAATGGTCAACCACAAGCACCCGCATGGAATCGACCTGCTCGTGCAATGCCGCCACGCGGCGAGCCTCGGTGATAAATTCCCTGGGGGTGATGATAATCATGTCGGGAGTGGCCTCGGCGTGCAAGTCCTGAGCGTCCACGCTGCCCACGAGCGTGGGCGTGGGGAATGTTCCGTCATCGTTGAACGCCACATATTCCCTCGCACCGCCTGCCGACGGCGTGAACCGCGCCACGCCACCGCCGCCTGCCGTGCAGGTCACCTCGACGGGTCGGTGCGGAACAGTCACATCCCATATATGCGTGGCCTGCGTGCTGCCCGAAAGGGCATACACGGCTTGCGGAGAACCACCCGAAGGCGCACTGAACGACAATTGCGACAGTCCGCCCATGTCGAGGCGGCGAGTGTAATTGACCGTGATATAGTCCAGCCTGGCGATGCTTACCGACCCTCCTCCGGCAAAAGCCACCGAAAAGTCGAGGTCGCTGCCCCCAAGTTCAAACTGCTTAATAGTGCGAGTGCTGTTGACGAAAGTATATTCGCCAGAGAGTGCCGATATGTTGTCGGCCGAGGTCGATGCCAATGCATTACCGTTGTACCTGAACGACAACGAGCTGCGCCCCGATGCCGCTGCGGCAAAGCTCGTCAGCACCGACACATCGGTTCCCTCGACAATGCCAGTAAGGTCGAAGTTGAACGTCTGCGTGGTGGTGTAGCGAAAATCCTCGCCCAGTAAGTAATGCCCCGTTTCACCGGGAGAGAAAAGCTCCGACTCGTGGAAAGTGCGCCCGGTAAATGTCGATACCGTGCCGCCGCTGCCGAGCGGAGTGTTTTCGGTGGCCAGCGCGGCCTCCCCCACGTCGCTGCGGTCGGTGATGAAGTAATATCCTGCCGTGGCATACGGGTGCTGGTACTGCACATAATCCATCCCCTGCAAGTTGGATGCCTGCCACGTGGTGGGCCCTTGGCCATAGAACAGCAATCCGCCGTTGGTTCGCAACACAGGCACTTGCGGCAAGTCGTCTATCTGGTCGGCATCAAGGGTAGTCGAGACTGGCGCACCGCCATATCCAAATATTTTCACCTTGGCTGGGTCGGAAAATCCCCAACGCGAAAGCATGGCATTGGTGATGGAATATATGCCGGTTTCGCCCACCGACACTTTCACCCAACGCCCCGACGAAAGCACACTGTGCGACGCATCGAGTGCCCGTGCCACTGGGGCAGCAACCACCAACAAGGTTATCAGCAATATATTAATCGTTAACTTTCGTAAAATTCCATTCATAAGCAAACCGATACTTGCATATCAATATAATAACGTACAGCCGAACAAAATATTACCTCAGCCCTCCAAAAAGCACAAAACACGCCCTATCATAATCCATCAATTAACACTTGCCGAGAGATCGATTAAAATGATTAGAGACTCATAATCAATATGCCAAGCAGCAAAGAATATAAATTTGCTAAACAAATCCATATTACAGTTCCATAGAATGTGATGCACATGAAATGTATGGACGCACAGTTCATGTTGCATTCTATTTGGAATAAGCGAGAATTAAAGTTTTATGTTTCTGACCCGTTTTTTATGAGATTTTGTGTATCTTTACGAAAGCAATTATCTCTCGGCAAGAGATAGCTATGTTTTACACAGCATAACTATCTCAAAACAAGCAAATTACCCATACAGATTAATTTAACAGGGACTACTAAAAATATGGATAAGCTGAAGATGCAAAGCCTTGATGTGACAGGCTCGAACATCGACAAGATAGCGCAACTCTTTCCGCAGTGCGTGACGGAACATAAGGACAAGGATGGCAAGACGGTGCTAGGCATCGACTTCGAGAAACTACGCGAGGAACTGTCGGCCGACGTGATAGACGACGGCGAGGAACGATACCAGTTCACATGGCCGGACAAGAAGCCCCATGCCCACTTAGCCAACACGCCGACCAACAAGACCTTGCGCCCCTGTCGGGAGGAGAGCGTGGACTTCGACCACACGCAGAACCTTTACATCGAGGGCGACAACCTCGATGTGCTGAAAGTGCTGCGCGAAACCTATCTCGGCAAAGTGAAGATGATATATATCGACCCGCCTTACAATACGGGCAACGACTTTGTTTACAACGACGACTTCTCGCAAAGTGCCGCCGATTATCAAGAGAACAGCGGCCAAATCGACGAGGAGGGGAACCGCTTGGTGCAGAACACGGAATCAAATGGCCGTTTCCACACCGACTGGCTAAACATGATTTATCCACGCCTAAAAGTTGCGAAAGATTTGCTGGCAGACGACGGGGTGATATTCATCTCGATTGATGACAACGAGCAAGCAAATTTAAAAAAAGTGTGCGATGAAGTGTTCGGACAGTCTAATTTCAAAAGCAATTCTATAATTATAAACAATCGTGGTGGACGGGATTATGGCGGTATTGCACAGCAACATGACTATATTTTAATCTACACAAAAAGTATATTTAGCCATATTAACTTAGTGGAAGAAAAAGATAAGCAATTCCAGTATTACGATGCAAAAGGAGGTTTTAATCTTATGGAACTACGCAATCGTAATGTTAAGTTCAATGATAAAAACCGTCCTAACTTATTCTATCCTTTCTATGTAAACCCTAATAACGTGGATGCAAATGGTTTAATGGAAATATCATTGGAACCTCAAAATGGCTTTATCGAAGTTTTCCCTGCAAAATCAAATGGAATACAAACTGTTTGGAGATGGGGAAAAGAAGAAAAGGCCCGAAAAAATCTCAATATTGAAATCTTCGGTAAAGCAAATCAAAATGGAGGCTTTATGATTGTTCAAAAATACCGCAAAACATCAAAAATGCAACGAAGTGTTTGGGATGAAAAAGAATTTGTTAATGAACGTGGAACAGAAGCTATGAAGGAACTATTTGAAAAGACATATTTCGATTATCCGAAATCTCCATTTACAATAAAACGGGTACTTGAATTGGGAAGTTCATCTGATTCTATCATCCTCGACTTCTTCTCCGGCTCAGCCACCACCGCCCATGCCGTCATGCAACTCAATGCCGAGGACGGAGGCCGCCGCAAATTCATCATGGTGCAGCTACCCGAAAAAACCGACGAAAAAAGCGAAGCCTACAAGGCAGGATATAAAACTATCTGCGAGATAGGCAAGGAGCGCATACGCCGTGCCGGGCGGAAAATCAAGGAAGAAGCCGGCTTGCAAGGGCAAGACTTAGACACGGGGTTCCGCGTGTTGAAGTTAGATACCAGCAACATGCAGGACGTGTATTACACTCCATGGGAGTTTACCAAGAAAAACCTCTTTCCCGACAACGTGAAGGGAGATCGCTCGGCCGAAGACCTGCTGTTCCAGGTTATGCTCGACCTTGGCGTGGAGCTTTCAGCCACCATCGAGCAGCGGACGATGGACGGCAAGCAGGTGTTCTTCGTGAACGGCACCCACCTCGTGGCCTGTTTCGACTCCGGCATCGCCGAGGATACGATAAAGGAGATAGCCAAACTAAAGCCTCGCTACTTCGTGATGCGCGACAGCTCGCTGCCCTCCGACAGCATGGCCGACAACTTCGACCAACTGTTTGACACATACAGCCGCGACACAATACGGCGGATAATTTAAGTGGACGGGCTAAGCCGTTTTCTCCAATAGAATAGCTATATTTGCAACAGTTGTAAGCAAAATCGTTCAGCTATGTCAGAGAAAGAATTGAATGCATACCGCTTTAGTCCCGAAGAAGAACCCTCGGACGAAATGTTGGAACAAATCATGAAGGAAGTGGCCGAAGAAGCTAAAGCAGGCAACAAAAGAGCCACGGAGGAACATTTCGCCAAACTGCGACAAGACATTGCCAACAAACAGCTGAAATGGCGCGATAAGATAAATTCAGTGATACATGAGTGAAAACAAGCACTTACCAGAAATGATTGTGATTGCCGGACCCAATGGGTCGGGCAAGACCTCTGTGACACAAAAATTACTCCATCACGAATGGGCGGAAGGAACTATGTACATAAATCCCGACGAAGTAGCCCAAGAAAAATTCGGTGATTGGAACTCCAAGGAAGCCATAATGAAGGCTGCACGATACTGTGCCGATATGCGAGAAAAATGCCTCATGTATCACAGGAGTTTTGTGTTTGAGACCGTAATGTCGGCAGAAGATAAAATAGATTTTATTATCCGTGCCAAACAAGCAGGTTTCTTCTTGCGCCTGTTCTTCATTTCTACATCGCACCCGTCCATTAATGCAGCACGAATTGCAGGAAGAGTCATGAAAGGGGGTCACGATGTGCCTATTCCAAAGATTATCTCACGCTATTACAAATCGATAGCCAATTGCAAGACGGTAGCACCGATAGTTGACCGCCTCTATGTTTACGACAACTCTGTGGACGGACAAGACGCAAAGCTGCAATTCCGCTTGGTGAATGGCGAAGTGAAGAAAATATATGTGAACATAATACCTGAATGGGCGCAAATATTATTGCCCTAAAAAACGGCTAAATGAAATTCCAATTCAAGATACAGCAATACCAGACCGACGCGGTGGAGAACACCGTGGGCGTGTTTGCCGGGCAACCATCGCGCGACCTCGCGGCCTACCGCCGCGACGCAGGGCGCGAACGAATAGATTTTGACGAAACGGGTTACCGCAACGCTGAGGTGGAACTCGATGCAAGTCGGCTATTAGAAAATATACGCAACGTGCAGCGCGAGAGCAACATTCCGCTGTCCGACAAACTCGTGACGGTCGGCGGCATGGGCGCGTGCAGCCTCGACATCGAGATGGAGACTGGCACGGGCAAGACCTACGTCTATATCAAGACGATGTTCGAGCTGAACAAACGCTACGGGTGGAGCAAATTCATCGTGGTGGTGCCGAGCATCGCCATTCGCGAGGGCGTGCATAAGAGTTTCGCCATGCTTGAAGGCCACTTCATGGAGCATTACGGACGGAAAGCCCGCTACTTCGTGTATGACAGCGGCAACCTAAACCAGCTTGACAACTTTTCGAGCGGCAGCGGCATCCATGTGATGATTATCAACACACAGGCATTCGCCGCCTCGCTGAAAGAGGGCGGACGCAGCAAGGAGAGCCGCATCATCTATGACAAGCGCGACGCTTTCGGCAGCCGGCGTCCCATCGATGCGATTGCCGCCAACCGCCCGATTATAATCATGGACGAGCCGCAGAAGATGGAGGGCGAGGCCACGCAAACGGGGCTGAAACGCTTTGCGCCACTGTTCGTGCTGAACTATTCGGCCACGCACAAAACCAAGCACAACACGGTGTATGCCCTCGACGCTTTGGACGCTTACAAGGAAAAATTGGTCAAGCGCATCCAAGTAAAAGGCTTTGAGCTGAAGAACCTGCAGGGCACAAACACCTATCTTTATATCGACAGCATCATTCTGTCGAAAGACAAACCGCCGATGGTGAGGATAGAACTGGAAGTGAAACGCAAGAGCGGCATAATCACGCGTGAATCGAGGAAACTGGCTTACGGCGACGACCTGTTTGTGGCATCCGACCTGAACCAGTACAAGGGTTACGTGATTTCCGACATCAACCCCTACCGCAATACCGTGACTTTCCTCAACGGCGTGACGCTGCACAAGGGCGAGGTAACGGGCGACGTGAGCGAACTTGCCTTGCAACGGGTGCAGATACGGGAAACCATACGCTCGCACTTCGAGAAGGAGCGCGAACTGTTCGGGAAAGGTATCAAGACGCTTTCGCTGTTCTTCATCGATGAAGTGGCAAAGTACAAGAGCTACGACGAGCAAGGCAATGAGGTGCAAGGTGTGTTCCAACAAATCTTCGAAGAGGAATACACCCGTCTGCTGAACGAGAATATCTCCCTATTTGATGATGCCTACCAAGCTTACCTGCGCCGTTTTCCTGTGCAGGAGATACATGGCGGCTACTTCTCAATCGACAAGAAGAGCGGCCACGCCATCGACAGCAAGACCGGGCGGAAAAGCGACCTTTCGGACGACATCTCGGCCTACGACCTTATCCTGAAGGACAAGGAGCGGCTGCTCAGCTTTGACGAGCCTATGCGTTTCATATTCTCGCATTCAGCCCTGCGCGAGGGGTGGGACAATCCCAATGTGTTCCAAATATGCACCCTGCGCCACAGCAACTCGGAAGTGAACAAGCGGCAGGAAGTGGGGCGCGGACTGCGCTTGTGCGTTGACAAGGACGGCAACCGCATGGATTACGAGGCGTTGGGCGACCGGGTACATGACATCAACAAGCTGACTGTCATAGCCAACGAAAGCTACAGTACCTTCGTGGACGATTTGCAGAAGAAAACACGCGAATCGTTGCGCGAGCGTCCACGTAAAGCCACAATGGACTTCTTCAAGGACAAGACCGTGCTGCTGGCCGACGGCACAAAACACACGATAACAGAGAACGAGGCAGTTTCCATCCATGCCTATCTTTATGACAACGAGTATATCGACGAGCAGGGCGTAGTGACCCGACGCTACAAGGACGATTTACAGGAAAACAGCTTGGCAGCATTGCCTCGCAGATTGGAGCCAATGGCACAAAGTACCCACAAGCTGGTGCAAAGCACCTACGACGAGAACATCCTGCTCGACGATATGATAGAGGACGGCAATCGGACACGATCGCCCGAAAACAAGCTGAACGAGAACTTCGCCAAGAAAGAGTTTCAGGAATTGTGGCACAATATCAACCACAAGTACGTCTATACCGTGCATTACGACAGCGAAGAACTCGTCTGCAAAGCCGTCGCTGCCATCAACGAGAAACTGTATGTGACGGAACTGAAATACATCATGACCGAGGGTGCGCAACAGGCTGCCGACCAGTTTGGCGACACGCAC
Source organism: uncultured Muribaculaceae bacterium (assembly GCA_944320595.1). Lineage (GTDB taxonomy): Bacteria > Bacteroidota > Bacteroidia > Bacteroidales > Muribaculaceae > Avimuribaculum. Next base: position 926 of record CALUIB010000009.1, on the reverse strand, counting down.
ACCACGACGAAGCGGATAGGCACAGTGAGCACATCGACCGTGAAGTACGACCTTGTAGGCGAAATAGCCAAAGGCGCGACGCTGACACGCCGCACAGTGGTGGCCATCCTGAAAGGCATCGGCCAAGCCAAGCTCTATATGTTCCGCAATAACCCGGAGGAATTCATACGGAACGTCATCCGCATTATCAAGGAACAAAAAGCCACCATGATAGTGGAGCACATCAGCTACGACAAGCTTGAGGAAACTTACGACAGCACCATCTTCACGCAAGAAAAGCGCACACAGCCCATAGAGAAGGCTTATCAGGCTAAGAGGCATATCATGGACTACGTATTCCCCGACAGCAAGGGGGAGACCGAATTTGCCGAAAGCCTCGACAGCGCAACCGAGGTTTGCGTCTATGCCAAGCTACCCCGCGCGTTCCAAATCCCCACGCCAGTAGGCAACTATGCTCCCGACTGGGCCATCGCCTTCAACCGTGGCACGGTGAAGCACATCTTCTTCATTGCCGAGACCAAAGGCTCAATGGACACAATGGAGCTGCGTGGCGTGGAGAAAGCCAAGATTGAATGTGCCGAAAAGCTGTTCAACAATGTATCGACCAGTCATGTGCGTTATCACCGTGTAACAAGCTACCAAAATCTACTGGATGAAATAAAAAAATTAGACTAAGAGTCTGTTTAAATTTTGCATATTCAATAACGCGAGACTCAATGTCAAGAATTATCATGTCGCAGACGAACCGAAATTTGAGTAAATTCGGTTCGCCAACTTGTTGCTTATCTCGAAATAAAATGTTTTCTTTGTAACAGGAGCAAATGCATTGGAACGATGGAAAAGAACACATACATACGTTTTGACTGGGCCATAAAACGCCTGCTGCGCGACAAGGCCAACTTCAGCGTCCTCGAAGGGCTGCTGAC
>CALUIB010000008.1 GCA_944320595.1 uncultured Muribaculaceae bacterium | reverse complement strand
CAAATCATGCTTGCATGAATTTGCGATTAGCCGAGGCGCAGCCTGTCTTATGGAAAGATAGTGCAAGCCGAGCGCAAATGCAAATCATGCTTGCATGAATTTGCGATTAGCCGAGGCGCAGCCTGTCTTATGGAAAGATAGTGCAAGCCGAGCGCAAGGTGTGGAGATTAGACTAATTAGTCTAATAGGTCTAATAACTTTTAGGGATAACAAAAGTGGGAGCCGCTTTGCGTGGCTCCCACTTTTGTGGTGGTGTGTTACCCCGGTGGGGTTATTCCTCGGTGTTGTTAAGGATTTTCATGATTTCGCAAGCCGACTTGGTGATTGAGCTGCCGGGGCCGAAGATTGCGGCCACGCCTGCCTTGTAGAGGAAGTCGTAGTCCTGCACGGGGATTACGCCACCGGCGATGATTACGATGTCCTCGCGGCCCAGTTTCTTCAATTCCTCGATAACTTGCGGTATCAAGGTCTTGTGGCCAGCTGCAAGCGAAGAAACGCCGAGCACGTGCACGTCGTTTTCAACGGCTTGGCGAGCAGCCTCGGCCGGGGTTTGGAACAGCGGGCCCATATCGACGTCGAAACCGCAGTCGGCGTAGCCTGTTGCTACCACCTTTGCGCCGCGGTCGTGTCCGTCTTGCCCCATCTTCGCAATCATTATGCGCGGTTGGCGTCCCTCCTTCTTGGCAAATTCGGCAGTCATTTGCTTGGCTTCCTCGAAGTATGGGTCGTTCTTTGTTTCTGCTGAGTACACGCCTGATATAGTTTTGATTACTGCTTTATAACGTCCTACTACCTTTTCGCAAGCGTCGGAGATTTCGCCCAGCGATGCGCGGACGGCTGCGGCCTTCACTGCCAGGTCGAGCAGGTTGCCGTTGCCGGTCTTGACGCACTCGGTAATGTCGTCGAGGGCCTTTTGCACGGCGGCCTCGTCGCGGTTGGCCTTGAGCTGTTCAAGCCGCTCGATTTGCTCCTTGCGAACCTCGGTGTTGTCGATTTCGAGGATGTCGATAGGAGCCTCTTTCTCCAGACGGTATTTGTTGACACCCACGATGGTCTGCTTGCCCGAGTCGATGCGGGCCTGGGTGCGAGCTGCGGCCTCCTCGATACGCATCTTGGGTATGCCGGTTTCGATGGCCTTGGCCATGCCGCCCAGTTTCTCGATTTCCTGGATGTGTTCCCAAGCCTTGTGGGCTATCTCGTTGGTAAGAGCCTCTACATAGTAGGAACCTGCCCACGGGTCGATTTCCTTGGTGATGTAGGTTTCTTCCTGAATGTAGATTTGGGTGTTGCGCGCAATGCGAGCCGAGAAGTCGGTGGGCAGTGCGATGGCCTCGTCGAGGGCGTTGGTGTGGAGCGACTGGGTGTGGCCCAGGGCTGCCCCCATGGCCTCGATGCAGGTGCGGCCCACGTTGTTGAACGGGTCTTGCTCGGTGAGCGACCAGCCCGACGTCTGGCAGTGGGTGCGCAAGGCGAGCGACTTGGGATTGGTGGGGCCGAATTCCTTTACAATCTTTGCCCAAAGCATACGTGCAGCCCTCATCTTGGCTATTTCCATGAAGAAGTTCATGCCTATTGCCCAGAAGAACGACAGGCGCGGAGCGAATGCGTCGATCGACATACCTGCGTTGATGCCGGCGCGAATGTATTCAAGGCCGTCGGCAAGCGTGTAGGCGAGTTCGATGTCGGCTGTTGCGCCGGCTTCCTGCATGTGGTAGCCCGAGATTGAGATTGAGTTGAACTTGGGCATATTCTGCGAAGTGTATTCAAAAATGTCGGCGATAATCTTCATCGAGAATTTAGGCGGGTAGATATATGTGTTACGCACCATGAATTCCTTGAGGATGTCGTTTTGGATAGTGCCGGCCATTTCATCGAGCTTGGCACCCTGTTCCAGGCCTGCATTGATGTAGAATGCGAGGATGGGGAGCACGGCACCGTTCATGGTCATCGACACCGACATTTTGTTCAATGGAATGCCGTCGAAAAGCACCTTCATGTCGTCGAGCGAGCATATCGACACGCCTGCCTTGCCCACGTCGCCCACCACGCGTGGGTTGTCGGCGTTGTAGCCGCGGTGGGTGGGGAGGTCGAATGCTACCGACAAGCCCTTTTGTCCCGAGGCAAGGTTGCGGCGGTAGAATGCGTTGGACTCGGCAGCCGTGGAGAAACCGGCATACTGGCGTATGGTCCATGGGCGCAGTGCATACATGCAGCTGTACGGGCCACGCAGGTAGGGAGGAATACCGGCAACATAGTTCAAGTGTTCAAGTCCTTCCAGGTCTTGCTTGGTGTAGATGGGCTTAACTGGGATAAGCTCGGGGGTAATCCATTTTTCGCCTTCGGCAATAGCTTCGTGCTTGACGTTGAAGGCTTCGTTTGCTATATCTATGTTTTTAAAATTAGGTCTCATACTCTTTCTTGCGTTACTTTAATAGTTTAGCGTTAAAAGCCTTCAGTGTCTCAAGTACGTTGCTGCGGACGTGGATGAATTGCGTGATGCCGGCAGCTTGCAGTTGCTCGGTGCAAGCAGGGTTGCCTGCAACGACAAACTCGGCACGGCCGTCGAGTGCCTTGAATGCCTCGGGGGCAAGTGTGGCGTATTCGTCGTCGCTTGAGCACAGTACCACTATGTCGGCTTTCTTCTCCATTGCAGCGTCGATGCCTTGTTGCACGGTGTCGAAGCCAAGGTTGTCGATGATTTCGTAGCCTGCGCAGGCGAAGAAGTTTGACGAGAATTGCGAGCGAGCTATGCGCATGGCCAGGTTGCCGATGGTGAGCATGAACACGCGCGGACGCTTGCCCGAACGCTCGGTTTCGAGGCGCAGGGCTTCAAAGTCGCTGGCTGCGCGCGTGCCGTGGAGTGCCTCTACCGCATTGCCTTCGCCCTCGTGGCTGCAACCGCAGCTCTTGCCGCAGCAGTTTTCGGTTTCGATTTTGTCGGCTGCCATTTCGTTGAAGTTGGGGAATTGGTTGGTGCCAAGCAGCGACTCCTTGCGGCGGGCAACGTCGGTGTGGCGCTTGTCGCACGATTCGTTGATGGCCTTTTGCACTGCGCCTGCCTTGAGCTGGCTGTAGAAACCGCCGTTTTCTTCCACTTCGAGGAAGAGTTTCCATGCCTCGTTGGCGATTGAGACGGTGAGTGTTTCTACATAGTATGAGCCGCCGGCCGGGTCAACGATGCGGTCGAGGTGGCTTTCTTCCTTCAACAACAGTTGCTGGTTGCGGGCAAGGCGTTCCGAGAAATCGTCGGGGGTCTTGTATTGCTTGTCGAATGGTGTGACAGTGATGGAATCAACGCCTGCTATGGCTGCCGACATCGACTCGGTTTGCGAGCGCAGCAGGTTGACGTAGGCATCGTATATGGTTTGGTTGAACTCCGACGTGGTCGCATGCACGTTCATCTTGCAAGCGCAGTCGCAGGCGGGCTGGTATTGCTTTACTATTTGTGCCCACAGCATGCGTGCGGCGCGGAACTTGGCAATTTCCATAAAGTAGTTAGATGAAATGCCCATGTCGAACTTTATGCGGCGGCCTGCCTCGGCGGCATCGATGCCTGCGTCGGTGAGCATGCTCATCCATTCGTTGCCCCAGGCCAGGGCGTAGCCGAGTTCTTGGTAGATGTATGCGCCGGCGTTGCTTAGCATGGCTGAGTCAACGGCAAGAACGCGTAAACCTTTTACGTCGGCAACGGCTTTGACGAGTTCGGCGGCAAGTGCCTTGATGTCTTTGGGAAAGTCGATGCCGTGCTTGAGCAGACGCTTGAACGGGTTGAAGCCTATTGAGCCGCGGAAGGTGTCGGCGGCATGGTTGGCCTTCACGTAATCGACAAGTGCATGTGCCACTTCAGTTGCGCACGACGGGCAGCAAGCGAAGTTCACTTCCACCGTGTCGAGTTTTATGCCATCGAGCAGCGTGGCGATGAACCCGTCGGCAATAACGTCTTTTTTCAACTTGAAACCTATCGACGTTACGCCCTTGCCGAGTATTTCACGGGCTTTGGCGTTAGCCTCGGCGCAGTCGGCAACGGTGATTTCTTGGCGTATGTACCAGTGGTTGTCGGTGCGAGTGCCGCGGATATAAGGATATTCACCGGGTAGCGAGTCGGTGGTTTTCAAGTCCTTGATGTCTTCGGCACGGTACATGGGTTGTACGTTGAAACCTTCGTTTGTTCGCCAAACTAATTTTTTCTGGAAGTCGGCACCTTTAAGGTCGGTTTCGACTTTGGCTCTCCATTCTTCGGTAGAAACAGGAGGGAATTTGTCGAACAATTTTTCTTTGTTTTCTGCCATAATAAATGATATAATAACGTTTAGTGTATTTTTGGTTTTCAGTAAAGTATTAACGTGTCAATTATCGGGTACAATAAACATACAAATATACAGAATTAAATTAAATTGCAGGTAAATATGGCCTAAAAATTTCTGCCATCGGTGTGTGCTGCTGTAATTTGCGCTTGTATATAAAGAGAAAGCAGGTTCGAGACCCCAGTCTCGAACCTGCTTCCCTTTTGTTGCCTCTTATTTTAATAGGACTGGATTACTTGCCCTCGATGGCTGCTACGCCGGGGAGAACTTTCCCTTCGATGGCTTCGAGCAATGCGCCGCCGCCGGTCGAAACGTAAGATACCTTGTCGGCAAGGCCGAACTTGTTGATGCAGGCAACAGAGTCGCCGCCACCCACGAGCGAGAATGCGCCGTTGGCAGTTGCTTCAACTATGGCATCGGCGATTGCGCGCGAGCCGCCTGTGAAGTTGTCGAATTCAAATACTCCGGCAGGGCCGTTCCAAAGAATAGTCTTTGCAGGCAGGATAGCTGCGGCGAATGCCTTGCGAGTCTCGGGACCAGCATCGAGGCCTTCCCAGCCGTCAGGAATTGCGTTTGCCGGGCAAACTTGCGTGTTGGCGTCGTTGCTGAAAGCGTCGGCTGCGATGCAGTCGCTGCCAAGCACGAGGTTAACACCTTTTTCCTTGGCTTTCTTCATGATGTCGAGGGCGAGGTCGAGCTTGTCGTCTTCGCAGATTGATTGGCCAATCTTGCCGCCCATAGCCTTTGCGAAAGTGTAAGTCATGCCACCGCACAGGATAAGGTTGTCAACCTTTTCCATGAGGTTCTCGATGATGCCTATCTTGGTAGAAACCTTCGAGCCGCCCATGATGGCAGTGAACGGACGCTTGATGTTGTTGAGGATGTTGTTTACTGCGTTAACTTCCTTTTCCATCAGGTAGCCGAGCATCTTGTTGTCGGCATCGAAGTAGTCGGCGATGACGGCGGTAGATGCGTGGCGGCGGTGTGCCGTGCCAAATGCGTCGTTAACGTAGCAGTCGGCATAGCTTGCCAGCGTCTTTGCAAATTCCTTCTGGCGTTCCTTCATTTCTTTCTTGGCAGCGTCATAGTTGGGGTCTTCCTTGTCGATTCCCACGGGCTTGCCTTCCTCCTCGGGATAGAAACGGAGGTTTTCGAGCAGCAGTACCTGGCCGGGTTGCAATGCGGCGGCTTGGTCGGCAGCCTTGGCGCAATCTTCAGCGAATTGCACATCTACGCCCAGGGCGGCAGAAACGGCGGGAACTATTTGCTTCAGCGACATCTTGGGGTTGACTTTCCCTTTGGGCTTGCCCATGTGCGACATGATGATGAGTGCGCCGCCATCGGCAAGGATTTTCTTCAATGTGGGGAGTGCGCCGCGTATGCGGGTGTCGTCGGTGATGTTGCCGTTTTCGTCGAGAGGTACGTTGAAGTCAACGCGAACAATTGCTTTCTTACCAGCAAAGTTGTAATTATCAATCTTTTGCATAATAAATAATATAGTTAATAGTTATTGGTATTTTCTATGCAATTTAGTTATCGCAAATTTACCAAATCTAATGGTAAAAACCGAAAATTTCGATTTACAAAATGTTAAAAACAATTGTGCCGCAGTGAGTGTTCATAGAAGTTTGTTGCGGTATTCGATGCGTGCTTTGTGCATTTGCTCCTTAATACCGCCATTGGATAGAAAATCGCTTTGCAGCCTGTCGATTAACTTGCGCAAGAAAACATCTTCTTGGTGTATGAGCGTTATTGCAATGTTGGCTATGGTTTTTGCTGCTACGCGAATTTATGGCTTTGCGGTAGTATGCCGATTCGTTGTGGCGTGAACACGCTTGACGGGCCTCCACTGCGAGCCGCTTGCATCATTTGGTCGATGGTATGGTCTCCTTTGTCAAAAAACTTGTGGGCAAAAAGTAGGTAATGTCGTATATGCATTCTGCCCCTTTTGGTAGGCAATCAAATTGCGGTCATTGCCTTTTTGCTTTAAAAAAGTTTCTGGCATGGCAGTGGATATTTATATGATGGTGTTGCTTGGTTTAATTTTTATTTTTAATTAGGCCAATTAGGCTAATTAGACCCATTAGCCTAATTGGCCTAATCGGTAGGTTTTAGATTATGCCTTTGTCGGCGAGCAGCCGGGCCATCTGTTGCTGCATTTCACTGGCTTTGTCGGCTGCCACGGCTGCGAAGTCCTTGCCGCGCGAGGCGTGGATGATGCCGCGCGATGAGTTGACGATGAGGCCGCACTCGCTTGTCATGCCGTAGCGGGCTACTTCTTCGAGGCTGCCACCTTGTGCGCCCACGCCGGGAACGAGCAGAAAATGGCGGGGGAGGATGCGGCGCACGTCTTCAAACATGCGGCCTTGCGTGGCACCGACGACAAACATCATGTTTCCCTCGTTGCCCCAAGTGGCGGCGCGTGCCATTACGTCTTCAAAGAAGTAACGGCCTTCGCTGTCGCGCAGCATCTGGAAGTCGTGCGAGCCTTGGTTGGACGTGAGACCCAGCACTATCACCCACTTGCCGTCGAATCCGATGAATGGGGTCACGCTGTCCTGGCCCATATATGGTGCCACGGTCACTGCGTCCACCCCGAGCTGCTCGAAGAAACTGCGGGCATACATGCGCGAGGTGTTGCCTATGTCGCCGCGCTTGGCATCGGCGATGACCAGCAGGTCGGGGTAGTTTTCGTTGATGTATGCCACCGTCTGCTCAAACATCTCGTAGCCGCGTGTGCCCAGCACTTCATAGAATGCCAGGTTGGGCTTGTAGGCAATGGCATACTGGGCGGTGGCATCGATGATTTGCTTATTGAATTCCAGTAGGTTGCCATCAAGGTGTGCCGGCATTTTTTCTACGTCGGGGTCGAGGCCCACGCACAGGAACGACTGCTTGCGTCGTATGTTGTCGATAAGTTGTTGCTTGTTCATTGTTCTATTGTATCTTTTATGTTAAATAAATATCCTCTTATTGTGCCTATGTGGATGCTGTCGTTGTCGCCCATGCTGCCGGCAATCTCGGTGAGGACGAATTTGAAACCGTCGTGGTTTTGCGGCAACTCGGTATATGGGGCGGTGTTGTAGTCGGCATCGTCGAGCTGGTCGAGGGTGGGGAAGTCGATGTAGATGGTGTCGCCTTCGGCCACTTCCACCGGCAGCCGCTCGTCGCGGCGGAATGCGAGCCGCGCGCTATCGTCGTAACCGTGTATTTCCACTTCGGTGATGCGGGTTGCGTCGGCAGGAATGTCAATGCCGTCGCTCAGCGTGGCGTAAAAGCCGTAATAGTCTCCCTCATTAATCGTGTCCACCTCGTTGTCATACAGCTTGTAGCTGTAGAAGTATATGCTGTCGGCGGCAAGATGGCTGTATGCTTTTGAATCATACATATCGGCCAAGTACAGGAACTTGTCGTTGATGCGTTGCCCTTCCTCCTTGGGCAGGGTGTTGTTTATCCAGTTGCTGTATTGTTCTTCGGAGAGGGGAGGAGTGTCGGTGCATGTCTGCTCCATTGCGGCCTCGATGTCGCTACGCAGCGTATTAAGAGTGATGCTGGCGAAGTTGGCACCTGGCAGAACCGACGTGAGCAGGAATACCGTCGCGAACGATGCCGGAATCCAGCTTATGCGCCGTGCACGAGTAACGAACAGCGTGATGCACACTGCATAGCACCACAGGTTGAACGCCGCAAGATATAGCCGCGTGACTGTGATGCCGTAGTCGCCGAAACGGCGCACGATGCCTATGGTCATAAGCACCAGCAGCGGCATTATGAGCATTGGCAGCCAGCGAGCAATCAGTTCGTCGCTCTTTTTCTTCACCGGGAATTGGCGGAAGGGGTAGAGGCCGGCCTCGATGGCCACGCAACCGGCCACAAGTGCCGTCACAAGCCACGACACATATCCGTCGGGCAGCTGCCACATCACCAGTATTCGCGCGGCATACGCATAAAGCACTGCGGCATAGCAGGCCACGAGTGGAATGAACACGTAGCGCACCATGATGCGCAGGAATTCATTGGTGCGTGGCAGCGAGTCGTGCTTGGCCGCGCCGGCAGGCAGCAGCCCGATGAAAAACAGTGTGGCAAGCCCCACGTTGAAGATTATGGATACGTCGAAGTATATTTCTTCGGGAATATCGATGGCAAATAGCATCGCCACCGAAAATAGCAATAGCTCCATGCCTCCCGTCAGCAGCATTCCGGCTGCAAGAGCCTTTATGTAGGCTACGGCGGTCTTCCATGCGAAGTTCCAGAATGGCACGTCGCCCTTATCGCGGTAAAACGGTATGATGAAGGCGGCGATGACTATTGCCGCGACCGCCGCGGCGTGTGCTATGATGATGGCGGCGGTGGGGTCGCAGATGTAGAGGAACACGGCATCGGCGGCCAGTAATACTTGCCCGGCCGTCTGTACCGCCGACTGGCGGGCGCGGCTTTCCATCTCCTCGCGCCACAGCTGCAGCATCACCGACAGCGGTATGCCCACCGAGAGGTAATAGGTGATTGCCGCCGTGAGGCGGTCGTCGCCCGGCACGGCATCATGGCTCAGGCATAGCAGCCAGCAGGTGAGTGCTGCAATGAAGAATACTGCTGCCGGGAAACGGCGGGCGCACTTGCCGAGGCCCGTCCGCAGGTCGCCAAGCCATCGTGTGGCAAAATTGCTGCTCATGGCATTTTCCTCCTCTTTCTTCTTCGGTTTATTCCTTATATTTCGCTTGCTTTCAGCTTTTCGGCGTTCTCGGCCACGATGAGGTGGTCGATGCAGTCTTGTATGTCGCCGTCCATGAATGCCGCAAGGTTATAAATGGTGTAGCCTATGCGGTGGTCGGTGATGCGCCCTTGCGGGTAGTTGTAGGTGCGGATTTTGGCCGAGCGATCGCCAGTGGATACGAGCGTCTTGCGGCGCGAGGCTATGTCGTCGATATACTTTTGGTGTTCCTTGTCGTAGATGAACGAGCGCAGTCGCGTCAGCGCACGTTCCTTGTTCTTTGGCTGGTCGCGTGTCTCGGTACATTCTATAAGTATCTCCTCGGTCTCGCCCGTGTTGGGGTTTTTCCACATATAGCGCAGGCGCACGCCCGACTCCACCTTGTTCACGTTCTGTCCGCCGGCGCCGCCGCTGCGGAAGGTGTCCCACTTTATTTCGCCCTCGTTGATTTCCACGTCGAATGGTTCGGCCTCGGGCAGCACAGCCACCGATGCCGCCGAAGTGTGCACTCGGCCCTGCGTCTCGGTGGCGGGCACGCGCTGCACGCGGTGCACGCCCGACTCATACTTCAGCGTGCCATACACGTTGGCTCCCGTCACTGTGAAGATTATTTCCTTGTAGCCGCCGGCTGCGCCCTCGCTTGTGCTCGACACATCCACGCGCCACCCTTTCGATTCGCAATACTTGGCATACATTCTGAACAGGTCGCCGGCAAACAGCGCGGCCTCGTCGCCGCCCGTGCCGCCGCGTATTTCCACTATGGCGTTGCGGCTGTCCTCGGGGTCTTCGGGGATAAGCAGCAGCTTTATTTCTTCCTCTATCTTCGGCAGCTGGGCAGTGTTGGCATCGAGTTCCTCGCGGGCCATTTGGCGCAACTCCTCGTCGTGCTCGGTTTCAAGCATTTGCTTGGCATCGTCGATCTCCTTTAGCATCTTGCGGTAGCGGCCGGTGGTGGCAAGCAGGCGTTCCAAGTCCTTGTATTCCTTGCTCAGTTTCACATAGCGTTTCTTGTCGGCAATGATGCTGGGGTCGGTTATCAGTGTGCCGATTTCTTCAAAGCGGGCGTCGAGCCCGTCGAGACGCTGCAACAGCGGTGTAGTCGTCATATATAAAAAATAAAAATTCGGTGTTTGCTTGTTTATCTTGCAAAGTTACTGTAAATTTGGATAAGTAATGAACCGAGACTTAAAATAAATTTACTATTATGCAAGCCGAAATAAAACAACTCTTTGAGACGCGCACCAGCGTGCGCCGCTATGAATATGACGCTATCCCTGGGGAGGCGATGGAGACGATATATGCAGCCATACGCAATTCGCCCACAAGCTACAACGGGCAGCAGCTGTCGGTGATTGACATAGCCGACCAGGAGGTAAAGCTGAAGTTATACGAAATAACCGGACAGAAGCAGATTAAGACGTGCAACCGTTTCCTGGTGTTCTGTGCCGACTATAATCGCATCGGCGTGCTTGCCCGCGCCAAGGGGCTGGAGATGCCCGAATTTTACAACACGCTCGACGGGTTCACCGTGGGCGTGATAGATGCAGCCATAGCCATGCAGAGTGCCGTGGTGGCCGCGCAGGCTTGCGGCCTTGGCAGCTGCTGCGTGGGATATGTGCGCACGGCCAACCCGGCTGCCGTGGCCGAGCTGCTGCACTTGCCGCAGGGCGTGTTCGTGGTGTGCGGACTTGCCATAGGTGTGCCGCGCGAGCATCCCGACCTAAAGCCGAAATTGCCGCGCAAGCTGATGATACACGACAACCGCTATGCCGACCGCGACATGACTGCCGAACTAAAGGATTACGACCAGACGGTGACCGAATACAACGCCACACGCAGCGGCACAAAGAGCGACAACGACTGGTGCGACCATATCCTCGACTACTACCGCGAGGCGATGAACTACCAGATGCTCGCCGCCGCCCGCGCCCAAGGGTTCGACATAAAGAAGTAACGCTAACTGTAGAGACGCGATTAATCGCGTCTCTACTTATGCCGATGTGCCGCTATCTGCCCAATGACTTCAGCATCTTGTTGATGCATTGCCTCTTGTGCTCGATGCCGGGGTGGACGTAAAGGCCGAGCGTGGTCGATACGTCGGCATGGCCCAGCAGCACGCTCACCGTCTTGTAGTCGCACCCGGCCTCGATGCAGCGCGTGGCAAAGCTGTGCCGCAGCCCGTGGAATTTCAACCGTGGAATATCGAGTTTCACCATCAGGTTGTTGTAGTAGCTGCGGTAGGTGCGCGGTTCGGTGGGACGCTCGCCGTTGGTAAGCACGTAGAAGTCTTCGTTGACCACGTTTTTCAATGGCTTAACCATTGCAAGGAGTTCCTTGCCCATTGGCACCTCGCGGCACGAGCTGCGCGTCTTTGGCGCGCCTACCACAAGCTCGGTGTGCCTGTGTTCACCTTCGACGAAGTATATGCGCCCTATGGTGCGGTTCACCGTTATCACGCCCTCGGCCACATTAAGGTCGCTCCAGCGCAGGGCGCACACCTCGCCAATGCGCAGCCCGGTGCTAAGGCTAATGTATATTCCAAGTCCGCCGAAAGTGAAATGGCTGCGTATGTAGTTCATGATTTTGCGGTGGTTGGCCGCCGACAGCACTTCCACTTCCTTCCTGTCGGGGCAGGAGGGGTATTTTATATCCCATTCGTAATGGCTCATCCACTCGTGCTTTACCCCGAACCGCATCACCATTTTGAGCACTATCAGAATATCCCTGACTGTCTTTACGCTCAGCCCACCTTCAAGCTTTCGCAAGACGAAGGCCTGCACTGTCTGCTCGGGCAGCGCATCGCTGCCGCCGAAGTGTGGCAACAAGTGTTTCTCCAAAATCAGCACGTAGGCCGCCATCGTTGACCGTTTCACGAAAGGCCGCTTATGCTCCTTCCAAATCTCCGCAATTTCTCCAATAGTTTTCCTTGTCATAATTTCAAAATAATTTGGTTTGTTGAAAAAAGATAAGGGAAATCTAATGAGTAATCTCCTGCCTGCAAAATAATCCGCCGCCCAAGTCCCGGCGGGCTGGGCATAAAAAAACAGGGGGCGACCCACGGTGGGGTTGCTCCCTGATTTTTTGTTATTCTGATGGGGGATTGTTTATTACATCATGCCGCCCATGCCGCCCATTCCGGGTGCTGCTGCCGGTGCCGGGTTTTCTTCGGGCTTTTCGGCAATCACGCATTCGGTGGTGAGGAACATTCCGGCTATCGAGGCTGCGTTTTCAAGAGCCACGCGGGCTACCTTGGCAGGGTCGATTACGCCGGTTGCGAGCAGGTGCTCGAAGTTGCCGGTGCGGGCGTTGTAGCCGTAGTCGCCCTCGGCATCCTTCACTTGTTGCACGATTACTGCGCCTTCAAGGCCGGCGTTGGCAACGATTTGGCGCAACGGCTCTTCGATAGCGCGGCGCACGATTTCGATACCAGTAGTCTCGTCGTCGTTGGCACCCTTGAGGTCATCAAGAGCCTTGATGCTGCGTATGTAGGCCACGCCACCGCCAGGAACGATACCTTCGGCTACGGCTGCGCGAGTTGCGCTCAGCGCATCGTCAACGCGGTCTTTCTTCTCTTTCATCTCGACTTCCGACGGAGCACCGATGTAGAGCACTGCCACGCCGCCTGCCAGCTTTGCAAGGCGTTCTTGCAGTTTCTCCTTGTCGTAGCTCGACTTGGTTATCTCTATCTGAGCCTTGATTTGGTTAACGCGGTCGGCAATGGCTTGCTTGTCGCCTGCGCCGTTGACGATGATGGTGTTCTCCTTGTTGACGGTAACCTTGTCGGCAGTACCGAGCACCTCGATCGAGGCGTTCTCAAGCTTCATGCCTTGGTCTTCCGATATTACCACGCCGCCCGTGAGCACTGCGATGTCTTGCAACATCTCTTTGCGGCGGTCGCCAAAGCCCGGAGCCTTGACTGCGCACACCTTCAACGAGCCGCGCAAGCGGTTTACAACCAGTGTTGCAAGGGCTTCGCTATCGACATCCTCGGCGATGATGAGCAGCGGGCGACCGCTTTGTGCGGTGGCTTCGAGGATGGGGAGCATATCCTTGAGGTTCGAGATTTTCTTGTCGTAGATAAGGATATACGGGTGTTCCATCTCGCATTCCATGCGCTCGGAGTTGGTCACGAAGTATGGCGAGATGTAGCCGCGGTCGAATTGCATACCTTCAACAACTTCCACGCTGGTGTCGGTACCCTTGGCCTCTTCCACGGTGATTACTCCTTCCTTCTTCACCTTCTTCATAGCCTCGGCTATGAGTTGGCCTATCTGCTCGTCGTTGTTGGCCGAGATACGTGCCACGTTCTCAATCTTGCCGAAGTCGTCGCCAACTTCTTCCGACTGAGCCTTGATGCTTTCAACAACCTTGGCAACGGCCTTGTCGATACCGCGCTTCAGGTCCATCGGGTTGGCACCTGCTGCCACGTTCTTCAAGCCGGTTGTAACGATGGCCTGTGCAAGCACTGTTGCGGTGGTTGTACCGTCGCCAGCGTCGTCGCCGGTCTTCGATGCCACTTCCTTGACCAACTGTGCGCCCATGTTCTGGAACTTGTCTTCCAGTTCCACTTCCTTGGCCACTGTAACGCCATCCTTGGTGATGTGGGGTGCGCCGAACTTCTTCTCGATAATCACGTTGCGGCCTTTCGGGCCAAGTGTTACTTTCACGGCGTTGCTCAGAGCGTCAACGCCCTTCTTGAGCTCTTCGCGAGCATTAATATCGAATTTTATTTCTTTTGCCATAGTTCTGTGTGTAATTTAAAATGTTAAGTCTGTTATTATTCAAGTATAGCCAAGATGTCGCTTTGGCGCATCATCAAGTACTTCACACCGTCAACTTCAAGCTCGGTGCCGGCATATTTGCCATAGAGCACGGTGTCGCCCTCTTTGACAACCATTGCCTCGTCCTTGGTGCCGTTGCCCACGGCCTTCACGGTGCCGCGCAAGGGTTTTTCCTTGGCAGTGTCGGGGATAATGATGCCGCCTACTGTAACTTCTTCGGCTGCGACAGGCTCAATGAGAACCCTGTCAGATAATGGTTTAACAGTCATAATATTGTAAATTTAAAAAGTTATTAATCAATATTTCCGTAGCGCGTGTTGCCGCGTTACATGGGTAACAATAGCATAATCTGTGCCAAAGTGTGCCGCGCCGTCCGCCAGGGTGTCAAAATGTCACCTGTTCTTTTCGCCCGAGCTGTCTTTTTGGGGCGATGGCAACGTGCCCGAAGGAGCAATCATGCTGCCCAATGGGAAATATTACCTAAGCGTTCACAGGAAAGACAAGGGCCAGCGCAAGTATTGCAGCTGCATGGCGGCGAAAGACATAGGGGAGTATAATACCTGCCCTCACCAGTGCGAATATTGCTATGCCAACGCAAGCAAGGACATGGCTACGAGGAATTACCTCCATGCCTTGAAAAATGGGCTAAAAGGTGAAACAATAACGGGAGAATAGCTATGGACACATACAAGGAACGGCTCATGAAGGCTCGGCAGATTGACGTGCAAGATTAATTCAAATGCAAGATAACGGGTTCCTGGGATATTGGGTTCAATGCATGGGGCAATGACGGGTGACTTCAATAATAAGCTCCATATTTAGCTGTTCATGGGAATTTTATATTACCTTTGCGATAGAAGATATGTATCTAATAACAAAATAGGTAATGGTTAACGAATATTTTAAGAATAGGAAGACGATAAGGAAGTATTCGTCGAGGCCGGTGGACGGCGAGCTGCTCAGGCAGTTGATTGAGGCCGCAGCCGAGGCTCCCACCACGGGCGGCATGCAGCTTTACAGCGTGGTGGTGACTCGCGACGAGGAGAAAAAGCGGCAGCTTGCGCCGCACCATTTTTTCCAAAAGATGGTGAGCGAGGCTCCGGTGGTGCTTACGTTCTGCGCCGACTTCAACCGCATGGACTGTTGGTGCGAGGCATCGGATGCCGTGCCGTGCTATGGCAATTTCCAGTCGTTCCTGTCGGCGATGCTCGACGTGACGGTGTTTGCGCAGCAGTTCAACACGGCTGCCGAAATGGCAGGTCTGGGGTGCTGCTACATTGGCACCACCACCTACAATGCGCCGCAGATTGCCGAGGTGCTGGAGTTGCCGACTATGGTGCTGCCGGTGGTGACGCTCACGGTGGGTTACCCTGCCGACCCCGATGCTGAGCCAAAGGCTGAACGGTTGCCAGTGGAGGCGATAATGCACGACGAGACTTACCATGACTATGACTTGGAGCGCATTCGTGCCGTGTATGCAAGCAAGGAGGCACTTGAAGTGAACAAGGGGTATGTGGCCGAGAACGGCAAGCAGACGCTTGCGCAGGTGTTCACCGACGTGCGTTACCCGAAGGCCAATAACGAGGCGTTTTCCAAGGTGTTTGTCGATTTCATGCAGGAGCAGGGGTTCAAAATCCCGTTCTAAGGCGGACGTGCATTGACGATATAGCAGTGCCGGCCTGATGCCATTTGTTAGCATCAGGCCGGCACTGTGTTTTTAATCTCTGCGGTCGTCAGCGCGTGAGCGAGAGGTTGATTGACACGCCGAAGTTGGTGTTGGTGGTGGGGTAGGCTGTCGATGACACAAGCGGTGTGTTGATTTGGTGGTCGAAGTATGCGCCCACTGTCAGCCGCTTGCTCAGCACATAGTCGGCTGTGAGGTTGATTGCAATGGTGCGAGTGCCACTTGTGGCCTGCGCCGTGTTGCTTTCTATCTTGCGTATGAGTGCGCTGTTGTTCGACAGCGAGAAGTCGGCATTGATTGTCAAGTCGTGGTTCACCCCTTGCTGCTGCCCGCCGATTTTCAGTATCGAGTTGAAATTGGCTATTTTGTAGCTGCCGCCAACGACGAACGACTTGCTTGACGCCTCGACGAGCTGCCCTGCCGACGAGTTGAGCGTGAGCGTGCGGCTGTCGCGGTATTCGGCGTTGACGGTGATATTGTTGTACATCGTTGCCGACACGCCTATCAGCGGAGCGAATTTCTCGGTGATGGCCACCGACGAGATGTTGTAGGGTGAAGTCGGGTAAGGGTTCTGCGTTAGTTCGTCGCGGCTGAATCCCATGCCGTCGCCTACCGAAATCCAGTCGGAATAGCTCGTGAACGAGCCTACCGAATAGGTGCACTGGTAGGCATGGGTGAGCGTGAGGCTGCGGAAGAGCTTGCGGAACCACTCAATCTTGCCCAGCCCGTCGTATGTGACGCGCCAGTTGGGCAGCATTGCCCCGAGGCCTGGGAACGGGTCGAGCGTCACCTTGCCAGGGTCTTGCCCGGTATAGGCGGCCATGAATGCAGGTATCAGCACGTCGCTGCTCGAACGGTTCACACCTCCATTCTCGGCGTTGAACGGCTGGCCGGCGAGTGCATGGTCGCGCATGAACCCTGTGGTGGGGTAGGTGGCACCGTTGTACCGGTTTTGCAACCGCTCGGCTATCACGGGTATGTTTTGCAGGAACTTGTTGAACGTCTCGCTGGCATATCCGTCCTTCGACGATGAACCCTTGAGGGCGGTGAGTATGGCGCAGTGCGTCTTGGTGTAGCTGCCCGAGTAGGTGGTGTTCATGTCGTCATACATGAACATGATTTGGCTCGTGCGGCTGTCGGTGCGGTTGGTGGTGAGCGTTATCTTCAGTCCTTTTATAGGCTCAAGTCCTATTTCAAGGTCGAACTCCTCGGTGCGGGCATAGAGTGCCGGCGACGTTTGCGTGTCATCGCCAAGCAGCCAGCCGCGTTCCTTTGCCTTGCCTATATAGCCTTCGTCGTAGAAACCGAAGGCGAAGTCCAGGCCCGGGGCGAGCACGTCGTAGCCGTTTGACTGGCCGAAGATGTCGCCGATGGTCGGGACGAATTGCGGCAGCGACAGCGACTTGGTGTTCTTGTAGCGGACGCTCACGTTGCGCACCATCATGCCGAAGCGTGTGGCATACTGTGCCGCCTCCTTCCAGAAGTTTTTCTTCTCTTTGTTGTTTTCTACTATCACGAGTTTTATGTTCTGCTTGCCGCGGTCGAGCACTTCTACGTTGTTGTCATCGACTATCCGTGCCTGCACACGAAATGGCTTGCCGTCGGCTGTGGTGGTGGCGGTAATCTTCAGTTTCTTGGTGCGCAGGTTGTGCCTTACCATTACCGTGGTGTCTTCCTTGAGCATTATGGTGCGCTCGAAACGCTTGGGTTTCTTTTCCATTGTCGGGCGGCGCGAATTGCTGAAACGCTTGTTGACATCGCGCAGGTACTTGAACTTGTTGTAGAACTGTTCCAAGTTGATGCGCCCGTCCACGTTCCACGACGACTGGTTGTAGATGGTGTTACCCGTCTGCACCCCGTTGATTGCCGTTCCTCGTTCCCAGTTGTAGGCCGAGTTGTAGGTGAGCGATGCGGTCATGAAGTTCAGCAGCGGTATTGCGCTGAACGGGGCCTTGTAGGTGGTCACGAACGACTGGTCGTAGGCATACGGTGTGCCTAAGTTCTTGATGCTCTGTTTCACCGAGTCTTTCCACAGCTTGTATTTGTCGGGGAAAAGCCGCTTGTTGACAGCCCCGGCAGGTTCCTCGATGTGTGCGGTGGTGTTGGAGTTGAACGACACGTTCAGAGCCTTGGTTATGTTCCAGTTCAGAGCAAACTGGCGATCCCACAGGAAGTTCTTGCTCACCGACACTGGCAGCTCTATGTCGCTGTCGGTGGTGTTGCGTTCTTGTTGCTCGTAGTAGTATCGTGATATGTTGGTGAAGAATTCTATCGATGTTGGGAGCCAGTTAAGTTCCCAGTCCTTTAGAAACTTAACATTCTTCGACTTGCTTTTCAGCCCCTTGAACGGCTTGAACGGCTTGAAGTATGGGGCATAGCTATATTGCAGGCTGCCGCGATAGTCGCTGGTGTTTTCATACTCGTTGTCGGGGTCGGAATTTTGCTGCTTGTTCGACGAGTAGCTGAATGTGAAGTTGGCAGGATCCCACGGCATGGGGTTCTTGCTCTTGACATCGAACTTCAGCCCCGAAATGCTGAAACTTTTCACGGTGCTGCGCGTTACGGCAAATGATTCTATCGAGTCGCGCTGCTCGTCGGTCGAGCAGGCATCCAATGCGTCTTTCAGCAGTATGTCTTCGTCGAGTGGGTTGTATTTTGGCGTGGTCTTTTCTTTCGTCATCGAAAAGTAGATGGGGGCGTTGAGCTTGGCCTTCTCTGGGAGAAGTCGCCCGGCATTGA
This sequence comes from uncultured Muribaculaceae bacterium, assembly GCA_944320595.1. Taxonomy (GTDB): domain Bacteria; phylum Bacteroidota; class Bacteroidia; order Bacteroidales; family Muribaculaceae; genus Avimuribaculum. The sequence continues at coordinate 106,730 of CALUIB010000008.1, read as the reverse complement.
TTTGCACGGCCACGTTATATTGCGAATAGTCTTCAAGGTTGCGTTCCGACAGGCTTTGATCGACCGACCCGAATCCCACAGTCTCCTTGTGTCCCGAGAAGTTGAACGTGGCAATGTCGCTCATGTTGAGGTTCACGCTCCCCTTTGCAGCCCAGCCGCCATCGTTGGCAAAGTCGGTGACACGCAGCTCGTTGACCCATACTATGCAATCCTTGGTGGTCGAAGAATTATTGCGCACACCAATCATTATCACTTTCACGTTGCTAAGCGACGGGTTGCCCTTCACCGACACGCGGTTGTGGCGGTCGTCATATTCCGAATATTCCTGAGTATATGACACGTCGCTCATGCCGGCCATCTTTTGCTGGTTGCGGTTCTTCTTCACGGTGGTGAACAGTTCCAGCTCCACGTCGAGGCGGTTGGCATCGGGCCACACTATGCTGCGGTCGTTCCCCTCCTGGCTGTAATGCCCCTCGGGTGTCACTTCGAGCGGTATTTCATATTCATAGTAGTTGTTCTTGACATCCGAACCAAGGCGGACGAACATGGCCACGTCGCCATTGGTGAGGCCTGTAACGTCGTCAACCAATGCCTCGTTGTGGACGTGCATTTGCAGCCGCTTGTAGATGCGCAGGTCGAGGCTCGTGTTGCGGTACACGGCCCGTGCGTCGCCCGGCTGCAAGTCGGTTATCTCAAGCGACATTGATTGCTCGTTGAGTTGCACTGCCTGCGATTGGCCCGGGTCGATGATGCGCGTCACGCCCGGAGGCAGCACGTAGTTGACCGGGGTGCGGCCTGCATTCTCCTCGATGTTCACAGCACTCACGTCGATGTTCCCCTCGGCTGGTGCGTCGCCGCGGGTGTTCAAGTTGTAGTCGTAGGTGCGCCATTCGCCGCGGACCAATTCGAGCGTGGCGAAACGCAGGTGCGTGGTGTTCTTGAACCCCGTCATGAACATACGTATGAAACGTATTGTCGAGAAGTCGGAGATTGAGCCTACCGTTTTCTCGTATTCGCTCAATGGGATTTTGAACTGGAACCAGCGCACGTCTTGGCGGTTGCCGTCGCGAGTGGTGACGGTGGTCTCGCGCACGTCGGTGATGTAGTTTTGCCCCACCACCATGTCCTCGGGGCGCAGCGAGATGTGGTACTGGAAGTAGCGTTCATACTCGTTTAGCGTGTTGTCGCCGTTGATGTCTTCCACGTCGGGCACGCTACGTGCCGACTGGTAGAGCGCGTCGCCGGCCTCTTCGCTCGAAAGCGAGTTCCCCTCGGTTCCGTTATAGTGCTTGTAGCGTTCAAGTATCGACAGTTGCCGCTCGTCGTAGTCGTATCCGCGGTAGAAGTGGTAGTTGTCGCCGGCCGGGTCGTTGAGCGGCGAGAATGGGTCTTGCTGCATCTGCGCCAGTGCCGTCGGCGACAGCTTGGAACGCAGTTCTTCGACAAAAGCGGCATAGCTGCTGTGCGAGAACTCGGCATCGTTGCTCAGCCCGTCCAAGCCGACATCTTGCACGCGGCGCGAGTCGGCGGTGTTGTCGAAAGCGTAGGTGAGCGACGTCTGTGTTGACACGCGTCCCCACACGGTTTCGAGCATATATTGTTCGCTGCCGTCCACAGGCAGACCGTTTTCGTATGACTTGTAGCCGTCCTTCAGCACATCTTCGCTCACTTCGCCTAAGTTGAAGTACAGGTCGCCGCCCTCGTTGTTAGGGTTGTCGGGGTCGAGGAACGGGCTCATCATCCAGAATTGGATGTATTCGATGTTAGATGTCTCGAAGTCGGTATTGTCGAGCTTGCGCATGATGCCGCCCCACCGCCGTTCGGGGTATAGCAAGTTGCCCTCGCTGTCGATGTTGGTAGCGTCGAGGTTGTATGGGCCGCGCTCGTTGGGGTAGAACGACAGGTTCAGGGTTTGTATGGTGGTCGATTCGCCGTAGCTTAGCTCGCGGTCGGGATAAAGCTCGGTGTAGTTTATCTCGCGCACGTATGGGTTCGACAGCTGGGCGAGGTCGTTGCGTATATAGCCCGGGGCGAGCGACGAGTTGCGCTCGGTGAACATACGGTCAATGTAGTACCAAGCGAGCAAGGCTCGGTTTTTGCCGTAGTCGATGCTGTTGTTCAGTGCGGCCTCGGGGAAAAGTGCGTTTTTATCGGGGTCGTAGGGCGTTGCCGATAGGAACCACTGGTAAGGCGAGCGCAGGTCGATGCCCGTTTGCGTTGATTCAAAGTCATCGATATACGAACTGCCCTCCGACGAGCCTGTGTGCGCCTGATGCGGTATGAGTTGGGCAAATTCTCCCTCCAAGCTGATTGACGACGGGGCTGTGGCGTTGACGGTGGGTATCTTGTTGAGCAAGTTGGTGAGCCACATGAATTCATTCTTGTAAGCGAAATTCAAGCCCCAGATGGTGTTTTTCACCACTTCGTTGCCTATCGACACCTTTTCGGTCAGCGGCTTTTCGGAGTAGTGCATTATGGTACCTCCTATGTTGAAGTCGGGCGAGAACTGGTAGTTGAGGTCTAGCCCGAGCAGCGTTTTGCGCTGGGTGCTGAATGTTGATTGGTTTTCGAGCGAAACGCTTATGCTTGTGCCTGCATCGATGATGCTTTGGTTGATGATGGTGACGATACCCATGTTGTAGTCAACCACGTAGTCACTGTTTTCGGTAAGCGTCACGCCGCCGGCGGTTACCACCACCGACCCTTGCGGTACATTCATGGCGTTGAGGTTGATTTGCGACCCCGACGATGCCTGGTATTCGCCCGACAGCGTAAACTTGTTCTTGTCGGAAAGCTGTTGCGCCACCGTCAGCGTGGAGTCATACAATTCTTCATACACGTAGCGGTCGGCGATGGCATCGTTGCCTATCATGCGGCGCAGGTGCCGCCCGAACGGTTCGGTGACCGGGAATATGACCTTGCCGTTGGAGGATAGTATGGTATATCCCTCGATGTAGTCGAAACGTCCGTCGGGGTTGGGCTGGTCGTTTGAGTCCAGTCTATCGACGTTCAGCACTTGAATGAGCGGTGTTCCGTTGATGGGGCCGTCGGGGATATAGCTTATCTCGGTGCCGGTGGTGTCGCTAAGGTACTTTACGTTGAGGCGGAAGTTCTCCTTCTGCACTTGGTAGGCACCGAGTGAATACACGTTTTTCATCATCAGTTTCCATGCCGGCAGATAGGGCGACACGGTGGAGCCTTTGAGCATCTTCACATATAGCGACTGCTCGGACGATGTGATGTCGCCCGAAAATTCGCCCACCTGGTAGGTTTGGCCCTGATAGGTGTATTCGTAGGCCACGGCAAGCACCTCGTCGCTGCTCAGTGCCGAGCGCAGCGATATGTATCCGAGCGCGGAATTGAGCGTGTATTCCGACGAGCTAAGCAACCGTGCGCTCTCCACCTTCTCATAGTCGCGCCCGCCCTCTATTCCGTAGGCCGATAGCGGTTGCAGTGCAGTTGTTACTTGGCTTATGGAGCGAGCGTCGGGATAGTCGGTTCGTATCTCGTCGAGCAGGTTGTTGGCATTGTTCGACGGGTTGTTTTGTGCGGCGTTGGCAATCCAGTGGTTGCTGGCAAGGCGTTTGTTTTCGCCAAGGTCCATGAATGCAACAAGGTTGCGCGACTCTTCATAGTTTTGCCGCTTGTTGGTCACCCACACCTCGATGCGTGTGATGTTGATGCCCGAGTTGACGAGCGGCAGAGTGGAGCAAAAGTTGTCGTAGTTGTCATAGAAGAATTGCCCCAGGAAGAAATGTCGGTTGGCATCGTATTCGTCGGCGTTGATGCTGAACTCGGTGGTTTGTGCGCCTCCGCGGGTGTTTACCGTCTGCGACTCGCTGTTCTGCTGCGACACGAGTGCCGTGGCCGTGAGTTTGCCGAATTGCATGGTGGTCTTGATACCGAACAGTGCCGTGCTACCCCTAATGAGCGAAGACCCGGTGGTCATGCTCACGTTACCGGCCTCTATCGACTTTATGATTTCGTCCTCCTCGCCTTCGTATTGCAGTTTCAGGTTCTGCGAGTCGAAGTCGAATGTGGCATCGGTGTTGTAATTCATGTTGAACTTCATCTTGCTGCCCACCGATGCATTGATGGTAGCTTGTATCTTTTCGTCGAAGTCGAAGTATGTGCTGCGCCGGGCATCGACCGACAGGGCAGGGTTGTCGGTCTTGTTCATTTTCATGCCTAATTGCAATTGCACCGAGCCTTGCGTCTTCAATTGCACCCCGCCGGGGCCGAACACCTTTTCGAGCGGCCCCAAGCCGAAACTCATGTCGAGGAAGTTGAAAGGGTCTTTCTTTTCTTGTGCCAGGTCGGAGTTCTTTTGCCTGTAATATTCCTGCATCGACTGGCGCAGGACGAGGTTGTTATATTCGTCGGCCGAGAGCATGAACGGTGTTGCTATCTCCTTGTCGCCAAGTTTGGTGCGAATGATGTAGCACCCCGTCGCGTAGTCATATTCGGCCTCGGTGGTGATGTTCGACGGATTTTTGAGGTCGGCAGCATAGCTGTTTTGTTCCTCAAGGTAGTCGTAGGTGTCGGGCACGGTGGGCCGCACCGGAAATTGCGTTTCGATGGTGTCGGTTTCGGATGCCTTATTGCCGGCCGGGGCTGTGGGGGGCGGCGGTGGCAGCTGGGAAGTGTAGTATTGGCCATAGGCATAGAAACCGCCGGCCGATGCCAGTAGCATCATGCCTGCGGCCGCGGCCCAAAATTTTATTTTACGGTTGCTTTTGGTCAAAAAGCCCTTCATCTCATTCTTGAAACAGTCGTTACTATCGGCCCTCGTCCTCGCTTGGCATATTCAGTGGCAACTGCACTGGACACAGGATAGCCGTGCAGGCCGGGTGTGATGCATGTGCGAGGAACTTTGCCGGTGGGGTGTGCGTTCCCGTCACATCATTTTCAGGGCCTGCTTTATGGCTTCTTCCACAGTGAGATTGCTGTTTGAGGCAAGCAGCTTAGCAAGCACCTTTTGCGACATGGCCTGCGTGAACCCGAGCATGACGAGTGCTGCTAATGCCTCTTCATATACCTCGTTGTTGGAGGGCATTTTGGATAATAACGTAGCATCGGCGGTTTTTATTTTGTCCTTCAAGTCCACAATTATGCGTTGCGCCGTTTTTGCGCCTATCCCTTTCACTGCTTTCAGCGATACGTCGTTGCCGCTGGCGATGGCCGCGCTAAGCTCGTCGGGCGACATTGCCGACAGTATCATGCGTGCCGTGTTGGGACCCACCCCCGACACGCTTATCAGCAGCAAGAACAATTCGCGCTCGCGCTTGTCGATGAACCCGAATAGCTGGTGGGCGTCTTCGCGCAGGGCCTCGTATATGTAAAGTTTGGCCTCGGCGGCCTGTTGCAGGCGTTCGTAGGCATAGAGCGATATGTTTATCATGTACCCTATGCCGTGATTGTCGATTACGGCGTAGGCCGGCGTTATTTCGGCCACAGGGCCTTTTATGTATTCAATCATGATTAGTGCTGTTTTTTGTGGGGATTACTGGCAGATTTCGGAGAGGCGTTTTTCGAGGCTTGTGCTCGACAACTTTTGGAACAGCCTTCCGCGATATGCCATCGATATGTTGCCAGTTTCTTCCGACACCACCACGGCCACTGCATCGGTGGCCTGTGCTATGCCAAGTGCCGAGCGGTGGCGCAGGCCCAGGTTGCGTGGCAGGTTGGTGTCGTGCGACACGGGCAGAATGCAGCCGGCCGATGCTATGCGTTCGCCTGCTATTATCATTGCTCCGTCGTGCAAGGGACTGTTCTTGAAGAATATGTTCTCGATGAGGCGAGCGTTGATGTTGGCGTTTATAATGTCGCCGGTGTGTTCATAGTCGTCGAGCAGCATCTTTTGCTGTATCACTATCAGTGCGCCGGTTTTCGACTTGGCCATGTTCATGCAGGCATACACCACCGGCAGAATCCATTTTTTCTCTTTCCCCGTCTCGTCGGCAGTGTTGTGCCTGAATATGTTGTTGACCCATTGCCACCGCTTGTGCGAGCCTATCTCCACCAAGAAACGCTTGATTTGGTCTTGGAACAGGATGACAATGATTATCAACCCGATGTTGACAAACATATCCATGATGGTGCCGATGAGGCGCATATCGAGGATTTCGGACATCACCACCCATGCAACGATGAATGCCAGCACACCATAAAAGATGTTGAGCGTGCCCGATTCTTTCATCATGCGGTAGGTGTAGAACATCAGTGTCGCCACCACTATTATGTCGATTGCATCTTTTATTCCGAATGACATGATTTGCTATATTTGTGTATATAATGGTTTGTATTCATAGTTGCGAGTCAGTGCGCTGGTGATTTTTACGGCCTCTACGGCCTGTGCCACGTCATGCACGCGCAATATGTGGCAGCCGTGCAGCAGCGCGGCAGTGTTGAGCACGGTGGTGCCGTTGAGCGACTCTTCGGGCGTGGTGCCAAGCAGCCGGTAAATCATCGACTTGCGCGATATGCCCACCAGCAGCGGCAGGCCGAGCAGGTGGAATTCTTCAAGGTTATTGAGCAGTTCGTAATTCTGTTCCAAAGTCTTGGCAAATCCGAAACCGGGGTCCACAATGATGTCGCACACGCCAAGTTGCCGCAGGTGGTCGATTTTCTGCCCCATCGAGGCAATTACGTCGGCAGTCACGCCATGAGGGTAATCGCAGTGCTGCTGCATTGTGGCAGGGGTGCTGCGAGTGTGCATCATCACGTATGGGGTGTGCAGCTGTGCCACCGTGGCGTGCATGCAGGAGTCGAGGTCTCCTCCCGAAATGTCGTTTATGATGTCGGCACCGTCGTCGATAACGCACCTGCGAGCCACGTCGGCACGGAAAGTGTCGATTGATATAATCATTTCGGGGGCAATGGCTTTCACTGCCTCGATGCCGCGTTTCAGCCGGGCGTATTCCTCTTGAGCTGTAACGTCGTCGGCACCCGGGCGCGATGAATATCCGCCTATGTCGATGATGTCGGCACCCTGGGAGACGAGCTGCCGCACACGGGTTGCGATTTCCTCATTGCCGGGAGCGCGGCTGGCCGAGTAGAACGAATCGGGCGTTACGTTGAGTATGCCCATGACCCATGGACGGGCAATCTCAATTAACTGCCCGCGAATATTGATTGAGAAAGTATTGAATTTCGACGACACTTTGAAAGCCAATTAAAAACCGTAGTGCGAAATTACAGCAAATCGTTGCAACCACAAAATCTCGTTACCGTTTTTTGCCTTGTCGATGGCTGCAATGGGCTAATGTGTGCGGATGTCTTCTATTTCACGGTCGAGAACCACTGGCTTGGCTGCTTTTTTGCGGCGCGGTCGTGGGGCGGTGTCGATGGCTGCCTTGTCGATGGCTGCGCGGAATGCGGCCATCTCCATGGCTTGCCGTTCCACCTCGGCAGGCAGCGGACGGCTGCGCGAGAGCGACAACCGCACGGCCACCACCGCCACTATCAGCACCAAGAGCACTGTGGCGGCAATGCGCTGCGGGCGCGACATCTTGAACCATTCACCTATCTTGGCCATAGTGTATTTACAGCAGCGAGGCTATGTAGAACAGGAATATAGCGGCAATGAGCAGCGGACACACCCACTTGATTAGGAATGCGGCTACCGGCGCAAGGCGCGAATGGAATGAGCCGTAGTTGCTTAGTTCGTCGATTATGAACTTCTTGCGCAGCACCCATCCCACGTAAACGCAAATGCAGAATGCGCTCACGGGGAGTAGCACGTTGGTGGTGAATGTGTCGAGGAAGTCGAACACCGTCATGTCGGCAATTTTCAACCCCGGCACTGCACCAAGCGACAGCGAACACACGGCCGATGTGGCGAATACCGGCAGCAACACCACAAGGCATGCACGCAGGCGCGAAGTGTGGAATCGGTCGCGAACGAATGCTATCGACACCTCGGCTATCGAGATGGTTGACGTGACGGCGGCAAGGAATAGCAGAGTGAAGAACAGCACGGCCCAAAAGCGCGGCATATCCATGTAATTGAATACCTCGGGCAGTGTGACGAACACCAATGTGGTACCCGAAAGACTGTCGGGGTTTATAACCACGTTGAAGCTCATCACTGCCGGGAATATTATAAGCCCCATCATGAATGCGACCAAGAAGTTGAGCCCCGTGACGGTGAAAGATGTGCCTATAAGCTTTATGTCATTGGGATAATAAGACGAGTATGTGACCAATATCCCCATGCCGAGGCTCATCGAGAAAAATGCCTGGCCGAGTGCCGCCATAACCACGTCGATGTTGATTTTGCCAAAGTCGGGCTTTAAGAAGAATTCCAGCCCTTTTTGAGTCTCGGGCAGGGTCATTGCTACGCCCACAAACACGAGCAGTATCACGAAGAGCATTGGCATCATTATGTTCGACATTTTCTCTATCCCTTTTTGCACCCCTTTTAGCAGGATAAGCAGGTTGATTACGATTACTATGTAGGTCCACAGTAGCGGGTTCCAGCCGGTGCTTATCATTTGCGACATTTTTTGCTGGTACAGAGTGCTGTCGGCGGCGGTGCCGCCTGTTCCCTCAAACAGCCACCCGGTGGCCGACTGGTAGATGTATTCGAGCGTCCACCCGGCCACTACCATGTAGTAAGACAGTATTATGTAGGATGCCGCTATGCCGACCACGCCTACAATCCACCACCGGCTGCGTGGGGTTAGGTTCTTGAACACGCCCACCGAGTCGGAGCGTCCTGCCCGGCCCAGCGACGTTTCGGCCAGCATCACCGGGATGCCAAGTATGAGTATGCTTATGATATAAATGACGAGGAAGGCTGCGCCGCCGTTGGCTTGCGCCAAGCTTGGGAAACGCCACACGTTGCCCAATCCCACAGCCGACCCCACGGTGGCTGCTATCACGCCTATCTTTGACCCGAATGTCGAGTGGTGGTTATTGTTTGTCATGTTCCGAAGTAGCGAAATTTTTGTTGTATGTTGTGGTATTTGCTATGCAAATGTAATTGTTTTGAATGATAAATTGTTAATTTTGCACAGAATAATTTTTCAGGCTACAAAATGATGTTTAAATTTTTGCTTAAAGTTCCCACGGGTGTGGCGTCGGCTTTCTTTACGCTTGTCGTCTTGTATTTGTGTCTTGCGCCGCAGCCGGTGCAGGGTGGAGGGTTGCTTGATTTCCCCGGAGCCGACAAGGTGGTGCACTTCTTGATGTTTTTCGCTATTGCGGCATCTTTTATTTTCGATTGCAGCAAGGGGGATTTGCCGCGCTTGCCCGGCATGGGCCGGGTAGTGGCCGCCACGGTGGCCGCCGTTGTGCTTGGTGGGGTCATTGAAGTGGCGCAAGGGCTTATGGGGCTTGGGCGCAGTGCCGATATATTCGACTTGCTTGCCGATGCCGCCGGGGCTGTATGCGCGGCTGTGCTGATGCGCCTGTGTGTATTGAAAATGTTACAACGGAATGCTGCCCCATAAAGTTTGCTAATTAATATTTAATGAGTGTAAATTGGGATAGTGCCGTTGGCCGTAGTGTGGCTAAAGTGTGTATTTTTGTGCTGGATTTTCGAGGGGTGTAGAAAAAAAAGTACGAATATTTCGGACTGCGATGTTTAACTTTTGGGTTTTAGGTTACTCTAATAAGTCTGTGTGGGATTATCTCCACCCTCTTGGTAAAAAAGTGAATTGTTTCTTGTAATATTTTAGGTTTAATGAGGCAAAAAACAGTGGCGGCAGCGGTGGCAGCCGCAATGTTATCCGTTATATACCCGGTATCGGCGGCAGTGATAACCGGGAAAGTGGTCGATGCATCGACCGACGAGCCGATGGAATTTGTAAACGTGACCGTGAGCGACAAGTCGAGCGGCAAGGAATTGCCAGTTGGCACCATGTCGGGAGTCGATGGGGCGTTCAAGTTAAATGGGGTGCCAAGCGGCAGTTATAATGTAAAACTGTCGTTTGTGGGCTATAAGCCGGCACTGGTCGATGCAGTGATAAATTCCGGGAACCAGTCGCTTTATCTCGATGTTGTGGAGCTTGGCGAGGATTCCCATGTCCTCGACGAGATAGAGGTGGTGGGCACGAAGTCGCAGATGCGCTTTGAACTCGACAAGAAGGTGTTCAACGTGGACCAAAACATTGCCGCGGCAGGCGCGTCGGCAAGTGAAATACTCGAAACCATCCCGTCGGTTGAGGTGGATGATGACGGTGAGGTGTCGTTGCGCGGCAACACGTCGGTAACCATTTGGATAAACGGGCGGCCATCGGGATTGAGTGCCGACAACCGGGGGCAAATTCTTGAGCAGTTGCCTGCCGAGACTATCGAGAAGGTGGAAGTAATCACCAATCCGTCGGCAAAATACAGCCCTGAAGGCACATCGGGGATAATAAACATAGTGCTGAAGCAAAACCGCCAGCCGGGATACTTTGGCGGCGCGCAAGTGGGCGCGAACACGCAGGGCGGATACAATGCCGGCGGAAACATAAATTTTAACGTGGGCAAATGGGATGCATACGCCAATGTGGGACTGCGCGGTTGGCACAACGAGAGTGAGAACAATTCATACCGCACATACGATGACGGCACATACCTCAATTCGCTTACCGACTCGGAACGCCGCAACACGTCGGTGTTCTTCCGTGCCGGAGCCACTTACCACATAACCGAGGCCGATGCCCTGTCGCTTGGCGGATTTGGAATGGTGGGTGGGGGATGGAACCGCAGCCGCACCAATTACGATAGCACCGAGCCGGGAAATTTCACATCGGGGTTCAGCGACAGCGATGCCGACAACAACGGGCGCGGCGGCAACGTCTCGCTCGACTACAGCCACGAGTTCAGCGACACGCACAACTTGATGGCATCGGTGTCGTTCAACAAGTGGCGCATGCCCAGTACCACCACCTACCAGCGGCAATATGAGTACCCCGACTCGCTCGATACATACGTGCAGAGGCAGGAGAGCGACATAGATGTGCGCAACTGGGAGTTCCAACTCGATTACAGCAACCAGGTAAGCGATATGTTCAAGGTGGAGGCCGGTTACAAAGGAACATTGAGCCACGAGAACAGCCCCATGACCACATGGACTGGGCTGACGACCGCCGATATGCCGATAGACGAGGATTTGTATAACAGGTTTATCTACAATCAGAACATACAGGCCGTGTATGCCACGCTGGGCGGCAAGATTAGCGACTTCAGTTTCTCGGCAGGGCTGCGTGGGGAGTATTGGCGCAACGAGGTGACTTCGCTGGGATATGGCGAAAGCGAGGCATCGGCGAAACCGTTTGTGACCAATAAGTTTGCCTTGTTCCCCAGCGTGTTTCTGTCGTATTCGTTGCCTGCCGACAATGAGGTGCAAGTGAACTACACGCGCCGCATACGCCGCCCGTGGGGAGGTCAGCTTAATTCGTTTGTCAACATAAGCGATCCCACTAATATATCGTATGGTAACCCCGAGTTGCAGCCACAGTTTGCCAATGCCTTCGAGCTGAATTACATAAAGAATTGGACCGACCATGTGATTTCCCTGTCGGGGTATTACCGCACTACCGACGATGTGATACAGCGCATAAGTTTCATGCGCGATGGCGTGATGAACACCACAAGCGAGAATGTGTCGCAGTCGCTTGAAACAGGAGCCGAATTTGTGGTGAAGAACTCTTTGTTCAAGTGCCTCGATTTGACCACGACTGTCAATCTGTTTTACAACAAGCTCGATGCTTTCAGTTTCCTTCCCGAAGGATTGTCGACTCCGGTCACCGGCGACAGCGAGAGCGACTTCGCATGGGATTTCAATGTGATGGCCGCTGTGAAATTGCCGTGGGATTTGAGCTTACAGTTGAGGGGACGTTACCATTCGAGGCAAATCACGGCACAGGGGTCGCGCGACCCGCGTTACCGCATCGACGGTGGTGTGAAGAAGTCGCTTGGCGACTGGGCTTTTTCGGTGAACGTGCGTGACCTGCTAAGTTCGTCGCGCAGAAAGCAGATGACCTACGGTAGCGACTTCGAGCAGTACACCGAGCGTTACCGTGGAGGGTGCAGGGTGCAATTCTCGGTGTCATACAGTTTTGGCAACGCCAAGGCCCGCAAGCCCGATATGCGCAAGCCTGCTGGAAATGGCGGCGGCATGGGCGATGGCGGATATGGCGGCGATATGGATTATTGATATTCAAGCCACATAAATAACCCCCTAAAGAGCCTGTTTGACAAAAATAAACAGGCTCTTGCTGCGTTTTCTGAGACTTTTGCTGTAACTTCGCATCAATAAAAAATGCAACACAAGAAATGTTAAATCAACCGAACAAGATAGTATGCGAGGCTGGTGCCTTGGAAAGCTGCGGCGACTTGCTGCGGCAATTTGGGCGCAAAGCGTTTGTGGTGACAGGGCCGCATGTGGCTCGTTCGGCCATGATGCAAAGGCTGAAGGCCGTGCTTGAACGTGCCGGAATGGAATATGTGGTGTTTGACTTGATTGACGGCGAACCTACCGACAGAATGGTGCAGGATGGCGTTGACGCTTATTATAGCGAGAGGTGCAACTTTTGCATAGGCGTAGGGGGCGGAAGTCCTATGGATGCGGCAAAGGCCATTGCCGCTATGCTTGGCCACCCAGGCCATATAACCGACTATATGGGCAAGGAGTTCAGCCGGAATATGCCTGCCATAGTGGCCATACCCACGACAGCCGGCACGGGTTCGGAGGCTACACGTTTCACCATAATCACCGACACCAAGCGTGGGATAAAGATGCTGCTCAAGGGCGACGTGCTGCTGCCGCGGCTTGCCATAGTTGACTACACGCTGGGCATGAACGCGCCTAAGAGTGTGACGGCGGCCACAGGGCTTGATGCCTTGACCCATGCGGTGGAGTCGTATGTGTCGGTTAAAGCCACGCCCGAGACCGACGCACTCGCCGAGGCCGCCGTGTGCCGCATAATGCGGTACCTGCCGGTGGCATACGCCGATGGCGGCAATGCCGATGCCCGGCGCGAAATGGCTCGTGCCGCACTCGATGCCGGTATTTGCATCAACAATTCGAGCGTGACTGTGGTGCACGGCATGAGCCGCCCGATAGGCGCGCTGTTCCATGTGCCGCACGGATTGTCGAATGCAATGCTGTTGCCTACGTGCTTGGCCGACTTGGTGCCATGCGCCGCAGGCCGCCTTGCTCGCTTGTCGCGCCTCACTGGCGCTGTCGGTGCCGATTGCCCCGACGACGAAGCGGCACAGGCATTTGTCGGGCAAATCGAGAAATTGTGCCACACGTGCCAGGTGCCGTCGCTGCAAGAATATGGGATAGGCGAGGCCGATTTCACGGCAGCCACCGACAAGATGGCCGCCGATGCCATTGCGAGCGGAAGCCCCGGCAATGCGCCCAAGGCATATACTGCCGATGATTGCAAACGTTTGTATTGGGAGGCTTATAAGCGGTAGCAGGGATGGGGAAGCGGCAAGCATGGCATGGAAGAGTGCGGGCTGTGGCGGTGGTTTGCGCCATCGCCGCAATGTTGCTGCCGCTTGCCTCGTGCAATATGACCAAGCATGTGCCTCAAGGCCAGTATTTGCTCGACAATGTGGACATAAAAATTGCCGACAGGCACGACCACCACATAAGCAAGACCGACTTGCAGAGCTACATACGCCAGCAGCCCAACCATGAGGTGCTGGGAGGACTGAAGTTGCAGCTGTGGTTTTACAACTTGTCGGGGCGTGACAGCACCAAGTGGGCTAACCGCTGGATACAGCGTGTGGGCACGCCGCCGGTGATATACGACCAGGAACTGACCGACGCATCGGTTAGCCAGTTGCAGACAGCCTTGGTGAACATGGGATACATGAATTCGACAGTGGAATGCGATACCACGGTAAACGACAAAAAACGGCGCATTGATGTGCGCTACAATGTGACACTTGGCGAGCCGCACTACATCGACAGCATTGTTTACAACATCCCCGACGACACGTTGCGGCATCTTATCCTTGCCGACTCGGCAAGTTTCGTGCTGAAACGCGGCGACCTGTTTGACCGTACCCAGCTCGACCTTGAACGCCAGGGGATAACTAATCGGCTGCGCGAACACGGCTATTACGCATTCAACAAGGAATATATCACATTCACCGCCGACACTGCCGAGGGGCAGAAAGACGTGGTGCTTACGCTTAACACCATGCCCCCGTACCAAAATAGCGAAATGGTGTATTACGACCATCATGAGCCGTTTTTCGTGCGTAGCGTAACTTACGTCACCAATTACGACCCGCTTGTGATGCACGGCAGGGAGACATACCGGGCGCAGGACACGACCGAATACCGCGGCATAAACATACTGTATGACGACAAGTATATACGCCCGTCGGTTATAGAGGAGTGCAATTTCGTCATACCAGGAAAATTGTACAGCTCATCCGACATCGACCGCACTTACCGTGCGCTTGGTAGGCTCGGAGTGCTGAAGTTCGTCAACGTGGAGGTGGTGCCGGTGGGGCGTATTGACGGCAAAGTGTGGGTTGACGCATATTTCCTGCTGACGAAAGGCAAGTCGCAGACGGTGTCGCTGTCGCTTGAAGGCACTAATTCCGAGGGTGACTTGGGTTTTGGCGTGGGGGCATCCTACACGCACCGCAACATAGCCAAGGGAGCCGAGGTGCTCGACACCAAGTTCCGTGCGTCATACGAGAGCCTGTCGGGCGACTTGTCGGGGCTTATCAACGATAATTATTCGGAATATTCGGGCGAAGTGGGCATCACATTCCCCAAGTTCAAGTTCCCGTTCTTGAAGAAGGAGTTTAAGCAGCGTGTGCTTGCCACCACCGAGTTCCTCACCACATTCAATTATCAAGAGCGGCCCGAATATACGCGTGTAATTGCCGGTGCCGGGTGGAAATACCACTGGTCGAACACCCGCAACCACACTCGCACGCGGCACACGTTCAATCTTATTGATGTGAGCTACGTCTATCTGCCCAATAGCCAAGTGGGTTTCCTTGACGACATCACCAATCCGCTGCTGCGTTATTCCTACGAGGACCACTTCATAATGCGCTTAGGGTATTCCTATTACCACTCCAACAAGCGGCAGGCATCGCCGCTGGCATCGAATTTCCAGCGCAACGTATATACGATACGCGCTGCTGCCGAGACCGCTGGCAATCTGCTGTACGGAATATCCAATGCTGTGGGGCAAAGCCGCGATGGTGATGCATACGAGGTGTTTGGCATACGTTATTCGCAGTATGCCAAGGTCGATGCCGACTTCTCGTTCACACATTCCATGTCAACCCGCCACTCGGTGTCGTTCCATGTGGGGGCCGGAGCTGCCGTGCCATACGGCAATGCCACGGTGCTGCCGTTTGAGAAACGGTTCTATTCGGGCGGTGCCAACTCGGTGCGCGGCTGGGGGGTGCGGACTCTCGGTCCCGGCAGTTTCGATGCGGCCAATTCGGTGAATAGTTTCATTTACCAGTGCGGCGACATCCGTCTCGACATGAATGTGGAATACCGGGCTAAATTGTTTTGGGTGCTAGAATTGGGCGCGTTTATCGATGCAGGTAATATATGGACTATAAAGGAATATGAAAGCCAGCCGGGCGGAGTGTTCAAGTTCAACGAGTTCTACAAGCAGATTGCGCTTGCCTACGGGCTTGGGTTGAGGCTCGATTTCACATATTTCTTGTTGCGTTTCGACCTTGGCATGAAAGCCCATAATCCTGCCCGCAATCAGGAGCGGTGGCCTATTATCCACCCCAATTGGTCGCGCGATGCCACATTCCACTTCTCGGTGGGCTATCCATTCTGATATTATTAACACTTACATATATGCTATCATAAAGTTATGAAACGATTAGTAATCTTCGACCTTGACGGAACTTTGCTCAACACTATTGAGGACTTGGGCCGCGCGGCCAATTATGCCCTTGAAGTGAACGGCTACCCGACGCACAGCGTGGCATCTTATCCGTTTTTCGTCGGGAACGGGGTGCGCAAGCTCATAGAGCGTGTGTTGCCCGAGGACATCAACAAAGAACTTGTCATCGACAAGATGCTTGCCGATTTCAAGGCATATTATAACGAACACAATACCGACTATACGGCTCCCTATCCAGGGATAACCGATATGCTCGAATGGCTGCAGGAGGAGGGTGTGAAGATAGCCGTAGCCTCCAACAAGTATGACTTGGCTACCCAAAAGTTGATACGCCACTATTTCCCCGACGTGGCTTTTGCCGCCATCGAAGGACAGAAGGAGGGGATACCCGTGAAGCCCGACCCGTCGATAGTATTCTCGATACTTGCGCAGGCCAAGGTGCGGAAGAGCGATGCGCTGTATGTGGGCGACTCGGGCGTTGACATGGAGACTGCCCGCCGCGCCTGCATCGACTCGGTGGGCGTGACGTGGGGATTTCGCCCCGAAAAGGAGCTTGTGGAGTACCATGCCGGACACATAGTGAGCACTCCTGTTGAAATCGAAAAGATAGTTGAACAGTATATAGAACAATAAAAATAAAAATGGAAAAACCTGAAATAGACAACCGGGTGGTGATGACCCTCGATGCTGGGGGAACCAACCTTGTGTTCAGTGCCGTCAGCGGCGGACAATTGATTGTTGAGCCTATTACTTTGCCTTCGAGCGGCGACAACCTCGACAAGTGCTTGCAGGCTATGGTGCAAGGATTTGAAACTGTATCGAGGCAGCTGCCGTCGCCGGCGGTGGCTATTAGTTTCGCCTTTCCAGGACCGGCCGATTATCCCAATGGCGTGATAGGCGGTTTCCTGCCCAATTTCCCTGCTTTTCGTTCGGGAGTGGCTCTGGGGCCGTTCCTCGAAGACCGTTTCGGGGTGCCGGTGTTCATAAACAACGATGGAGACCTGTTTGCATACGGCGAGGCGTTTGCTGGCCGCTTGCCCGAGATTAACGCCCGGCTTGCCGAGCTTGGCAGCCCCAAGCGGTATGGCAACCTGCTTGGCTACACCTTTGGCACGGGGTTTGGCGTGGGAATTGTTTCGGGGGGAAGGTTGCATATAGGCGACAATTCTTGCGTGGAAACATTCTGCCTGCGCAATAGCATATATTCCGACCATATCGCCGAATCAACCGTTTCGGCCGGTGGAATACGCCGCGAGTATGCTCGGTTGAGTGGCATCAACGACCCGTTGCTCGAAACCAAGGACATATATGACATAGCCGATGGCACACGACCGGGCGACCGTGAGGCAGCGTTGAAGGCTTTTGAGATATTTGGCACTGTGGCTGGTGATGCCATAGCATCGGCGGCGTCGCTCATCGACGGCATAGTGGTGCTGGGTGGCGGCGTGGCTCGCGGCAACAAGTTCTTCATGCCTGCATTGCTGGCGCAAATGCGTGGGAAGTTGCTCAACTACAACGGCGAATCGCTGAGCTGTGTACAGTCGCAAGTGTATAACCTCGACGATGAAGGCGAGTTCATGCAGTTTGCGCACGGCGAGGCTCGCAAGTTACAAGTGTATGGCAGTGACCGCATGGTAGATTACGACCCTCACAAGCGCATAGGTGTCACGGTGTCGCGCATAGGTTCGAGCCGGGCAATACAACTTGGCGCTGCCGCGTATGCCCTTAACCGCATAGATGGGAAATGATGACGCAATTGCATGCACAATTCATAGAGAACATAAGGCAGTTGTTCCCCGGCGATGAAGGGGAGCAACTGCTTTCCACTATTGCCGGAACAGCTGCGGAGACAAGCGTCAGGGTGAATGCGGCCAAGACTGCAATGCGCCCAGCCGCGGCTGAACGTGTGCCATGGTGCAGCACCGGTTATTACCTGCAAGGACATGAACAGTTCACCTTCGACCCCATTTTCCATGCCGGGCTGTATTATGTGCAAGATGCCTCGTCGATGATTGTCGATTATATCATAAGGCGGCTAATTGACCGCCCGGTGCGTTACTTGGACTTGTGTGCCGCCCCCGGCGGCAAGACCACGGCTGCAGTGTCGGCATTGCCCCACGGGTCGCTCATGGTGTGCAACGAGGTGGTGCCGCAACGGGCAGCCATATTGAAAGAAAACGTGATGAAATGGGGCATACCCGGTTGCGTGGTTACAAGCGACGACAGCAGCCGATTTGGCAGGCTTACGCACTTCTTCGACGTTGTGGCTGCCGATGTGCCGTGCAGCGGCGAAGGTATGTTCCGCAAAGACCTGGGAGCGGTGGAGCAGTGGTCGCCTGCACTTGTAGCCCAGTGCGCCGAGCGGCAGCGGCTGATAATCGACAACGTGTGGGATGCCATCGCTCCCGGCGGTTTGCTTATTTATAGCACATGTACCTATAACCGCGACGAAAACGAGGCTATGGTGGAATATATCGAGGCGAAATACGGGGCAACAGTTGTCGGTCTCGACCTCCCCTTGGAGTGGAATGTGGCTCCGGGTGTGGGCAAAGATTGGTGCTGCCGTTTCTTGCCTCACCGCACACGTGGCGAAGGCTTGTTTGTGTGCGTATTGAGGAAACCGGGTGATGACGAAGCTCGTACCGCATTTGCCGACAAGCGGCGCACTGGAACACGCAGCGGAGTGGCGGCCAAGGTGCCCGATGCGGTGCGCAACTGGTTGATAGGTGGCAGTGGGGAATTTGCGTTCTCGTTAAATGGCGATACGGTGGTAGCCGTTCCGCAAGGCTTGGCCCGTGATGTGGAGGCCGTTTCGCGGCAAGTGAAGGTGCTGTCGGGCGGAGTGGAAGTTGGCACGGTAAAAGGCAAGGATATTGTGCCGTCGCAATCGCTTGCATTGTCAACTGCGCTGAATCGCGACGCATTTGTCACCGTGGAGGTTGGTTATAACGATGCCATTGCATACTTGCGCGGCGATGCCATAATGCTTGGCGATGCTCCGCGTGGCATTGTGCTGTTGCAGTACCAAGGTGTTCCAATAGGATTTGCCAAGCAACTTGGCAACCGGGCCAACAACCTGTATCCTCGCGAATGGCGCATACGCAGCACATACGCCCCGTCCAATCCCCCACAAGTGCTGTGATGGATTGTTCCCGATTGGTTGTCGGAAAGTTTTTTCTCTTCTTTAAGAGGCTATGTGCGGAATTAAATGATAGTTTGAGCGTACATCAAAATGAAAATGCGAGACGGCTCTACGCCCGTATTTTTATTTTGGTGTACACTCGTTTTAATCGTAATTTTTCATTACTTTTGTCAAGAGTGGGTGTAGCAATATTTTCAGTTGTTTATTACTTGTTTTGGAATATAAGATTACTGAGCTTATCGCTATTTTTTTGGTAACTACTTAATTTACAATGCATTTTTATCTAACTCGCATTACTATTTATAAAAAACAAAACATCACGTCATGAAGAATTTTTTGAAACTCTTTTCAGTGCTAATGCTGATGGTGGTATCGGCAAATCAAGTTTATGCTCAAATCAAGGATGGAGAGGCAACCGTCACACAAGGTAATACGGTTACTGTTTCCATAGGAGCGGCTTACCAGTCCACTCTCAATCGCGCCACAGGCATCACCTACACATGGACTACAAGCAGTTCAGCAATCTCAATCCAGTCTAAAACCAATAAGACCTGTACCATAAAAGGCAACAGTGCTGGGACAGCCAAATTGTATTACTACTGTTCGTACTACATCGATGGCTTCCGTCGCACAATGGATTTTTATTATGATATTACCATAAGGTCTAATACTGTATATGTCACTCGCATTGAGGTTTCCCCATCATCCGCTACATTGGAGATTGGCGAGACAATTCAGTTGAGTGCAACTGCATATCCAACGAATGCCACAAATCGCAGTCTGAACTGGACTACCGAGGATTATAGCGTGGCATCGGTAAGCAGCAGTGGATTAGTCACTGCAAGGGGTGCTGGTAGAGTATGGATATGGGCACGGGCGACGGATGGTAGCGGAGCTGGCAACTACTGCGTGGTAGATGTTAAGGAGCCTAAGAAAGTTGCCTCAATCGAACTCTCGGAATCAGAAAAGTCTTTGACCGTAGGGGAAACATTTGAACTTATAGCAACAGTTCTTCCTGAAGATGCTTATGATAAGAGCCTTATATGGTCAAGCGACAATGAAGATATTGCAACGGTCAGCAATGGAATAATATCTGCTGTGTCTCCGGGAGAATGCGATATTAAGTGTGAGGCTGCCGATGGAAGTAATGTATCAGCGACGTGCCACATCATAGTAAATGAGCCGGAACAATACTGGCTATCCGTCGTTGTTCCTAACGGTAATTTCGCAATAAATGTAACAAGCATGGAGAGCGTGGAACTTAAAATTACTCCAGATGAAGGATATACCATCAATTCTGTAACACTTGACGGGGAAGAGCAAGAGCATAATAATGGGACTATTGTGTTGCAGAAGTTCACCCACAACTCGACCCTTAATGTTGTGTTTATTGCCGACGCTTTGGCGGGAGTAAGATCAGTGGGTGAAGATGATGATTCAATAGAAGTTACAATATTTAATCATACTGTTTCTGTCAAGCGATTGCCCGAAGGGCAAGAGATTTATGTCTATGATACGAAAGGCGGCTTGGTGAAGGTCACGACAGATGACAGGTTTGAATTATCTAAGGCTGGGATTTATATAGTGCGCATTGGTTGCAGGACTTATAAACTTGCAGTTCAATAAAATTCCATCAACTTCAAGCACAAGCGGAGGTGGAAAGTCCATCGCTTGTGCTTGAATTACAATACATCATTATCTAACTCGCCGATTTATGATTTTTGAAACTGATAGATTGATAATAAGGGAGATGGGGCTTGGGGATTTCCGTGCGATATGTGGAATTTTGCAGGACGGGGAGACTATGTGGGCATACGAAGGGGCGTTTTCTGATGCCGAGGTCTTGGAGTGGATAGGCAGGCAGTTGTGCAGGTACCGTGAATATGGTTTCGGGCTGTGGGCTGTGGTGCTGAAAGCTGCTGGCGAAGTGATAGGGCAGTGCGGGCTTACTATGCAGATGTGGAACGGGCAGGAAGTGCTTGAAGTGGGCTACTTGTTCAACCGCAGCTATTGGCACCATGGGTATGCCACCGAGGCCGCCCGTGGGTGCATCGATTATGCCTTCAATGTGCTTGGTGCCACAGAGGTGTGTTCCATCATAAGGGATAGCAACATTGCATCGCAAAAGGTGGCGCAACGCAGCGGCATGGTTAGGACTGAAGGTGTTGTGGTAAAGCATTACCGTGGCGTGGATATGCCGCACTATCGTTATGCGAAGGTGCGATAAGTGGGAAATACGTTTGCAGCATAAAAGGAATTTGCTTACTTTTGTAGAGTTAATTCGTTAAGACTATGAACAGGACAAATATTGAAAGTGCGATGTTCCCTGATTGCCCCATAAGGAACATACTGGCTCGGATAAGCGACAAGTGGTCGATGCTTGTGATATACACTCTCGAAAAATCGGGTAAAGCCGCTGTGCGTTTCAAGGAGTTGCAGCGGGAAATACCCGATATTTCGCAAAAGATGCTTACAGTGACGTTGCGCACCCTTGAAGAAGATGGCTACGTCACTCGCACCGTGTATGCTGAGGTGCCCCCGCGGGTAGAGTATGCACTTACGCAGCGAGCCTATTCGCTGATTCCACACATAAACGGGCTTATCGATTGGGCCATGGATAACAGCCGTGCGATAATGAACGACCGCAAGCATGCCGTGGCTGTTGCCAACTGATGGCATTTTTCTGACAAAATTCAAAACAGTTTCTCTTATTCTTTGCGCATAAAGAACCACCACATAGCATATTATTGCCAGCGTCAGGATTTCTGCCAACGGCATGGATAGCCAAATGCCTTCTGTTCCGAGCAGCGAAGGGAGCAAGAAGAATGTGGGTATCAATAGCCCTATTCCGCGCAAAAACACAAATGTCATTGCCGCTTTCATTCTCTCGATGCTTTGGCAATAGCCTACGATGGCGACATTCAAGATAAAGAATGGGATGCCGATGGCGTAATATGGAAGTCCGTTTTGTGCGATGCCGGCAGCTATGCTGCCAGGATTTATGAACAGGGCTACAAGCGGTTGTGGAACGAACATGAAGAGTGCCATAATGACGATGCCGCATAGTAAAGATGTGATGAGCAGCAACCTGTGAGCCTTTGCCACATAATCCCAACGGGAAATGCCGTAATTGTAGCTGATAATGGGCTGTGCCGACTGAGCCACCGCATTCCCCATGTTGAAAAAGAAAGGAGTATAATAGCAGGCAATGCCGAATGTCGCCAATGGATTATCGCAGAAACTTCAAATGATTATGGCTGGTGCTGCGTTTCCCTCACCACTTCCTCTTGCCGTATTTAAATGGATAAACCTCATTGCGTTTCATAACTGCACTGAATGAGGCCGCTTAATTATGTGTAATTGCGAGCTGATATTACGTGGATTTTTTGTAATTTTGCAGCCGCTCAATTGGAATTATTCATTTAAAAGAAAAGTAGATTATGGCAAATTGGTTTGAATGTAAAATTAGATATAGCAAGATTTTGGAGACGGGTTTGCAGAAGACTGTGACCGAAAGCTACTTGGTCGATGCCCTGTCGTTCACCGAGGCCGAGGCCCGTATCATCGAGGAGATGACACCGTTCATGTCGGGTGAATTTACCGTGTCGGCTGTCAAGCGCGAAAAAATAAGCGACGTGTTCTATGATGCCACGGGCGACAAGTGGTACAAGGTGAAAACCAATTTTATAACCATCGACGAAAAAACTGCCGTGGAAAAGAAAACTGCATCGTTCATGCTCGTGCAGGCGAGCGAGTTCAAGGTGGCGCTCGACAATTTCATGGAAAACATGAAGGACACGCTTGCCGACTTTGAGATAGCGTCGATAGCCGAGACACCGCTCATGGATGTGTTCCCGGCCGACTTGAGCGGCAAGAAGGCAGCTGCCGAGAAACCGATAGAGTAATACTGAAAGGGGAGCATTCACGATGACTCTTGAACAGATAAAAGAAAACATCGCACGATTACACAACGAGCTTCCCGCTGGGGTGAAGCTCGTTGCTGTTTCTAAGTTTCATCCGCTTGAGGCATTGATGGCGGCGTATGATGCCGGGCAGCGCATATTCGGCGAGAGCCGTGCGCAGGAAATAGGTCCCAAGCACACGTCGATGCCGGGCGATGTGGAGTGGCATTTCATAGGCCACTTGCAGAGCAACAAGGTGAGGCAGATTGTGCCATACGTGTCGCTCATACATAGCATCGACAGCGAACGGCTGCTGCAATGCGTCGATGCCGAGGCGCGGCGCGTGGGGCGCACGGTTGATGTGCTGCTGCAGCTGCACGTGGCTCGCGAGGAGACCAAGTATGGCTTTACGCTCGACGAGTGCCGGGCTTTGGTTGACGGCGGCGTGGCCGGCAGCCTTGCCAATGTGCGCATACGCGGCGTGATGGGCATGGCCACCAATACCGACGACGAGGCCGAGATACGCCGCGAGTTCCATGAAATACGCAGCACATACGAGCAGCTTAAAGCCTCGCACTTTGCCGATAATCAGTGGTTCGACACCGTGAGCATGGGCATGAGCCACGATTACCGCATAGCCGTCGATGAGGGTTCTACTATGGTGCGCATAGGCACCACCATCTTTGGCGAACGCGAGTATTGATGTGTTGCAAATACGTGTGTATTTGCGAAGTGCGTTGGCAAGGCGATTTTGTAATTGCGCCTTGCCAACGCACTTTTTTGTGCAAATTGTATCGCAGTTGGGAGAGAAATGGTTACTTTTGCAAGTTGAAATGAAAAATTAGGAGAATTATGTAAATCAATATAGCAAAAATGACATCAACTACTATCAATCAACCGACGCTGAGAGACTCGGCGGCGATGCGGTGGACGGTGCTGCTGTTCCTCGCTTTCGCAATGTTTTGTTCCTACATCTTCATGGACATCCTTTCGCCCATCAAGGACTTGATGCAATCGACCCGAGGATGGGACTCGACGGCATTTGGCACCATGCAAGGGTCGGAGACCTTCCTAAACGTGTTTGTGTTCTTCCTGATTTTTGCAGGCATCATTCTCGACAAGATGGGTGTGCGGTTCACTGCAGTGTTGTCGGGGGCGGTGATGCTTGTGGGAGCCACCATCAACTGGTATGCCGTGACCGAGATGTTCCAAGGCACTGCCCTTGAACAGTGGTTCAACGACAACCTTAATTACATTCCCGGTTTCGACGAGCTGGGAATATCGCCGTTTTATGAGGGTATGCCAGCCTCGGCCAAGTTCTCGGCAATCGGGTTCATGATATTCGGCTGCGGTGTGGAAATGGCCGGTATTACCGTTTCGCGTGGTATTGTGAAGTGGTTCAAGGGGCGCGAAATGGCTCTTGCCATGGGGTCGGAGATGGCCTTGGCACGGCTCGGCGTGGCCACGTGCATGATATTCTCGCCCATGTTTGCCCGGCTTGGCGGCGACATCGACGTGTCGCGCTCGGTGGCTTTCGGCGTGGTGTTGCTGATGATAGCCTTGATTATGTTCATTGTGTATTTCTTCATGGACCGCAAGCTCGACGCGCAGACGGGCGAGGCCGAGGAGAAGGACGACCCGTTCAAGATAAGCGACATCGGTTCAATCTTGAAGAGCGGCGGTTTCTGGCTCGTGGCACTGTTGTGCGTCCTTTATTATTCGGCCATTTTCCCGTTCCAGAAGTATGCGGTGAATATGTTGCAGTGCAACCTTGTGTTTGAGCCAGTTCCTGCCGACTCGTTTTGGGCCACCAATACCGTAACCGTGATACAATATTGCATAATGCTGGTGGTGGCGGCGGCATCGTTTGCAAGCAATTTCACCAAGAAGGCCGGTATGCGCTACGGTATGCTCGCGCTTGCCGTGGTGGCGCTTGTGGTGTTCTGCTATATGGGCTATATGCGGCAAAGTGCCGAGACGGTGTTTGCCGTGTTCCCATTGCTTGCCGTGGGCATTACCCCCATACTTGGCAACTATGTCGATCATAAGGGCAAGGCTGCGTCGATGCTCGTACTTGGCTCGTTGTTGCTTATCTTCTGCCACTTGACGTTTGCATTCATCCTGCCCACTTTCAGCGACAATGCCGTGGGTGGCGTGATAGTAGCCTATATCACCATCTTGGTGCTTGGCGCAAGTTTCTCGCTTGTTCCGGCCTCGTTGTGGCCCAGTGTTCCAAAGCTTGTCGATGCAAAGATTATAGGCAGTGCATATGCGTTGATTTTTTGGATACAGAACATAGGCTTGTGGCTGTTCCCGTTGCTGATAGGAAAGGTTCTTGACCAAACCAACCCGCAGCTTGTTGCCGACCTTGCCAACGGCGTCATCACAGCCGAGGAGGCAGCCGTGTCATACGACTACACTGCCCCGCTTGTGATGCTTGCCTGCCTTGGCGTGGCAGCCCTTGTGCTTGGGCTTGTGCTGAAGGTCGTTGACCGCAAGAAGGGACTTGGCCTTGAAGAACCCAACGTGAAAGAATAACAGAGACAATCTGCATAAGTGGAGCGGTGGAAATGTGACTGTAAACGCGCATTTCCACCGCTTTAACATTTTTCGAGAGTCATAAATGTAGATACTTTGTTGTAAATGCAATTGCAAACTATTAAATTTGCATATCTATATAAACTAACAGTCATTGATTATGAAGAAACATAATTTTTATGCAGGGCCGTCGATCTTGAGCGAATATGCCATCAACAACACAGCCGAGGCAATCAAGGATTTTGCCGGAACGGGGTTGTCGATATTGGAAATCTCGCACAGGAGCAAGGAGTTTTCGGCTGTCATAGAGGAAGCTGCCAATATGGTGAAGGAATTGTTGGAAGTGCCCGAAGGGTATCACGTGCTGTTCCTTGGGGGCGGCGCAAGTCTCCAGTTCTGCATGGTTCCATATAACTTGCTTAAAACAAAGGCTGCATATTTGGACACAGGCACATGGGCCAACAAGGCGATAAAGGAAGCGCGCCTGTTTGGCGAGGTTGACGTAGTGGCTTCGTCGAAGGATGCCAACTATACGTTCATACCCAAGGACTATACAATACCTGCCGATGCCGACTATTTCCACATTACCACCAACAACACGATTTACGGCACGGAGCTTCGCCGGGAACTCGATTCTCCTGTTCCGATGGTGGCCGATATGTCGAGCGACATTTTCTCTCGCCCGGTAGATGTTTCAAAATATGATGTAATATATGCCGGTGCGCAAAAGAACCTTGCACCTGCCGGTGTTACATTGGTGATAGCCAAGGAATCGGCAATGGGGCATGTTGACCGTGCCATACCAACCATGCTTGACTACCGTACACACATTTCCAAGGGGTCGATGTTCAATACGCCGCCAGTGCTGCCCATCTACACCGCACTTCAGACCTTGAAGTGGTATAAGGAAATGGGCGGAGTGAAGAAACTCGAAGAACTCGACTTGGCAAAGGCTGCTGCCCTGTATGATGCAATCGATGGCAGCAAGATGTTTGTCGGCACGGCTGTTGCCGAAGACCGCTCGATAATGAACGTATGCTTTGTCATGAAACCCGAATACAAGGAGCTTGAAAAGGATTTCATCGACTTTGCATCGACCAAGGGGATTGTCGGCATCAAGGGGCATCGCAGCGTGGGCGGTTTCCGCGCATCGCTCTACAATGCCATGCCTATGTCGAGTGTGCAAGTGCTGATAGATGCAATGAAGGAATTTGAAAGCAATCACTGATACAACACACTTTGACAGTATGAAAATATTAGTAGCAACTGAAAAGCCTTTTGCGCCGATAGCCGTTAAAGGCATCAAGGAAGTGGTGGAAGCCGGTGGGCATGAATTGGTGCTGCTTGAAAAGGGTACCAAGGAAGACCTGAAGAAGGCTGTCGCCGACGTTGAAGGATTGATTGTCCGCAGCGACAAGGTTGACAAGGAGGTGCTTGATTGCGCACCTGCATTGAAGGTGGTGGTTCGTGCCGGTGCTGGATACGACAACATCGACCTTGCCGAGGCTACGGCCAAGGGCATCTGTGTGATGAATACTCCGGGACAGAATTCCAATGCCGTGGCCGAATTGGTGTTTGGCCTGCTGGTGATGATGTGCCGCAATTTCTACAATGGAACCTCGGGCACGGAGTTGAAAGACAAGACTATAGGTATTCATGCATACGGGCAGGTGGGTCGCAATGTGGCTCGCATTGCCAAGGGATTTGGCATGAATGTGCTGGCTCTTGACCCGTTTGTCAGCAACGAGGCCATCGAGGCCGACGGCGTTACGCCTGTTGGTAGCGTGGAAGAGCTTTACAGCAAGAGCGATGTGGTGTCGTTGCATATTCCTGCCAATGACGCAACTCGCAAGTCGGTGGTTAAGCAGCTGGTAGAGCTTATGCCCAAGAAAGGCATTCTCGTTAATACCGCCCGCAAGGAAGTGATAGATGAAGAAAGCCTGATGGAGGCACTTGCCGAGCGTGATGACTTGCGCTACATAGCCGATGTGAAACCCGATGCAGCCGATGCGATGAAGGAGAAGTTTGGCGACCGTGTGTTCTTCACTCCCAAGAAAATGGGAGCCCAAACGTCGGAAGCCAACATCAAGGCAGGCATTGCTGCCGCCGAACAGGTGGTGGCATACCTGAAGGATGGCTGGAACAAGTTCCAAGTGAACAAGTAATAGTTTATTTGTCCAAATATATTTGCGCATGGGGCGTTTGCTCCCATGCGCTTTTTTTACATTCAATTAACAAGATGATGCGTTCTGTGTCATTTCTATTCTTGTCTTTTGCCTTTAATGTTCTCTCGCACCTTCGTGAGGATTTCCGCGCTCGGCATTCTCCATCAAAGATAGTATGGAAGGATGTTTTTTACGTAGCAAATTCCATCGCAAGCCGTGATAGCAGGTTTTTCATTCACGTATAATCTCCAAACATCTTGCGAGAACGCACTTCACATACATCAGTTATTTGCGTGCATACAAATATTAAGAGTTGCAAGCCATACGTGTTATTTTTGTTGCATTTCCTGCATCATTGCCACAAGTCCCACTTTGTTGAAACGGTAGAACATATCAATCTGTTCAGGAGTATCATTCTCCAGCAGCAACAACAATTTCAATCTGCTTACAAAAGTATGTGATTTTTCCGAAACCCTATATTTTAATTTTGATAATACAGGCTGTGTCTCGGCAATGCGAAAAAATCAGCGAGCTGTTTTTTTCGCATTACGCTCGACTTTCGCTATATTTGCCTGTGACGTGGTGAGGCGATACTTTCGCCTTGTTGTGGATATAGGCATCAATTAACCAACAGGAGAAATGAAATCATGAAAATTTAATGCGGTTTGACTGGGCAATGAAACGGCTCTTGCGCAACAAGAGCAACTATGTGGTGCTTGAGGGGTTCCTCTCCACATTGTTGAGGGAGGGCATACATATATGCCGTTTCCTTGGAAGCGAGTCCAACCAAAAAGATGCGACGGACAAATTCAACCGAGCCGACATCTTGGCCGAAGACTCAAAAGGACGGTTTATTATAATTGAAGTCCAAAACAATCGTGAACTTGATTATTTTCACCGTATGCTATACGGTGTGTCGAAAACGGTATCGGAATACATTAACATAGGTGATTCCTACGACAAGGTGCGTAAGGTGTATTCAATCAATATTGTGTATTTTGAGCTTGGTCAGGGTCGCGACTATGTGTATCATGGCAAGACGGAATTCAGGGGCATACACAACAGCGACGACATTCTACGTTTGTCTCTGCGGCAACAAGAGGTTTTCAAGGGAAAATATGCGGGAGATATTTTCCCGGAATATTATGTGCTGAAAGTGAATGGTTTCAACAAAGTGGCGAAAACTCCGCTTGATGAATGGATTAAGTTCTTGAAAACGGGTGAAATCGATGATGACGCAACAGCCAAAGGTCTGCCTGAAGCTCGGGAAAGGCTACGTGTGGATGCGATGTCGGTGGCCGAAAAACAAGCATACGACCACGATATGGAGTCGTTGAGGTATCAAAAAAGTGTGATACAGACTGGTTGGATTGAAGGCCATGCCGAGGGCAAAGCTGAAGGGCGAGCCGAAGGACGTGCCGAGGCTACAATGGAGCTGGCAAGAAAAATGAAAAGCTTGGGTATGTCGATTGATGCAATAACAGAGTGTTCGGGTCTTTCGCCCGATGAAATCGCAAAATTGTGAAATGTGCCATAAATGCGCAGGGCAAAAAAAACAAGGGGCCACGAGCATGGGAATAAAACGCTCGTGGCTCCTCGTTTTTTTATATTAGGAATCAAATTCCGATTTTCGATTTCACTGCGGCGGGGATTGCCGACTTGTTAACCATGATGCTCATGGTCTTGGCGAGCATATACGGCTCGGAAACGTAGAAGAAACCGCCGTAAAGCTGGTTGGTGTTCCATGAATTTTGCACTTTATAGTAGCGGTTCCCTTCTTGGTCGGTGGCTATGCCCACTATCACCATTCCGTGGTCGTCGGTGGTGAGCTGGCGGTCATACATCTCTTGGCGCACTTCCTGCGTCACTTCTATTTCCTCTACCGGGCCTTTGATGTCTTTAGCTATTTCTTTGCGCTTGCGGTCGCTCAGTTGTCGCCATTCGTCACGTTCCTCGTCGGTCATGTCGGCCTCGGTTTTTTCCTTTGGCATTAAGGCATATCCGCGGCGGAAGTTGAAACCGTCTTCGCTCACGTCGGCAGCCCACAGCACTGCGTGTCCGTTGTTGATGGAGTTGTCGATGATAGACTTCAATTCATCAAGTTTTACGTTCATATACATGCCAAAGAGCCAGTTGTCTGGTACTTCAAGCACGAAAGGTTGGTAAAACGGGTGATGGCTGAACGAAGTCAAGGCCATGTAATTGTCGAGGTCGAGGTTGAGCGACTCGGCGTATGACTGTGGAGTATAAGTCTTGCCATTGTAAGTGAAAGTTTCTGGCACTTCTCCAAAGTATGCGTCGAGAATTCCCTTTACGCCGTCGAACCATGCCTTCGACAGCTTTTTGCCGCGGCACACACCTTTAAGGTAAGCGGTCAGTGCCGAAACCAGTTCGGAATGGTCGTGCGAGTCTTCGCCGTAATTAAGTCCGGGATATGCCTCCTCGGGCATTGCCCCGTATTTGCGCATGATGTATGGCACGTCGAGCAGGCCGCCACCTTCCGAGAAGTTTACTTGCCCGTACATACGGACGAAACGCAATGCCTTTTCTTCGTAGCACATTCTCACGGTGTACATTTCCGACAGGTCAACTTCGCGCCCTTGAGAATTAAGGATTTCGCTTTCGAGGAAAGTGTCGGCCGAGAAACACCAGCATGTGCCCGATTGGTTTTGGTCTTGCACGGGAGATGTTTTCACTATCACCTTGTCGGTGAATTTAAAGCCGGTGCTGTCGGGTATCACCACGCCCTCGTCATCGGCCATGACTTGCCCGGCTATACACAAGGCAGCTGCCAAGCTTAAGAATTTTATTGGATTCATGTGTATATATGTATTGTTTTTATTGATTCGGGTGCAAAGTTACATAAAAAAGCCTTACGGGCTGCTACAAGTGCTGCAAGTATTCGGCCAAATTCACCTCCCGGCTCAGTTGCATCTTTTTCCGCAGCTGGTATCACACCCCCTTTGCATATTTGCAAGGGTGGGGAATTTTTCGTAGCTTTGGGCTAAACATAAACTATATTAACTCATGAATTTAGCGAAAATTATTTTTTCAGTTGCCGCAGTGATGCTTGCTACAGTGCCGGCAGCGGCGACCGACACCGGCGCAGATGCCGACGAGTATGTGCTTGTGTTCAGTGACGAATTCGATGGCCCCGACGGCTCGCAGCCGTCGGCCGACAAATGGATTCGTTGCCCGCGCCAAAGCTCTACGTGGAACCGATGGCTGTCGGACAGCGAGGAGGTTATCTACATCGAGGATGGCCAGCTTGTGGCTCGCGCCATTCCAAATCCCGACCAGCAGGCCGACCCGGTACCCATGATTACCGGCGGCATTCAGTCGCAAGGAAAATTCGATTTCAAGTATGGCCGAATCGAGGCACGTATTCTCACCAATCCCCATAGTGGCAATTTCCCCGCATTTTGGCTCATGCCTGCCGACCAGAGCGACGGGTGGCCCACTTGCGGCGAGATAGATATATGGGAGCAGATTGATGCTCAAAACACATCGTTCCACACCGTGCATAGCAACTGGACTTACAACCTTGGCAACACTGGCAACCCGCGGTCGTCATTCTCGGTGACGGTTGACATGAGCCAGCCTCACGTTTACGGGTTTGAATGGGATGAAACCTCGATGCGCTGGTATGTCGATGGCAAGCAGGTGGGCAGCTATGCCAAATCGACCGACCCCGATGCCCTTGCCAAGGGGCAGTGGCCTTTCGACAAGGAGTTTTACATTATCCTTAACCAGTCGGTGGGCAACGGCTCTTGGGCTGCCGATGCCGATGTCACGCACACCTACGCCACTCACTTCGACTGGGTGCGTGTTTACCAGAAGAAGAGCAGCTCGGTCGGTGCGCCTCGTGCCGCCGATGCCAATGTGAAGGTGACGGCTGGCGACAGCTGCATAAACATAAGTTGCAACCGCCCTACCGAGGTGACGGTGTGCGATATAGTTGGCTGCGTGGTTTATCACGATGCGGCTGCCATGCAAGTAACGCTGCCTGTGGCCGATGGCATATACATAGTGAACGGCCAGAAAGTAATGGCGCGCTAATATACGAGCTGCACTTAATGTGACACACCGATAATGTATGGACGCACGATTGGCTTGTGCATCCATACATTATTAATAGACTGAACGACATGGCAATAGACGAAAAACGGCAGCGGCAGGCGGCAGCCGACTTCGTGCGGAGGTGGCAGGGTCGTGGGTATGAAAAGGGGGAAAGCCAGCCTTTTTGGATGGAATTGCTGCACGACGTGCTGGGCGTGGAGCAGCCGTCGGGCATAATCACCTTCGAGGACCGTGTTCACCTCGACCACACGAGTTTCATTGACGGCTACATTGAGCCTACCAAGGTGCTAATAGAGCAAAAAGGGGCGGGGAAGGACTTGCGCAAGCCTATCCGCCAAAGCGACGGGTCGCTGCTCACCCCTTTCCAGCAGGCAAAGCGGTACTCGGCCGAGCTGCCATATTCGCGCCGCCCGCGGTGGGTGGTGACGTGCAACTTCGAGCGGTTTTTGATATATGACATGGAGCAACCAGGTGGCGAGCCTCACGAGATATTGCTTGGCAGGCTGCCGGGCGAGGCATACCGCCTGCGTTTCCTTGTCGATACCGCCGACACACACGTGGCTCTTGAGGAGCAGGTGTCGCTGAAGGCGAGCGAGATTGTGGGTCGCCTGTATGCTGCCCTGCTCGGGCGGTATCGCGACCCGTCCGACCCAGCCACGCTGCGCAGCCTGAACGTGCTGTGCGTGAGGCTCGTGTTCTGCCTATATGCCGAGGATGCAGGCATTTTTGGCCGCCATGGGTTGTTCCACGACTACTTGGCAAGGTTTGCCGACGACCCTCCGCAGCTGCGCCGTGCGCTGCTCGACCTCTTCGACGTGCTCGACACGCCGCCAGCAGCCCGCGACCCATATATGGACGAGCGCCTTGCGGCCTTCCCATACGTTAACGGCGGGCTGTTTGACCGCCGTGTGTCGGTGGCCGTTCCGCACTTCGATGCCGAGGTGGTGTCGCTGCTGCTTGCCGATGCCAGTGACAACTTCGACTGGAGCCACATATCGCCCACCATCTTTGGTGCGTTATTCGAGAGTACGCTAAACCCCATCACGCGCCGCCACGGAGGGATGCACTACACGAGCATTGAGAACATACACAAGGTCATCGACCCGATGCTGCTCGACAGCTTGCGCCGCGAGCTTGCCGAGATAGGCCAGTTGAAGGTGGAGCGCACGCGGCGGCTACGCATCGAGGCTTTCCGCCGCCACTTGGCCGGGCTGCAGTTTCTCGACCCGGCCTGTGGCAGCGGCAATTTCCTCACCGAGACCTACTTGTCGCTGCGCCGCTTGGAGAACGAGTGCCTGCGGCTGCTGCGTCACGACGGGCAAATATCCCTTGGTGGCGGGTTCAGCCCCATATTGGTTTCGATAGGGCAGTTCTACGGTATAGAGCTTAACGACTTTGCCGTGGCGGTGGCTCGCACGGCACTGTGGATTGCCGAGGTGCAGATGAAACAGGAAACCGAGACGATTGTGGGGCAGGAACTCGACTACCTGCCGCTGAAGTCTTATCCCAACATTACCGAGGCCAATGCCCTGCGCATGGACTGGAACACGGTGTGCCAGGCTCAGCTCATGAATTATGTTATGGGGAATCCTCCTTTCACCGGGGCGCGAGTGATGGGCGCGGAGCAAAAGGATGACTTGAAGGCTGTGTTTGGTGGCGGGTGGAAAGGCGTGGGCAACCTCGATTACGTGTGCGGCTGGTACAAGAAGGCCGCCGACTACATGGCAGGTACTGGCATCAGGGCGGCCCTTGTGTCGAGCAATTCCATCACGCAAGGCGAACAGGTGGCTCTGTTGTGGAAACCGCTTGCGCAAGCCGGAGTACAGATAGATTTTGCCTACCGCACCTTCCGCTGGGACAGCGAGGCTCGCGATAAGGCTCGTGTGCACTGCGTGATAGTGGGCTTTTCGGTCGGTGGCATTGGCGGCGAGCCTAAGAGGCTGTATGGCGGCGACGGCGAGCCGCCGGTGGAGGCAGTGCACATTAATGGCTACCTGCTGCCCATGCGCGACGTGTATGTGGAAAGCCGCACTCGCCCGCTTTGCAACGTGCCGGAGATAGGCATAGGCAACAAACCCATCGACGATGGCAACTATCTGTTCACCGCCGAAGAGAAGGAGGAGTTTCTGAGGCTCGAACCTGCGGCTGCCCCGTATTTCCGCCATTGGTACGGCTCGCAGGAGTTTATAGGCAACAAGCCGCGCTATTGTCTGTGGCTTGGCGACTGCTCGCCGGCGCAGTTGCGCAGTATGCCGCACTGCATGCGGCGGGTGGAGGCGGTGCGCGACTTCAGGCTTTCAAGCAAAAGCCCGCAGACGGTGAAACTTGCCGACAGGCCTACACACTTTCATGTGGAGAATATGCCCACAACGAATTACCTGCTTATTCCGCGAGTTTCATCGGAGAGGCGCATGTATATCCCGGTGGGTTTCATGTCGCCCGATGCCTTGTCGAGCGACTCAGTACATATTATTTCCGGGGCGACGCTTTACCACTTCGGGGTGCTGACGAGCAGTGTGCACATGGCATGGACGCGCACTGTGTGCGGACGGCTGAAAAGCGACTATCGTTACAGCAAGGATGTGGTGTATAACAACTTCCCGTGGCCGCGGGTCGGTGATGCACAGTCGGCACGGATAGAGGAGGCGGCTCGTGCGGTGCTTGATGCCCGCGACCTATACCCCGACAGCACGCTTGCCGACCTCTACGACCCGGTAGCGATGCCTGCCGAGCTGCGTACCGCCCACAGTCGGCTTGACCGCTTAGTGCTTGCCGCCTACGGCCTGCCCTCCACGGCCACCGATGAGCAGGTGGTGACCCACTTATTCGCCCTATATGAGCAATTGACAATTGATAATTGATAATTAATGTATGGACGCATTGGCTGTGTGGATATAAACAAATATCGGGGAGCGATGTATGTCGCTCCCCGATACTTGTTTTATGCCTGTGGTACTCGCTTAGCGGATGAACAGCAGTTCGCGGTACTTGGGCAGCGGCCACATCTCGTCGTCAATCATCAGTTCGAGCTTGTCGATGTGGTAGCGTATCTCGTCGAATAGCGGTGCCACGGTGTCGTGGTAGGCGATGGCCTTGTCGCGCTGGTTCTCGATTTTGTTTGCCACCTTGCGGGCGTTGACCATCTGTGCCACTTTCTCGCGGATTATAGTCATGTGGCTTGCTATCTTTTCTATCGAAATCATTTCGCTCGATGCGAGTTCGTCGAACTTCTCGGGCGGGAACAGAGTCTTGATTTTCGATACGTTGTCGAGCAGCACCGACTGGTAGCGCGTGGCCACCGGCAGGATGTGGTTGATGGCAAGGTCGCCCAGCACGCGAGCCTCGATTTGTATCTTCTTGGTGTAGATTTCCCACTTCACCTCGTTGCGGGCTTCAAGCTCCACCTTCGAGAACACGCCGGTACGCTTGAACATCTCTATGCTTTCGGGGCGTAGGTAGGCATCGAAAATCAGTGGCACCGATGTCTCGCAGTCGAGTCCGCGGCGGGCGGCCTCGGCTTTCCACTCCTCGCTGTAGCCGTTTCCGTCGAAGTGTATAGGCTTGGCGTATGCGATAAGGGCTTTCACCTCGCTAAGCACGGCATGAGTGAGTTGTTCGCCGGCAGCTATGCGGCGGTCGATGGCGGCGCGGAACTGGTTGAGCTGGTCGGCCACGGCGGCATTCAGCGCAATCAAGGCCGATGCGCAGTTGGCCGACGAACCGACGGCGCGGAATTCAAAGCGGTTGCCAGTGAAGGCAAACGGCGAAGTGCGGTTGCGGTCGGTGTTGTCGATGAGCAGGTTGGGGATTTGGTAAACGCCGAGCGTTTTTCCCGTCTTCCCGGCCATGTCGATTATTTCATCCTTGTCGCTTGTTTCAAGGCGGTCGAGGACTGCGCTAAGCTGCTTGCCCACGAATATCGAGATGATTGCCGGCGGTGCTTCGTTTGCGCCGAGGCGGTGTCCGTTGGTAGCCGACGAGATTGATGCTTTCAGCAGCCCGTTGTGCCTATACACGGCGGCCATCACGTTGACGAAGAATGTGATGAACTGCAAGTTGCCGAGCGAGGTCTTTCCCGGGGCGAACAGCTGTACGCCAGTGTCGGTGCCAAGGCTCCAGTTGTTGTGCTTTCCCGAACCGTTGATGCCCTTGAAAGGCTTTTCGTGCAGCAGCACACGGAAGTTGTGGCGGCGGGCAACGATTTCCATCAGCAGCATCAGCAGCAGGTTGTGGTCGTTGGCCAGGTTGGTTTCCTCGTATATAGGTGCCAGCTCAAACTGGTTTGGTGCTACCTCGTTGTGGCGCGTCTTTGCCGGGATGCCGAGTTTGTGGCACTCGATTTCCAGGTCGAGCATGAAAGCCTCCACGCGCGAAGGTATCGAGCCGAAGTAGTGGTCGTCGAGCTGCTGGTTCTTTGCGCTGTCGTGGCCCATGAGGGTGCGCCCGGTGAGCATCAAGTCGGGGCGAGCCGAGTAGAGCAATTCATCGACGAGGAAGTATTCCTGCTCCCAGCCAAGGTAGGAGTACACGTGCTTTACGGCCGGGTCGAACAGCTGCGCTACCGATGTGGCGGCCTTATCGACGCTGTTAAGCGCGCGCAGCAGCGGCATCTTGTAGTCGAGTGCCTCGCCGGTGTAGGAGATGAATATGGTGGGGATGCACAAGGTGTTGCCCAGGATGAATGCAGGCGACGAAATGTCCCAGGCCGAGTATCCGCGAGCCTCGAAAGTGTTGCGGATGCCGCCGTTGGGGAAACTCGACGCATCGGGTTCCTGCTGCACAAGCAACTTGCCGGTGAAGTCTTCAAGCACTCCGCCCTTGCCGTTGTGCTCGATAAACGAGTCGTGCTTTTCGGCGGTGCCGTCGGTGAGTGGGTGGAACCAGTGCGTGTAGTGCTTTGCGCCGTTGTCCAGGGCCCATTGTTTCATGCCCTCGGCAACGCTGTCGGCAATTTCGCGGTCGAGCGGTTCCTTGTTGTCAATAGCGTAAACCAGAGCGTCGTAAGTCTTTTTCGGCAGGTATTCATACATCTTTTGGCGGTTGAATACATATTTGCCGAAGTATTGCGAAGGTTTCTCCTTGGGCATATTCACTTCTACTGCCTTGTGGCTAAACGCTTCTTTAACGACTGTGAACCTTAGTTGTGACATACTGTTTTTTGTTTTGATTGAGTGGTTAAAGTCGGGGTTAAGTAACTACTATGCAGCATTATTGAAATTTCGTAACCTAAACATCTTTTTTACCAAATAATAGTTACCTGTGTGATTATTCTCTAAAAATATGCTGCAAATATAGTCATATTGTTTTAAATGCAAACTATTTCAGAGAAATTTTCTTTGAAAATGGCAATAAAGGTAGCTTTTTGCAATCATTTCCAGTGAAAGCATGAACGCGAGATGGCCGTGTGGCCGCATTGCGCATAAAAGGCGGACGGGGCAAGCCTTTGCCCAGTTGCTGGTGCAAGGCTTGCCCCGTCGTTGTCTTGGTGGCCTGTGTGGCGGCTTGTGCGGCGGTTGGTGACCATCTCGTTCTTGTGCGGCTGTGGGTTATATTTCGTAATCGACGCATGAGCGCATCATTCGCGCCTCGGCTATGGTGTCGATTGCAGCCAAGTGCATGGGATGGTTGGAATATTTTTCCACATCTTCAAGTGTCGGCACTGTGGCTATCAGCACCAAGTCCCAGTTCTCCTTAGGGTTGATGTTCAGGCCCACTTCCATGCTTTGCAGCACGTCGATTAAGTCGGGTAGTGTGAGCAGCGTTTCCCTGAAACGGCGGGCGACCTCGCGGCGTTCGTCCAAGTCGCCTTCGAAACGGAAAGTTACGACGTGTTTAACCATATATTTTAGTATTTTAGTTGTTATTGTAAAGTTTCTCTTTGAGAGCAGCAATTTTCTCGTCGGCTATGTAGTCGTCATAGTCCATCATCTTGTCGATAATGCCGTTTGGTGTCAGCTCTATGATACGGTTGCAGATGGTCTGTATGAACTCGTGGTCGTGCGACGACATAAGGATGTTGCCCTTGAACGATTGCAACGAGTTGTTGAATGCCTGGATGGATTCCAGGTCGAGGTGGTTGGTAGGGGTGTCGAGCACAAGCGTGTTGGCGTTGGTCATCATCATCTTTGCTATCATGCAGCGCATTTTCTCGCCTCCCGACAGCACCGATGCTTTTTTCAGCACCTCTTCGCCCGAGAACAGCATTTTGCCGAGGAACCCTTTCAAGTAAATCTCGCTTGTGTCGTCGCTGAACTGGCACAGCCAATCGACAAGGTTCAAGTCGGTGTTGAAGAACGCCGAGTTGTCGAGCGGCAGATAGGCCGTGGTGATGGTCTGCCCCCAGTCATACGAGCCAGCATCGGGCTTGCGGTTGCCGGTTATAATCTCGAACAGTGCCGTCATCGAACGTGGGTCGCGGCTCAGGAACACCACCTTGTCGCCCTTTTCGATGGTGAAATTCACATCTTGGAACAGTGTGGTGCCTTCTACCGATGCCGTCAGGCCGTGCACTTCGAGTATCTTGTTGCCCGGTTCGCGGTTAGGGGTGAAGATGATGCCGGGGTAGCGGCGCGATGAGGGTTGTATCTCCTCGATGTTGAGCTTTTCGAGCATCTTCTTGCGGCTTGTGGTCTGTTTCGACTTTGCCACGTTGGCGCTGAAACGGCGAATGAACTCAAGCAGCTCCTTCCGTTTTTCCTCGGCTTTCTTGTTCTGCTGCTGTTGCTGGCGCAGAGCGAGCTGGCTCGACTGGTACCAGAAGCTGTAGTTGCCTGCAAACAGCGTCACCTTGTTATAGTCGATGTCGAGCGTGTGGGTCGATATTGCGTCGAGGAAGTGGCGGTCATGCGACACTACGAGCACCGTGTTCTCGAATTTCGAGAGGTAGTCTTCGAGCCACGACACGGTGTCAAGGTCGAGGTCGTTGGTAGGCTCGTCGAGCAGCAAGTTGTCGGGGTTGCCGAATAGAGCCTTTGCCAGCAGCACGCGCACCTTCTCCTTTGCGCTGATGTCGCGCATATACATTTGGTGCTTGTCTTCCTTTATTCCAAGGCCACTAAGCAGTGCGGCTGCCTCGCTCTCGGCGTTCCAGCCGTCCATTTCGGCGAATTTCTCCTCAAGCTCCGATGCTCGCATACCGTCTTCATCGCTGAAGTCGGGCTTGGCATACAGTGCCTCCTTTTCCTGCATCACATCCCACAGGGCCGTGTGTCCGCGCAGCACGGTTTCGAGTACCGTGCAGTTGTCGAATTCAAAGTGGTCCTGACTCAGTACCGACATACGTTCGCCCGGGCCTTGCGTGACCGTTCCGTGCGTGGGGGCAAGCTGCCCGCTCAATATTCTCATCAGGGTACTTTTCCCTGCGCCGTTGGCACCTATGATACCATAGCAGTTGCCCGGCGTAAACTTGAGATTCACATCTTGAAAAAGAACCCTTTTCCCAAACTGGATTCCTAAATTGCTGACTGTTATCATCTATATCCCATGAAAAATACAACTGCAAAGTTACGGAATATTTTGCAACCGCCACCCATAACGGCTCATTTTTTGAGTGGAAGGCCGGGTTTGAGCTTTATTGGGCGAATATAGGCTTTGTGTTTAGACATGAATACAAAAAGATATGTTTTTTAGGGATTGTTTGTGACTTTGTGGCGTATGTGGGTTGCTGTTTTTAAAAATATGCTTTTGAATAATTGCATATATTTTGTGATGAGGAGGTAAAAATACAGACTGATTTTAAAATGTGATGAAGATGTGTGGATTTTGTTATCAAAATGTTTTGATATATGAATTAAATGTATAATTTTGCAACCGATAACAAATCTTTTATTACTAAAAAGTTTTTCCATGAAACATTTAATTACTTGTTTGGCATTTGCGACGCTTGTGGCCGGAGGCGGTTTTGCTTTCCAGAAATCCAAGATTGCCGAAGTGCCATCGTTGCAAGAAAATGCACGGCATCAATTCGAGAAGAGAGTGCAAAATGTAGTAAATCAACAAATTAAATTGGAGGGAGTAAGTGGTAAAAAAACAGTTGTTCCTACAGCCGATGTAAGGGCGGAACGCAGGGCTGAAATGCGTAAGCGCATGGCCGCCAAGTCTGTAAAGCCTGTAGCACAGGCTGCCGCTGTGCCGGTGAGTGCGCCGTTCAAGTGCGATTTCGAGACCGAGGAGTCATTCACCGAGAACTGGACGGTTATTGACGGCAACAGCGATACTTACAGTTGGGAATATGACCAATACGGGTATGCGCCGCTCAAGGTGGTTTCGGTTTGGTGCGGCGATTACGGCGGCGATGACTACCTGGTGACCAGAAACCCGGTCACGCTGGAGCAGGGCGAGGCGCATATCCTGTTTGACTATTGCAGCATGAGTGCATATTACAAGGAGAACATGGAGGTGCTATATGGAACGTCGGCCAACGTTGACGAGATGCAGCAGATAGGCCAGTATGTGGACTTCACCACTCCGTCGTCAACGGTGCCAAGCAAGGCGATAGTCAACTTCGACGTGCCAGCGGCCGGCGACTACTATTTTGCAATACATTACAATCCAAGTGAATACCAGTGGGGAATGTGGATAGACAATGTGGAAATCGACGAAGGTCGCTTCGTAGGCACTCCCGACATAGCCATAACGGCTGTCACGCTTCCCGAGCCAGACATTGAGCTTTCGGCATCGGAGAAGGTGAGCGTCACTGTGGCCAACCAAGGAACATGTGCCGTGGCATCTTATTCGCTTTCGTGGACTGCCGAGTGCAACGGTTCGTCGCAAACGGGCGCATTGCAAACTATCACCGAGCCATTGCAGGCAGGCGAGTCGGCAACCGTGGAAATGGATATGCCGGTGAACATGGCCAGTGAAGGGGCTTATACGGTTACGGTGACGGCAAGCAACGTGGTGCCTGACGGAGACGGAAATGCCGAGGCCGAAACGAGCAACAATGTGATGAGTGCGGTAACTGCCCACTTCGGGGTGACCGACGTGCCGTTTGAAACCGATTTTGCCGAAGGGGCGCAATATGAGCGTTGGGCAAGCACCAGCGGTTGGACGTATGTCGGCGAGACGCTGAATTGCATGGTCTGCGTCGACCCGGGTTCGCTCGTGTCGTGCGGCGTCAACCTTGAGGCCGGCAAGAGCTACAAGTTCAATTATGTGTACATGGCTGGGTATTACGACCCCACGTGGGGCGACATGATTAGCGAGTCGTTCGATTTGCGATATGGCAAGGTGGGCGGCGACATGGAAACTATCGACTACGTGACCAATAACACCGGCGGCAGTTTTGTGACTGGCGAAGAAACGATAACGTGCGAGGAGAGCGGCGTTTACCAGTTTGCCATAGCGCAAGATTACTATCCCGGAGGGTCGCTGTGCATATCGAGCATAAGTATAACCGAGGCTAATGACTATGACTTGTCGATACAGTGCGTTCAGCCGGGTTATCCCACCATGATACCCGAGGCACAGGCGGGCGGCAGCATACTGGCAAACGTGGCCATCAAGAACGAGGGGCGGAACAGCTGTTCCGGCACACTTAGCTACACCGTGGGCGATGCCGCCGGGCAGCAAGTGGATATTCCCGAAATTGCAGCAGGCGACACCATTGTGGTGCCGGTGGAATTCATGCTCCCGGCTG
Source organism: uncultured Muribaculaceae bacterium (assembly GCA_944320595.1). Taxonomy (GTDB): domain Bacteria; phylum Bacteroidota; class Bacteroidia; order Bacteroidales; family Muribaculaceae; genus Avimuribaculum. The sequence goes on along the minus strand of CALUIB010000008.1, from coordinate 65,415 downwards.
GTGCCGAGGCAGGCACTTCGGTTGACATTGAATTTTCGGTGTCGCTGACCGGCCATGCCGACAACGACGAGGGCAACAACAGCGCGACGGCTCATATTGCCATCACCGAGGAAGTGCTCGCTTACGACCAAGTGAAGGAGTATGACGAGATGAATGCGATAGGTTCACCATACGGAGCCATGATGCTGGGGCTGCCCATACACTTGGATGCCGAAGACATACTCACCGGCATTTCGGCCGGCTGGGGATATGCCGACGGGCAAGATATACGCTTGGCGGTGTATGAATTCGACCCCGATAATTATATAGAGCAGGATGGAATGACGTATTACCTGCTTGGGGAGGAATTGTATCTTGGCACTGCGCCGCAAGGCACTGCCATGGGGCAGGTGACGTATGACATAGACCCAAAAGTGCTTGCCCCGGGCGATTACATGATATGCGTGGAATATGCCGACTACTGCATGGTGGTCGATAACCTCACGCCGGGAATATTGTATTCGGTGGCCGATGGCATTGCCGTGAACCAAAGTAACTTAGGCGTACCAGCCCTGCGTGCCATGTTTGGCCAAACGAAGGCTCGCAACTTGACTGTGGACGGCATCACGTCGCTGACCGATGCAGCAGTGTTTGCAAGCAACCAGCCCGTGGTGGTGCAATTGACCAATAACGGGTCGGAGTCGGCTACTGGCGTAGTTGAGGTCACCGTCAACGGAGAAACGATTGGGCAGCAGAATATATCGCTCGAACCGTTCACCACTGGCAGCTGCACATTCGAGGCCGACTTGTCGGCTGTTGGCAAATACGAGATTGTTGCCTCGGTGGCATTTGATGAAGACGAAGTACCCGAAGACAACAGTGCGGAAATGACGGTTGAGTGCATTGAGGCTCTTGACCCGTATGTGATGGACTTCGAGGGTTGCGCCGATTATTCTATCAATTGGTTCAATCCCGTGTGGACTACTGTTGATGGCGACGGCCACGAGGCATACGGGGTGAGCGGCATTTCGTTCCCGATACCGGCAGGTGGGGTAGGGTTTATGGCGTTCAATCCCTACAACACATATCCGTCGATGGTCGAATACTTGCCTTACACGGTTCCATGCAGCGGAGAACGGTATGGCATCACTTTCTACTCTAATAACGGCGAGGCTAATGACGACTGGCTGATTTCGCCGCTCTTGAAGATGCCGGCTGAAGGTGCCAAAGTGACCATGCAGGTGCAAAGTTTCGATGACTTGCAAGAAACGGCATTGGAAGAATATGAGGTGTGCGTGTCAACTACCGACAATTTGCCGGAAAGCTTTACGGTAGTTTACTCGGGCGAGGCCCCGGCCGAGGAGTGGACCGAAGTCTCTGTTGACCTTGGCAAATATAACGGGCAGGACATATACGTGGCCATTCACTGCGTGTCGAAAGACGTGTTCTTCTTCATGATTGACGATATAGTGGTGTCTAAGCCTACTTCGGGTGTCGATAATGTCGCCGCCACGGGTGTTACGCTTGCGCTCTATCCGAACCCTGCGAGCGAAACCGTGGTTATAGCCGGGCAAGGCGTTACGGGTGCCGACTTCTACTCGATGGCCGGTGTGCAAGTGGGCAGTGCCGCGGCATCGGCGGCAGGCGAGGTGCGCTACGACGTTTCGAGCCTTGCACCGGGCATATATGTTGCAAAGATAGCCACGCCGACAGGAGTTGAGGTAAAGCGGTTCATAGTTAAGTAACGGTTTACTTTTTTCATATACTTTTTATACAGTGACGGGTTGCCCCTGTTTTTCGGGCAGCCCGTCTTCTTGTGTGAAAGGAACGTGAAAGTGCATTTTTTTGAAATTTACAAAATTTCTTAATCTGTTTTTCTATACCGAATTTATGCGTTAATTTTGTGTGTTTTAAAAATTAAGCGTGGAACCGAAGAAACAAATAGCTATATTGGGCAGCACTGGCTCGATAGGGAGGCAGACACTCGATGTGATTGCCGAGTACCCCGACCGTTTTGCCCCGTGCCTGCTGGTTGCCAACCGCAGCGTGGAGCTGCTTGCCGAGCAGGCTGCGAAGTTCAGGCCGCAATGTGTGATAATAGGCGACGAGACGCTGCACGGCGAGTTGCAACGGCGGCTCGATGGCAGCGGAATAAAAGTGCTGGCCGGTGCCAAGGCGATAGCCGATGCCGTTACAGCACCTGAAATCGACATGGTGGTGACAGCCATGGTGGGGTATAGCGGACTTGCCCCCACCATCAGTGCCATAAAGGCCGGCAAGGATATTGCGCTTGCCAACAAGGAAACATTGGTGGTGGCTGGCGAGTTGGTTACCGGGCTTGTGAGAGAGCATGGAACGCATCTTTACCCCATCGATTCTGAGCATGGAGCCATATACCAGTGCCTCGTGGGCGAAGACCCGGCCACGGTGCGCAAGTTGCTGCTTACGGCCTCGGGCGGGCCGTTCCGCACAAAGAGCAAGGACGAATTGCGGCGCGTGACCAAGGCTGATGCCTTGCATCACCCGAATTGGAGCATGGGTGCCAAAATCACCATAGATTCGGCAACGATGATGAACAAGGGATTTGAAGTGATGGAGGCCAAGTGGCTGTTTGGCATCGATGCCGCCGACATCGAGGTAGTTGTCCATCCGCAGTCGATAGTGCACTCGATGGTGGAATTTATCGACGGTTCGGTCAAGGCTCAACTGGGGTTGCCCGATATGCACCTGCCCATACGCTATGCGCTGGGGCTGCCGGGGCGGCTTGCAACAAGCAGCCGCAGGCTGAGCGTGAGCGATTATGCCACGCTCACGTTTGAACGTCCCGACATCGACAAGTTCCCCATGCTGGGCATGGCATTCGAGGCTATAAAGCGTGGCGGCAACGTGCCGTGCGTGATGAATGCCGCCAACGAGGTGGCCGTGGCCGCATTCCTGAACGACGAGATGCGATTTGTGGATATACCCGAGGTGGTGCAGCGCACCATCGACGCGATGCCGTGGGTGGAACACCCTGCATACGCCGATTATGTATCGTCGAACGACGAGGCACGCCGCTATGCATCGGCACTAATAAAATAATCGATAAACACATATACAGAACATATATTTCAGATGGAGACATTTTTGATAAAGGCTGCCCAATTGATGCTGGCATTTGCCATACTGGTGCTTGTGCATGAATTCGGGCATTACCTTTTTTCACGGATTTTCGGCGTGAGGGTCGAAAAGTTCTATTTGTTTTTCAACCCATGGTTCACGCTTTTCAAGTATAAGCCAAAGAAGAAGGAGGGTGCAGACGAAGGGAAGGCTTCGTGGCGCGACACCGAGTATGGCATAGGGTGGCTGCCGCTTGGCGGCTACTGCAAGATTGCCGGCATGATTGACGAGTCGATGGACAAGGAGCAGATGAAGCAGCCCGTAAAGCAGTGGGAATTCCGTGCCAAGCCCGCATGGCAACGGTTGCTGATAATGGTGGGCGGCGTGTTGTTCAATTTTATACTTGCCATAATCATATATGCCGGCATGGTGTATGCCTGGGGCGAGCAATACATCACGTTCAAGGATGCTACCGACGGAATGGAGTTTTGCGAGTCGGCGCATGAAATAGGTTTCCGCGACGGCGACATACCGCTTGCCGCCGACGGCGAGTCGCTCGACTACCTCACTGGCGACGAGCTGCTGAAGATGCTCGGGGCAAAGACTGTGACGGTGCTGCGCAATGGTACCGACACGGTGAATGTGACCATTCCGGAGAACTACATTTTCGCCGCCAATGCCGAGGCCGAAGAGGGGATACCGTTCATGATGTACCGCTACCCGGTGGTAGTGGCCGACGTGCAGCCGGGAATGGGCGCAGTGAAAGCAGGATTGCAGAAATTAGACAAGGTGATAGCCGTTGACACGGTGGAGACCAAGGGTTATACCGATTTTAAGGAGCAGCTCGACCGCCACGCAGGCAAGAATGTTGACATAACGGTGCTGCGCAATGGCAGGCAGCTTACTGTGAATGCCGAAATCGACGGCTCGGGCAAATTAGGCATACTGCTTGCCCCGATAACCGAAATCTATAAGACCACCACGAAGGAGTACACGCTGTGGGAATCGGTTCCGCGCGGCATATCGCTCGGTGTTGAAAAGCTGTCGAGCTATGTGTCGCAAATGAAGTATGTGTTCACCTCCGACGGTGTGCAGCAACTTGGCGGTTTCGGTGCCATAGGCAGCATTTTCCCAGAGAAATGGAATTGGGAACAATTCTGGTCGGTAACGGCGTTCCTCTCGGTGATACTTGCATTCATGAACATCTTGCCCATTCCGGCACTCGACGGCGGGCACGTGCTGTTCTTGCTTTATGAAATAATCACTCGCCGCCAGCCGAGCGAGAAGTTCATGGAACATGCCCAGATAGCAGGCATGGCATTCCTGTTCTTGCTGCTGATATATGCCAACGGGAATGATATATACAGATTTTTCTTTAAATAATGCGCGGTTTTAAAAAGCATGGAATATAAGAAGGTAGTATTAAAGAAAGGTAAGGAAGAGTCGTTGCGGCGGTTCCACCCGTGGGTGTTCTCGGGTGCCATCGACCACATCGACGACAGCGTTGAGGAGGGCGACACGGTGTCGGTATATGCTGCCGACGGCACACTCATCGGCAACGGGCATTTCCAAGTGGGCAGCATCTGCGTGAGGATGCTCACATGGGGTGATGCCGCCGTGGATGGCGATTTCTATCGTGAGCGGTTGCAAGCTGCGGCCGACTTGCGCAAGTGCCTGCACTTGCTTAGGGACGATAACAATTCGTTCCGCCTTGTGCATGGCGAGGGCGATTTCTTGCCGGGGCTCGTGGTTGACGTGTATGGTTCCACAGCCGTTCTTCAGGCTCATTCGCCAGGTATGCACTTCGACCGCATGAAGGTGGCCGAGGCATTGACTCTCCTGCAAGGGTTGGAAATAAAGAATGTGTATTACAAGTCGGAAACCACGCTGCCTTACAAAGCCGACCTTGATGCCGAGAACGGCTACATAGTGGGTGGCTATGATACCGATGTGGCCATGGAAAACGGCCTGCGTTTCCATGTGGATTGGCTGCGGGGGCAGAAGACAGGGTTCTTTGTCGATCAGCGCGAGAACCGCTCGCTGCTTGAGCATTACTCGGCAGGCCGCCGTGTGCTTAATATGTTTTGCTACACTGGGGGCTTTTCGTTCTATGCCATGCGTGGTGGTGCGCAGGTGGTGCACTCGGTTGACAGTTCGGCCAAGGCCATAAGCCTGACCAACGAGAATGTGTCGCTCAATTTCCCCGGCGACGAACGTCACCGGGCATTTGCCACCGATGCGTTCAAGTACCTTGCCGAGATGGAGAAGGGGCAGTATGACCTGATAATACTCGACCCACCGGCATTTGCCAAGCACAAGAGCGCACTGAAGAACGCACTTGTGGGCTACCGCAAGCTCAATGGCAAGGCATTCGAGAAGATAGCCCCCGGAGGCATATTGTTTACATTCTCATGCTCGCAGGCCGTGTCGCGCGAGCAGTTTAGGCTTGCGGTGTTCAGCGCGGCGGCGCAGTCGCGTCGCAAGGTGAGGATATTGCACCAGTTGTCGCAGCCCGCCGACCATCCTATAAATATCTATCACCCCGAGGGCGAGTACTTGAAAGGACTTGTATTATATGTGGAATAACATTATAACAATAAAAAATCGATGAACAAATTTTTAATTTCAACAGTGGCAATGGCTATAGCAATGTCAAGCTGCACAAATCAAGGTACGCAGACGGCGGAGGAGACTCCGTTTGTGTATGGCGTTGACAAGTTTGCCGACATCGAGGTGCTGCGTTACCGCGTGCCTGGGTTTGAAGACTTGTCGTTGAAACAAAAGGAATTGATTTACTACCTTAACGAGGCTGCCCTTGTGGGTCGCGACATCTTGTGGGACCAGAACTGCAAGTATAACCTGGCCATACGCAAGACGCTCGAAGGGATTTACCAAAATTATAGCGGCGACAAGAACTCGGCCGACTATAAGGGGTTTGAAGAATACTTGAAGCAGGTGTGGTTTGCCAATGGCATACACCACCATTATTCGATGGACAAGTTCACTCCGCACTTCAGCAAGGAATTTTTTGCCGAGCAGGTGAAGGCTCTTCCTGCCGAGCAGTTGCCACTTGCCGAGGGGCAGACTGTGGAACAGTTAATCGACGAACTGTCTCCCGTGATTTTCGACCCCACCGTTATGGCAAAGCGTGTGAACCAGGCTGCCGGTGTTGACCTCATAAAGACATCGGCCAACAACTACTACGATGGCGTGAGTCAAAAGGAAGTCGAGGCTTTTTATGCCAAGATGAAGGTGCCCGGCGACACAACTCCCATCTCTTACGGACTTAATTCTAAGCTCGTGAAAAAGGATGGCAAGATATATGAAGATGTGTATAAAGTGGGCGGCTTGTATTCGCCTGCAATCGAGAAGATAGTGTATTGGCTCGAAAAAGCTGCCGGGGTGGCCGAGACCGAGGGCATGAAGAATTACATCGACAAACTTATAGAGTATTACAAGACTGGCGACTTGAAACTGTTTGACGAATACTCTATAATGTGGGTCGAGGAGACTGGCAGCAGTGTTGACTTCGTGAACGGGTTCATCGAGTCGTATGGCGACCCGCTTGGGCTGAAGGCTTCGTGGGAGGCTATGGTGAACTTCCGCAATCCCGAGGCTTCGCACCGCACGGCTGTGATAAGCGAGAATGCGCAGTGGTTTGAGGATCGCTCGCCCGTTGACCCCAAATACAGGAAACCAGAGGTGAAGGGTATTTCGGCCAAGGTTATCACTACGGCCATACTTGCAGGTGATTGCTACCCTTCGACCCCGATAGGCATAAACCTGCCCAATGCCAACTGGATTCGCGCCGCACACGGTTCGAAGTCGGTGACTCTTGAAAATATCACAGATGCATATAACAAGGCAGCCGCAGGCAATGGGTTCAACGAGGAGTTTGCTTATTCGCAAGAGGAAATCGACCTGATGAACAATTACCTTGAGCTTGCCGACAACCTGCACACCGACCTGCACGAATGCCTTGGACACGGTTCGGGTCAATTGATGCCTGGTGTACACGACGATGCGCTGAAAGAGCATGGCTCGACGCTCGAAGAGGCTCGTGCCGACCTGTTTGCGCTTTATTACCTCGCCGACCCGAAACTTATCGAGCTTGGCGTGGTGAAAAATCCCGACACTTACAAGGCCGAATATTACAAATACGTGATGAACGGGCTTATGACGCAGCTTACGCGCATCGAGCCGGGTAAGGACATAGAGGAGGCTCACATGCGCAACCGCCACTTGATTTGCCAATGGGCATACGAGCAGGGCAAGGCCGACAATGTGATTGAATACGTCAAGCGCGACGGCAAGACATACTTGAAAATCAACGATTACGGGAAACTGCGCGAATTGTTTGGCCGCCTGCTTGGCGAGATACAGCGCATAAAGTCGGAAGGCGATTATGCCGCCGGTCGTGACTTGGTTGAAAAATATGCAGTTAAATTCGACCCCGAACTCCACAAGGAGGTTCTTGACCGTTATGCTAAGCTGAACATAGCTCCTTACAAGGGTTTTGTAAACCCCGTTTACACCCTTGTGACCGACGAGGCTGGAAACGTAACCGATGTGACGGTGGATTACACCGAGGGTTATGCCGAGCAGATGCTCCGCTACTCGCGCGACTATGCCACGCTCATGAAGTAACGCTTTAAGCAGGATAAAAATAGGCAGAAAGACGGACAATGCCTGTCTTTCTGCCTATTTTTTTGTTGCTATGTCGGCAAACCAGTAGGTGTAGGTTTGCGTGGTGCCGTCTTCGAGCCTTATGTCATAGCTTTGCGAATGTGGCGTGCCGAGTGTGAAAGTTACTGGGTGCTTGAAGATGGGGCCGTCGTAGCATATTGTGTGGTATTCACCATTTTCCCCGTTTGGGTCGATGTCGCTGGGGAGTGTGCCGATGAATTCCTTGTCGATGAGGCGGCCTATTGCGCCCGGGCCTAATGCCTCGCCAGTGGTGACGATAGTTGCCTTCAACCCCGATTCGAGAAACTCACGTATAACTTGTGCAGAGCTTTTTCCCCACAACGGTTCCACAACGGTGATGCCCTGCTGCGAGAGTTGGCGTTCTCGGTAAGAACGAACGTCGTGCAGGAATATATCGCCAAATATGGAGTGCGTCACCCCTATCTGCTTGAAGTGTTCCATGGCTTTGGCCATTGCAGCCGAGTAGTCGGCCATGTTGCCTCCGGGCGTCAGCCCCACAGTATATAGCGGAATGCCTATCGATGCGGCTTGTTGCCGCAGTACGGGCATTGGCAAGTTGTGCATCGTCGATTGTCGGCTCTCGCTGTTGATTGTTGTCAGTAATGCCGCAATCTCGTATTCACCGGTTTCGATAGCCCGTAATAAAGCATGAGCGGAGTCCTTGCCTCCGCTCCAGTTGAAAATTGCTTTTATTTTTCCCATTCTCAGGTTTTTTCAGTTGCGGCGGTCGGGATTGCCCTCGTAGTAGTTTATGAAGGCAAGGTTCACCATGCGGTTGCCGCCAGGGGTGGGGTAGTTGCCCGAGAAGTACCAGTCGCCGGGATGCCCAGGGATTGACTTGTGCAGCCCGTCGAGTGTCTGGTAAATGATTTTCACTTCGGCTTTCGTGCCTGCCGGGGTGAGCATTTCGGCTATTTCGTCGGATACCTCCTCGTCGGTGAATGGTGCGTATATTTCGTTGACGTAGTTCACCACTTGTTCCTTCGGCAAGCCCTGCTGTGCCTTGCACTTGGCATATACATCGTCAATTACGCTTTGCATTCCGCGCTTTTTAAGTAGCCTGATGGCGGCGCGGAAGGCTGCAAACTCGCTCATTCGCGACATATCAATGCCGTAATAGTCGGGGTACCGTACTTGCGGCGATGACGACACTATGATGATGCGGCGCGGGTGCAGGCGGTCGAGAATGCCTATTATTGACTGCTTTAGCGTGGTGCCGCGCACAATGCTGTCGTCGATAACCACAAGGTTGTCGATGTCGCGTTTTACCTGTCCGTAGGTAACGTCATATACGTGTGCTGCAAGGTCGTCGCGAGTGTCGCCCTCGGTGATGAATGTGCGCAGTTTTATGTCCTTTATGGCTATTTTTTCGCAGCGCAGGTGCTTGGCATCGAGCAAAGAGCATAGCTGCTCCTTGTAGTCGGGGCTGGTAGTGTCGAGGTTAAGTATTTTTTCGGCAACCTGTTCTTTCAGGAAGTGTTCCATTCCCTCCATCAGACCTATGTAAGCCACTTCGGCCGTGTTGGGGATGAACGACAGCACGGTGTTTTCAAGGTCGTTGTCAACGGCCTTCAGTATTGCCGGGGCTATTTCACGGCCCAGGGCCTTGCGCTCTTTGTAGATGTCGGCATCGCTGCCGCGCGAGAAGTATATGCGTTCAAACGAGCATCGCTGGTTTTCCCCCTCGCCCAGTATGTCGGTGATAGTCACGTCGCCCTTTTGGTTCACTATAATTGCCGAGCCGGGGGCAAGTTCCTTCACTTGGTCGATGTCGAGGTGCATGGTGGTCTGTATCACCGGGCGTTCCGATGCCACCACCACTATTTCGTCATCGTAGTAGTAGAAAGCTGGCCTAATCCCGTGTGAGTCGCGCAGTGCGAACATATCGCCGCTGCCCAGTGCGCCGCAAATCACGAAACCGCCATCCCACAGCCGGGAAGGTTCGGTTATGATGTCGGGGATGGAAACATTTGCCTCGATTTGCCGTGCGAGTTCTTTCCCGTTGTACCCCTGTTCGTGGTACAGGTTGTGTAGGCGTTGGTATTCATCGTCGAGGCGGCTGCCAAGCTGTTCCAGTATGAGTACGGTGTCGGCATAAATCTTGGGGTGCTGGCCTTCGCTGACGATGGAATTGAAAATTTCGTCCACGTTGGTCATGTTGAAGTTGCCGCAAAGCAGCAGGTTGCGTGCCCGCCAGTTGTTGCGCCGCAGGAACGGGTGCACGTAGGAAATTCCCGACTTGCCTGTGGTGCTGTACCGCAGGTGTCCCATATACACCTCGCCGATGAACGGAAGCTCCTCTTCCCGGGTGGTAGCTGCTTTTGCAGCATTTATCGAGTGTTTCACGTTATCGAATATCTCTTGTATGGCCGATGAACCCAGTGCCCTTTCCCTGAAGATATATTCGTTGCCCGGGGTGGAATTCATCTTTATGCATCCCAGCCCTGCGCCTTCCTGCCCACGGTTATGTTGCTTTTCCATAAGGAGGTAGAGCTTGTTCAACCCGTAGAAACAAGACCCATATTTCTCCTTGAAATATCCAAGCGGCTTGCGCAACCGTATCATTGCCACGCCGCACTCATGCTTTAAAGTTTCCATGCCGCAAAATTACTACAAAAAGCCAACATAACGGGAAAAAAAGTCTAAGTTTTCCTTAGCGTGCCGATAATTTGAGAAGAAGGGTGGCGTGGGGTGGATTTGTGTTGCCGTTTTTTCGTTTTTTGTGTATTTTTGCATAGCGTGTATAAATTTGAGGATTATGAATAGTATGTTTGAAATATTGATGGACTTGCCGCTGTTTCAGGGCGTGAGCCGCGACAAGCTGTCGGAATTGATAGAAAAGACCCCGTTCCACTTCTTGAAGTTTGCCGACGGCGATGAGGTGGTGGCAGCCGGCAGCCCTTGCACACACGTCAAGTTTATCATTTCGGGCGAAGTGAAGGTGGTTATGCCGTGCCGTTACCTCAGGGTGAAGGTGTCGCAGGTGCTGTCGAGCCCCAATGTGCTTGGCCATGATTACCTGTTCGGACGGCGCACCGATTACCCATACGATGTGCGTAGCCACGGAGATTGCGGCATATTGCAAATCACCAAGCCCGATTTCATAAATATATTGCAAAGCGACAACATATTCCTGTTTAACATATTGAATATGCTCTCGCGCAACTCGCAAAACAATGCCGAGGAGCTGTTGTCGCTCAGCACGGGGACGGTGTTTGAGCGGTTTGCGTTCTTTGTGGTATCGCTCACGCAGCGCAATGCGCGAGACGTGAGGATATTGTACAAGCAGAAGGATTTGTGCACACTGCTTGGAATACAACGCTCGTCGTTTATCAACGCTATGGATCGCTTGCAGGAGCGCGGCATAATAGATTACACGCTGTCGGAGATATTGGTGAAAGACCGTCACGCATTGCTCGACATTGTTCATACGATAGAATATTAAATTGTCAATATGGAAACCCCGGTGAGGCTGTGTGTGGTGCTGCCGTGCTACAACGAGGAGGACACGCTTGAGTATTCCATAAAAACGCTCGGCGAGGAGCTTTCGGCCCTTGCCGCGAAGGGGAGTATAAGTGGGGGGTACCGGGTGGTGTGCGTCGATGACGGCAGCAGTGACGGGTCGTGGCCCGAGATTTGCCGGTTGGCGCAGGCGTATGCCGGGCGTGTGGCAGGCGTTAAGCTGTCGCGCAACGTGGGGCACCAGAATGCCATTCTGGCCGGGCTTGAATGGGTGGCCAGGCAGGACTTTTGCGATGCCGTGGTGACGATGGATGCCGACTTGCAAGACGACATTTCGGCCATCGGAGAGATGGTGGAAAAGTTTGTCCGAGACGGGTGCGACATTGTGCTTGGGGTGAGGTGCAGCCGCAAGAGCGACTCGCTGCTGAAACGCCACACGGCGCGTATGTTCTATGACTTGATGAAAAACTCGCACACCCCTGTGGTGCCCGACCATGCCGAATACCGCCTGATGAGCCGCAGGGCGGTGGAGTGCCTGTTGCAATATGGCGAGCGCAATGTGTTCTTGCGCGGCATAATCACGTCGATGGGGTTCAAGACTGCAATGGTGCATTACGACCGCCGCCCGCGCCGTCATGGCAAGTCGAAGTATCCGCTTGCGCGCATGCTCAATTTCGCCGTCGAGGGGATAACGTCGTTTTCGATACGCCCCATTCGTTCCATATTCTTGATAGGGGTGGTGTCGCTTGTGCTGACCCTGTCGGTAGGGATATATGTGCTTGCGGCTATATTGCTCGGGCGCACTTATCCCGGGTGGGCATCGCTTATGCTGTCGCTGTGGTTTCTTGGGTCGCTTATACTCATAGCCCTTGGCATAATAGGCGAGTACATAGGCAAGATATACCTTGAAGTAAAGCACCGCCCTCGCTACTTCATCGAGGAAACCGTAGGCGGTGAATAAGTTTAACAAACGCAAAAAAATCCCGGCAGGGTTGTTGAACCTTGTCGGGATTTTTCTATGTGGCGTTGTTTAGGCTTTAGTTCTTGAATACCAATTGTGAGCCGTCGTAGTCGATTATGATGGGCTTGTCGCGGTTGACCCGTTGCGCCAGAATGTCTTTCGACAACTGGTTGAGTATCATCTTGTGGATGACACGTTTCACAGGGCGTGCGCCAAACTCGGGGTCGTAGCCTTCCTGTGCAAGGAAGTCGAGACACTTGTCGGTTACTTCGAGGTGTACGCCGTTCTTTTCGAGCATGCGGCTTACTCCATCGATTTGCAGCTTGACGATTTGCTTTATCTCGCTCTCGGTAAGCGGCGTGAACATTATAATCTCGTCGATACGGTTCAAGAACTCGGGGCGTATGCGCTGCTTGAGCAGTTCCAGCACTTCGTTCTTGGTGCTTTCAATCACCTGGTCGCGGTTGGCATCGGTGAGTTTCGACATTCGCTCGCGGATTATGTCCGACCCCATGTTGGAAGTCATGATGATGATGGTGTTCTTGAAGTTCACCAAGCGGCCCTTGTTGTCGGTAAGCCGCCCGTCATCAAGTACTTGCAACAGTATGTTGAACACATCGGGGTGAGCCTTCTCGATTTCATCGAAAAGCACTACCGAATAAGGCTTGCGCCTTACGGCCTCGGTGAGCTGTCCGCCCTCTTCGTATCCCACGTATCCCGGAGGTGCTCCTACCAGTCTCGACACGGTGTGTTTCTCCTGATATTCGCTCATGTCGATACGCGTCATCATGTTCTCGTTGTCAAACAAGTATTCGGCCAGGGCCTTTGCTAGCTCGGTTTTGCCCACACCCGTGGTGCCGAGGAATATGAACGAGCCTATGGGTCGGCGCGGGTCGTTAAGGCCGGCTCGGCTGCGTCTTACGGCATCGGCAATTGCCGTGATGGCATCTTGCTGGCCTATGACGCGCTTGTGCAGCTCGTCTTCGAGGTGCAGCAATTTGTCTTTTTCGCTCTGCACCATCTTCATCACCGGTATTCCCGTCCAGCGTGAAACCACGCCTGCGATGTCTTCGGCATCAACCTCCTCCTTTATCAAAGCCTTGTCGCCTTGCATGGTTTTTAGCTTTTCTTGTATGGCCTTGTTTTCGTCCTCCTTCTGTTTTATCTTGGAGTAACGTATTTCGGCCACACGGGCGTAGTCGCCTTCGCGCTCGGCACGTTGAGCCTCGAAGTTAAGTTGCTCTATGTCAATCTTGTTTTGCTGTATTTTGTTGATGAGCTCCTTTTCGGCCTTCCACTTGGCGGTGTAGTCGCTCTCCTCCTCGTGCAGTTCGGCAAGTTCCTTTTCGATGTGCTTTATCTGCTCGCTGTCGCCCTCGCGCTTGATGGCCTCGCGCTCTATTTCGAGCTGCGAGATTTTGCGCCTTATTTCATCGATTACCTGTGGTACCGAGTCGATTTCGAGACGCAGTTTCGCAGCGGCCTCGTCGATAAGGTCGATAGCCTTGTCGGGCAGGAAACGGTCGGTGATATAACGCTCTGAAAGTTGCACGGCGGCGATAATCGCCTCGTCGCGGATACGCACCTTGTGGTGGTTCTCGTAACGCTCTTTCAACCCACGCAGGATTGCAATTGCACTCTCCTCGTCGGGTTCGTCTATCATCACTATTTGGAACCGGCGTTCAAGAGCCTTGTCTTTCTCGAAATACTTTTGGTATTCGTCGAGGGTGGTCGCGCCGATGCTGCGCAGTTCTCCACGGGCGAGTGCCGGTTTCAATATGTTGGCAGCGTCCATTGCGCCCTCGCCCTTTCCTGCACCCACGAGGGTGTGGATTTCGTCGATGAAAAGGATGATGTCGCCGTCGGACTGTATCACCTCGTTGACGATGGCCTTCAGCCGCTCTTCAAATTCTCCCTTGTATTTTGCCCCGGCCACGAGTGCACCCATGTCGAGCGAGAACACCTGCTTGCGTTTCAAGTTTTCGGGCACGTCGCCCCGCACGATACGCTGCGCCAAGCCCTCGGCTATGGCCGTCTTGCCCACGCCCGGTTCACCTATCAGCATTGGGTTATTCTTGGTTCGGCGGCTAAGGATTTGCAGTACACGCCGAATTTCGTCGTCACGACCAATCACAGGGTCGAGTTTGCCCTGGCGGGCGCGTTCGTTGAGGTTGATGGCATACTTGCTCAAGGCGTTATACTGGTCTTCGGCACTCTGCTCGGTGGCTTTCTTGCCCTTGCGCAGTTCGTCGATGGCCGCCGACAACTCCTTCTCGTTCATGCCTGCGTCTTTCAGCATTGTTGCCACAGGGTTGTTGCCCTGCAATATGCCCACGAGCATAGTTTCAAGCGTCACATACTCGTCGCCCCGTTTCTTGGCACAGTCGTAAGCCTTGTCGAGGGCTTCATTGGCGGCGTTGCTCAGGTAAGGCTCGGCGTTGGCCACCTTCGGGAAAGTCGAAATCTCCTGATCGAGCTGTTGCTCCACGAAAGATTCGTTAATCGACAATTTCTGGAAAATGAACTTAATCACCGATCCGCCTTCGCTGAGGATACCCTTCAGCAAGTGTGCAGGCTCGATGGCTTGGTTGCCACTGCGCCTTGCTATCTCCACTGCTTTCTGGATAGCCTCTTGTGATTTGATAGTGAAATTGTTGAAATTCATAATTGTATATTTTTAATTTGTTTTCAAAAGGGTTGGAATGTAACTTTCCTTCCGTCTTTATTTAGCTTTCAATTTCCGTTATGAGATTTGCAATATTCATACCACAGGCACTGTGTGCGGCATATTATGCCACAATGTGCAGTGCAGGCGGTGTGTTGTCATGTCAGATATGTCACGAATTATGCGGGCTGTTGTCCCAAATGGCAAATAATAGGTTGTGGAAGTGCCGTAAAATGCTTAACTTTGCATGGTTTTTACGATGGTGAAAACCGGCATATTCAAATATTCATCTATCGTACACTATGCAAGAAACAAAGAAAGCAGTTCTTACATTGGAAGACGGCACCACTTTCGAGGGATTTTCGTTCGGGAGCGGAAAGCCGTGTGCGGGCGAGGTGGTTTTCAGCACGGCAATGACCGGCTATCCCGAGAGCCTTACCGACCCGTCTTACAGCGGACAGATATTGGTGACAACCTATCCGATGCTGGGTAATTATGGCGTGCCGCCACGGAGCGAAGACAATGTGGCCGATACTTACTTTGAAAGCGACAAAATCCATTGCGAGGCAATCATCTGCCAGGATTATTCGTGGGATTACAGCCACTGGCAGGCAAGCCGCAGCCTGAGCGAATGGTTGCGCGACGAAAATGTGGTGGGGGTTTATGGAATAGACACCCGTGCGCTCACCAAGCGGCTGCGCGAGAAAGGTTCGATGCTGGGCAAGATTGTGGTGGAAGGATGCGGCGACATCGACTTCCACGACCCTAATCAGGAAAACCTTGTGGCACGTGTGAGCTGCAAAGAGGTAATGGAGTACGGTAAAGGTGACAAGACCGTGGTGCTGGTGGATTGCGGCGTGAAGTACAACATAATCCGCTGCCTTGTGCGCCGCGGAGTGAAGGTGGTGAGGGTGCCATGGAATTATGATTTCTCTCAATTAGTGTATGACGGCCTGTTTATTTCAAACGGTCCCGGCAACCCCGATTTCGCCGAGGAAACTGTGGAGAACCTGCGCCGCGCCATAATGCAAGACAAGCCTATATGCGGCATCTGCATGGGCAACCAGCTACTGTCGAAGGCTGCCGGAGCAAGAGTGTATAAGCTGAAATATGGCCACCGCAGCCAAAACCAGCCGGTGATGAAAATAGGCACTACGCAGTGCTACGTGACATCGCAAAACCACGGCTTTGCCGTCGATACGGCCACGCTTGGCAGCGACTGGGAACCACTGTTCATAAACATGAACGACAATACCAACGAGGGAATCCGTCACAAGACGAAACCTTTCTTCTCGGCCCAGTTCCACCCCGAGGCGTGTGGCGGTCCCACCGATACCGAATTTATTTTTGATGATTTTATTAACCTGCTTTAGCGCAAAAGGTGTGTGATTTTTATGGAAAAGGGAGAAATTAAGAAAGTCTTGCTGCTCGGTTCTGGAGCATTGAAGATAGGTGAAGCCGGCGAATTCGACTATTCGGGTTCGCAGGCACTGAAGGCGCTAAAAGAGGAATCTATAGAGACCGTGTTGATAAATCCGAATATTGCCACGGTGCAGACTTCGGACGAATTTGCCGACAAGATATACTTCTTGCCTGTAACGCCATATTTCGTGGAGAAAGTCATTGCCAAGGAGCGTCCGCAGGGCATATTGCTGTCGTTTGGCGGACAAACTGCGCTGAACTGCGGCGTAAAGCTGTATGAAAGTGGTGTGCTTGAGAAGTATGGAGTGCAGGTGCTTGGCACCCCGGTGCAGGCCATAATGGACACCGAGGACCGGGAATTATTTGTAAAGAAGCTTGACCAAATAGGCGTTAAAACCATAAAGAGCGAAGCTGTGGAGAGCATCGATGATGCCGTTGCGGCGGCTGCCGAGCTTGGCTATCCGGTGATAGTGCGTGCCGCATACGCGCTCGGCGGACTTGGCAGCGGCTTTTGCGACGACGAGGAGCAGCTGCGCTCGCTTGTGGAGAAGGCGCTGTCGTTCTCGCCGCAAGTGCTTGTGGAGAAATCGCTGAAGGGGTGGAAGGAAATAGAATATGAAGTGGTGCGCGACCGCTACGACAACTGCATAACGGTGTGCAACATGGAAAACTTCGACCCACTGGGCATACACACCGGCGAAAGCATCGTGGTGGCCCCGTCGCAGACGCTTTCCAATGCCGATTACCACCTGTTGCGAGAACTGGCCATAAAGATAATACGCCACATAGGGATTGTGGGCGAGTGCAACGTGCAGTATGCCTACGACCCGCGCTCGATGGATTATCGCGTGATAGAGGTGAATGCCCGCTTGAGCCGCAGTTCGGCCCTGGCATCAAAGGCCACCGGCTATCCGCTTGCCTTTGTGGCGGCAAAGCTCGGACTTGGTTACGGGCTTTTTGAACTTAAAAATTCAGTGACTAAGGTCACGTCGGCTTTCTTCGAGCCTGCACTCGATTACATAGTGTGCAAGATTCCGCGCTGGGACCTTGGCAAATTCCACGGTGTAAAGCGCGAAATTGGCTCGTCGATGAAGTCGGTAGGGGAGGTGATGGCCATAGGCCGCACCTTCGAGGAGGTGATACAGAAGGGCTTGCGTATGATAGGCCAGGGTATGCACGGTTTCATTGAAAACAAGCGTACAAAGGTGGCCGACCTCGAAAAGGCTCTCAAGGAGCCCACCGACAAGCGAATTTTCGTAATAGAAAGTGCGTTCCGCGAGGGATATACGGTTGACCAAATACACGAGCTGACAAAAATCGACAAGTGGTTCCTGTATAAGTTGCAGAATATAGTGAACACCGCACTTGAATTGGAAAAGTGCAATGAACTTGGCGAGTTGCCAGCCGACTTGCTGCGGCAGGCCAAGCGTGAAGGGTTCTCTGACTTCCAGATAGCACGTGCGGTGCTGAAGGAACGGATGGGCGATGCCGAAAAGGCCAACCTTGACGTGCGCCATTTGCGGCAGGGGCTTGGCATAGTGCCGTGTGTGAAACAAATCGACACGCTGGCAGCCGAATATCCGGCCCAGACCAATTACTTGTACTTGACCTACAACGGCAACGAAAACGATGTGGCATACCTGCACGACCATCGTTCGATAATCGTGCTTGGCTCGGGGGCATACCGCATAGGCAGCTCGGTGGAGTTTGACTGGTGCAGCGTCAATGCCCTGATGACGGTGAAGAAGGAGGGCTGGCGCAGCGTAATGATAAATTACAACCCCGAGACGGTATCGACCGACTATGATATGTGCGACCGCCTTTACTTCGACGAGTTGACATTCGAGCGCGTGATGGACATCATCGAGCTTGAGCAACCGCATGGCGTGATACTATCGACCGGTGGCCAAATCCCAAATAACCTTGCCACTCGCCTCGATGCCGAGAAAGTGAACATACTGGGAACAAGTGCGACCAGCATCGACAACGCCGAGGACCGCCACAAGTTCTCGTCAATGCTCGACTCGCTGGGCATCGACCAGCCGCGCTGGCGCGAACTTACCTCGCTTGCCGACATCAAGGAGTTTGTCGAGGAGGTGGGTTATCCTGTGCTTGTTCGCCCGTCATACGTGCTTTCGGGCGCGGCAATGAATGTGTGCTCAAATGAAGAGGAACTTGAACGGTTCCTGAAGCTTGCGGCCAATGTGTCGAAACAGCACCCTGTGGTGGTGAGCTCGTTCATACAACACGCGAAAGAAATAGAATGGGATGCCGTGGCACAGAACGGTGAAATAAAGCTGTATGCCATTTCCGAGCATATAGAGTTTGCCGGAGTGCACTCTGGTGATGCCACTATTCAATTCCCGCCGCAAAAACTTTATGTGGAGACTATCCGCCGCATCAAGAAGATAAGCAGCCAGATAGCCAAGGCTCTGAACATATCGGGCCCGTTCAACATACAGTACCTTGCCAAGAACAACGATATCAAGGTGATAGAATGCAACTTGCGTGCATCGCGCAGTTTCCCGTTTGTGTCGAAGGTGCTTAAGATTAATTTCATAGACCTTGCCACAAAGGTGATGCTCGGCATCCCCGTGGATAAGCCCGGCAAGAATGCATTCGACCTCGACTATGTGGGCATCAAGGCTTCGCAATTCTCGTTCTCGCGCCTGCAAGGTGCCGACCCGGTGCTGGGTGTGGATATGTCATCGACCGGCGAGGTAGGCTGCCTTGGCGAAAACACCTCGGAAGCGTTGCTGAAGGCCATGCTTTCGGTGGGCCAGCAGATTCCGAAGAAGAGTGTGCTGCTTAGCACAGGCGGTGCAAAGCAGAAGGTGGATATGCTTGATGCAGCCCATAAGTTGCACGACAAGGGTTATACCCTCTATGCAACTGGTGGAACGCACAAGTTCCTTACCGACAACGGTATTCCTGCAATACTCGTTTACTGGCCAAGTGAGAGTGACAAGCAGCCGCAGGCTCTTGATATGCTGCACAAGAAACAAATCGACATGGTGGTGAACATTCCTAAGAACCTGTCCTCGACGGAATTGTCGAATGGCTACAAGATACGCCGCGCGGCAGTCGATTTGAATATACCGTTGCTCACCAACGCCCGGCTTGCATCGGCATTCATCGATGCCTTCTGCGACCTCACTCTCGACCAAATCGAGATAAAAGCATGGGGCGAGTATTAAGAATATTTGATAATTAAAAAGTGCGGGAAAGCTTTATAGCTTTCCCGCACTTTTTTTGTAACAGCCAGCCGGAGCTCGTTTATACCGTGCTGGGAACGCAGTGAAAAAGCACTTCCAGCACGGTATAACCGAATTTTGTGGAAACGGTGGATATGAAAAAGGCTTGCCACTTGGTAGGAAGTGTGCAAGCCCTTGTGTTATGGCGTATATTATGTGTGGCGCGTGGGTTATTTTACGCGGCCAACGTATGAACCGTCGCGAGTGTCAACTTCGATGAGTTCGCCTTCGTTGATGAAGAGGGGAACTTTCACCGTGGCACCGGTTTCTACGGTTGCAGGCTTTAGGGTGTTGGTGGCGGTATCGCCTTTCAAGCCCGGTTCGGTATAGGTCACCTTCAGTGTGGTCTTGACCGGCATTTCGGCATAAAGCACGGTTTCGGTCGATGCGTCGGAAACCACTTCCACAGTGTCGCCTTCCTTCATGAATGCGCTGCCAGTTACGAGGTCTTTAGCGATGGGTATTTGTTCAAATGTCTCGTTGTTCATGAAAATGTCGTCGCCACCTTCTTGGTAGAGGTATTGGTAGGGGCGGCGTTCCACGCGCACGTCTTCGAGCTTTTCGCCGATGTTGAAACGGCGTTCTATCACGCGGCCGTCAACCACGTCTTTGAGTTTTGTGCGCATGAAGGTGTTGCCTTTCCCTGGCTTAACGTGCAGGAATTCTACGCAGAAGTAAAGTCTGCCATCCATGCGGATGCAAGTTCCGTTCTTGATGTCTTGAGCGTTAATCATATAAATTAATGTAATAGTGTTATTCTGATTTGTGCTGCAAAATTACAGCAAATCGGAAAAAACACAAAAGAAAGGGGCAAAAAACTGACTACGCTTTGGTAAATTCAAAAAAAGTAGCTACTTTTGCACACCGAAAATTGAAATAAAAGAAACAATAAAAATATAAAACGATGAAAAGAACATACCAACCGTCGAACAGGAAGAGAGTTAACAAGCATGGCTTCCGCCAAAGAATGAAAACAGCTGACGGCCGCAAAGTGCTTGCCCGTCGCCGTGCAAAAGGCCGTTACAGCCTTACCGTTAGCGATTCTATCGGTAGCAAATAATATTCGCAGTGATAGCGATGCGTCTTTCCACGCAGCGGATTTTGCCTTTAGGGCGGTTGGTGGAGAACGTGAACGATTAAGCCGTTGTCAAGTCTTGTATTGGCGACGGCATTTTTTATGTATATGTGTACGTGACAAGTGCCGCTGCATTGGCGGCAGCAAATCAAAAAAAATGTGCAATTAGCATATTTTATATGTAAAATTGGCTTTGTTTTGGCCGTTATGGCTACTTTTGTAACGGTTTATAGCAGTGTTTGCTGGCAAACCATTCATTAGAATGAAACCAGAACGCCGGGATCGGCGGCATGGGGTAGTGTGAAATGATTCGAGGGCTTGTTCAAATTTTGCCCTGAATGAGGCTGAAGATTTGGTATGCTATATTTGTGGGAAAGCAGGGTTTGGACGTAGCCTTTGGTATATAACTTTACAAAACAAAACTTGACGGTGGCCTATCGAAAAAGCATCTTGCAAGCGAGGCTGCATTAATGAAAAAAACTAAACTAAGATGAGACTTTATCCGACAAAGCAAGATTTGAAGTTCAGGAAGAAGCAGATAATCGTGACTGTAGCGGCGATAGCGGTTATAGGTGTCGTGTGGTTTGTGCTGACGCGCGAGCCGGCCCCTAAACCCGAGTATCCTGTGGTGTGCGTTGAGCCTGCCGCAAAGCAGGATGTGGAGATATATGGCGATTACGTGGGGCGCATAAGGGCCCAGCAATTTGTCGAGGTGCGTGCGCGTGTCGAAGGGTTCCTTGAGCAGATGAAGTTTGAGGAGGGGACATACGTCAATCGTGGGCAGGTGCTGTTTGTCATCAACCAAGACCAGTATAGGGCAAAGGCCGACAAGGCTCGTGCGCAATTGAAGAAGGACGAGGCCACGGCGCGGAAAGCCGAGCGAGACCTTGAACGCATACGCCCGCTTTACGAGCAGAATGCTGCAAGCCAGCTCGACCTTGACAATGCGATTGCAGCCTATGAGACGGCGGTGGCAAGCGTGGGCATGAGCCAGGCCGACCTTGACCAGGCCGAACAGGAGCTTGGCTACACGATAGTCACGTCGCCTATTTCGGGGCACATCAGCGAGCGGCACGTTGACCTTGGTACGCTCGTCGGCACCGGGGCGCAGTCGTTGCTTGCGACTATCGTTAAGAGCGACACAGTGCTTGTGGACTTCAGTATGACCGCGCTCGACTACCTGCGCAGCAAGGAGCGCAACGTGAACATCGGCCAGCAAGATACTACACGCTCGTGGCAGCCGACCGTAACCATCACGCTTGCCGATAACAGCGTGTACCCATACAAGGGGCTTGTGGACTTTGCCGAGCCGCAGGTGAACCCCGAAACCGGTACATTCTCGGTACGTGCCGAGATGGCCAACCCCAACCATGTGCTGCTGCCTGGACAGTTCACAAAGGTGCGGCTGCTGCTCGATGTGATGGAGAATGCCACCGTGGTGCCGCAAAAGGCATTGATACAGGAAAAAGGTGCGTCGTATATATATGTAATGCGCCGCGACTCGGTGGTGGAACGCCGCTACATAGAGGTAAGTGCCGAGTTTGGCAACAACATGGTGGTGGAGCGCGGACTTGTGCCGGGCGAAATGGTGGTCACCGAGGGCATCAACAAGTTGTCGCCGGGCATAAAGGTGACCGTGGCGCGTCCCGAAGACTTTGTGAAGCCTGAAGGCGAGGAAGAGGATAAAGAATAAACCAATGCCTAAACATCGCGAAGAATGAAAGTCAATTTTTTCATCGACAGGCCGGTGTTTTCGGCTGTCATATCGATATTGATAGTAATCATAGGCATCATAGGCTTGCTTATGTTGCCTATCGACCAATATCCGCAAATCACTCCGCCGGTGGTCAGGATTTCGGCTTCTTACCCGGGCGCGAGTGCGCTCACCGTGTCGCAGGCGGTGGCTACCCCTATCGAACAGGAGCTTAACGGCACGCCCGGTATGCTCTACATGGAGTCGAACAGTTCCAATTCAGGCGGTTTTACGGCGAATGTCACTTTCGACATCAGTGCCGATGCCGACCTTGCTGCCGTCGAGATACAGAACCGTGTGAAACTTGCCGAGTCGCGCCTGCCTGCCGAGGTGGTGCAAAACGGCATAGAGATAGAAAAGCAGGCATCGAACCAGCTTATGACTATATGCATAACATCGGATGACCCTAAATTCGACGAGATATACTTGAGCAACTTTGCCACGCTCAACATCCTCGACCTGCTGCGGCGTATTCCCGGCGTGGGGCGTGTGTCGAACATCGGCAGCCGGTATTATGCCATGCAGATATGGGCCGACCCTGCCAAGTTGGCAAACTTCGGGCTGACGGTTAAGGATGTTCAAAACGCTCTTAAAGACCAGAACCGTGAGTCGGCAGCAGGTGTGCTTGGCCAGCAGCCAGTCGATGGGGTCGATATTACAATCCCCATCACGGCACAGGGTCGCTTGTCGAATGTGTCGCAATTCGAGGAGATAGTGTTGCGGGCCAATGCCGACGGGTCGCTGATTAGGATGCGCGACGTGGCGCGTGTGTCGCTTGAGGCGCAGTCTTACAATACCGAAAGCGGTATAAACGGCGGCAATGCAGCCGTGCTGGGCATTTACTTGCTACCCGGGGCGAATGCCGTGGAAGTGGCCGACCTGGTAAAGCAAGAGATGCAGGAGATAAGCCGCACCTTCCCCGAGGGGCTTTCGTATGAGGTCACATTCGACATGACCGAGTATATATCCGAGTCGATACACGAGGTGTATAAGACCCTGTTCGAGGCTCTTTTCTTGGTGATGATAGTGGTGTTCCTGTCGCTGCAAAGCTGGCGGGCAACGATAATTCCTATTGTGGCTGTGCCCATATCGTTGATAGGGACATTTGGTTTCATGCTTATAATGGGTTTCTCGCTCAATATCCTCACGCTGCTTGGCTTGGTGCTTGCCATCGGTATAGTGGTGGACGATGCCATAGTGGTGGTGGAGAACGTGGAACGCATAATGGAGGAGGAACACCTAAGCCCATACGAGGCTACAAAAAAGGCCATGGAGGGGCTTACGGGCGCCTTGATTGCAACCTCGCTTGTGCTTGCGGCGGTATTTGTGCCGGTAAGTTTCTTGTCGGGCATAACGGGGCAGCTTTACCGCCAGTTCAGTATCACAATTGCTGTGTCGGTGCTGTTGTCGGCAGTAGTGGCGTTGACGCTTACGCCAGTGATGTGCTCGCTTATCCTCAAGCCGGTTGACCACACCAAAAAGAAAAATCGTTTCTTCAGGCTTATAAACCACTGGATTGACACGGGCAACCACAAGTATGTAAGCTTGATAAAAGTGGCACTGAGGAACCCGCGCCGCATAATGGCCGCCTTCGGCATGGTGATTGTGCTTATATTTGTGCTGTATAAATTGATACCCACGAGTTTCCTCCCGTCGGAAGACCAGGGATATTTCACTGTCGAGCTTGAACTTCCCGAGGGAGCTACGCTTGAGCGTACACGCATAGTGACCGACAGGGCAATCGACTACCTGATGACGCTCGATGCCGTGGAATATGTGCAGAATGTTACGGGTACCAGCCCTCGTGTGGGTACCAATCAGGCTCGCAGCCAGCTCACCGTGATATTGAAGAACTGGGCTGAACGTGGAGAGCAGCCCATCGACAAGGTGATGGAAGATGTGCGCAACGAATTTGAAAAGTATCCCGAATGCAAGGTTTACTTGTCAACGCCGCCGGTAATTCCCGGTCTTGGCACGTCGGGCGGATTTGAGTTGCAGCTTGAAGCCCGTGGGGATGCCACCTACGACAACCTTGTGGCCGCAGCCGACACGCTGATGTATTATGCCAGTCAAGACAAGGGCCTAACCGGGCTGTCTTCGTCGTTGCAGGGCGAAATACCGCAATTGTATTTCGATGTTGACCGCGACCGTGTGAAGATGGCAGGTGTGCCTATGGCCGATGTGTTTGCCACCATGAAGGCTTACACGGGTGCCGTGTATGTGAACGACTTCAATATGTATAACCGCGTGTATCGCGTGTACTTGCAGGCCGAGTCGCAATACCGCGAGCATCGCGACAATATCAACTTGTTTTTCGTGCGTGGAAAGAATGGCGACATGATACCGCTTACCGCGCTCGGCAACACAGAATATACCACGGGGCCTGGTAGCATAAAGCGGTTCAATATGTTCACTACCGCCGTCATACGTGGCGAGGCCGCCCGCGGCTACAGCTCGGGGCAGGCAATGGAGACCATTGAACGCTTGGCACGTGAACACCTGCCCGACAACATTGGCGTGGAATGGAGTGGCTTGTCGTATCAGGAGCAGAAAGCCGGAGGCCAGACGGGATTGGTGCTTGCGCTGGTGTTCATGTTTGTGTTCCTCTTTCTTGCCGCGCTTTACGAGAGCTGGACCATACCTATAGCCGTGCTATTGTCGTTGCCCGTGGCTGCACTTGGCGCATACTTGGGCATATTGGCGCTCGGGCTTGAAAACAATACTTATTTCCAGATTGGTCTTGTGATGCTTATGGGTATGGCTGCCAAGAATGCCATTTTAATTGTGGAATTTGCCAAGGATGAGGTGGCTGCCGGTAGGGGTGTCCAGGATGCCGCACTGCATGCGTCGCACTTGCGTTTCAGGCCTATTCTCATGACATCGTTGGCATTCATTTTGGGTATTCTGCCGTTGGTGATAGCCTCGGGGCCGGGTGCCGGAAGCCGCCAGGCGATAGGCTCGGGCGTGTTCTTCGGGATGATATTCGCCGTCACGCTTGGCATAGTGCTTGTTCCGTTCTTCTTTGTGATGATATACAAGACCACGGGCAAGATTAAGCAGACGACAAAGAACAAGATACACATCGGAAAAAAACATAAGACTATAGAAGATGAAGTTCAGTAGATTATTTATAATATTTGCCGTGTTGGCTGTGCTTGTGGCAAGTTGCAAGATTGGCAAGCGTTACACGCGTCCCGATGTGGAACTGCCTTCGCAGCTCGACAGCACTGCCGTGGCCGATTCGATTTCGATAGCCGACTTGCCGTGGAATGAAATATATGCCGATACGTTGTTGCAGAATTTGATTCGCAAGACGCTTGAGAATAACAAGGATATGCTTATGGCTGCCGCCCGTGTTAAGGAGCTTGCGGCAATGAAACGCATTGATGTCGCTAATTTGTTCCCCGATGTAACTTTCCGCGGTTACGGCGAGAGGGAGAAGGAGAATTATGACGGCAAGCTCGATAACGATGACCAGTACAACATGGAGGCTCGCATTACGTGGGAGTTGGACCTGTGGGGCAAGTTGCGGTGGGCCAAGGATCGCAGCATGGCCGATTTCATGGCATCGGTCGAGAACCAGCATGCCTTGCAAATGAGCCTTGTGGCAAGCGTGGCCGAGGCTTACTTCGAGCTTGTGGCTCTTGACAACGAGCTGAAAATTGTGAGGCAGACGGTAGATGCGCGACGTGAAGGGTTGGAACTCGCCCGCATAAGGTATGAAGGCGGATTGACCTCGGAAATGACTTTCAGCCAGGCGCAAGTGGAGCTTGCGAGTGCCGAAGCCCTTATCCCCGACTTGGAGCAGCAGGTGTCGTTGAAGGAGAATGAAATTGCCTTTCTTGCCGGCGAATATCCTTCTCGGATTGACCGCGTGGAATTGCCCGAAGATGTCATGATACCGGTGAGCCTTCCCGTGGGATTGCCTTCGGCCTTGCTTGAACGGCGACCCGATGTGCGGCAGGCCGAGCAGGAGTTAATTGCGGCAAATGCCAAAGTTGGCATTGCATATACGAGTATGTTCCCGCAAATAAGTCTCACGACAGACCTTGGCGCCGAGAGCGACCTGCTATGCGACATTTTGAAGTCGCCACACTACCTTGTCAGCGGAACGCTGCTGCAGCCGGTGATAGGCTTGATTAAGAACAAGGCTCGCCACAAGGCGGCGCAGGCGGCTTACGAACGGGCTGTGTATGCCTACGAGAAAGCCGTGCTTAATGCCTTCATGGACGCATACAATGCCATTGTGCGCTTTAACAAGACGAAGGAGATTTACGAGTCGCAGTACCGCCTTGAACGCTCGTCGCGCAGCACGCTCGACCTTGCACAATTGCAGTATATGAACGGCGTGATTGGCTACCTCGACCTGCTTGATGCGCAGCGTACATACTTATCGGCGCAAATCAGCCTTAGCAATGCCGTCCGCGACAAGCAGCTTGCCGTGGTCAACTTGTACAAGGCTCTTGGCGGCGGTTGGAAAGACGCAGAGTGACTAAGCGCACGATATTGATAAGAGAAAAGCGGTGCGGCATCATCAGGGTGCGCACCGCTTTTTCTGCTTTTTTTGAACGGTAATGGAGGGCAAATTGCTGTTTTCTTGTTATTTTTGTAAATATTTTATGCAGGTGAGATGCCGATGAACACGGTCGGTTGCCATAATGGGTGGCAGCGTTGCATATATTTGGGCAAAAACAACTGAAAGGGAGGATAATATGAAGATATTTACCACAAGTGAAATCCGTAGGATAGAGGAACAGACAATTCGCACCGACGGCATCGGGGAATTGGACTTAATAGAAAGGGCGGCATCGGCTGCGGCATTTGAAATCATGTCGCGGTGGAGGCCGGGCAAGCGGTTCGTGGTGTTTGCAGGCCCTGGGAACAACGGTGCCGATGCGCTTGCCATAGCCCGTTTGCTCAAGGAGCAGGGGTACGGGCGCATCGAGGTGTTCCTGTTCAACATTCCGTCGATTAAGCTCTCGAAAGGCTGCTCGCGCAACCGCGACCGCTTGGTGGAGATGGGCGAAGTGGATTTCACCGAGGTGGTGAACGGCTTTGAACCACCCGCACTCGGCCGCGAAGACGTGGTTATCGACGGCCTGTTTGGCAGCGGGCTGCGCGAGCCGCTGAAGGGGGGGTTCACGTCGCTTGTGCAGTATATCAACGAGTCGCAGGCCTACACGGTGGCAATAGATGTGCCTTCGGGCCTGTTTGGCGAATGGAACACAGGTACCGACCGCCGCAATATTATCCGAGCCAGCCTCACGCTTGCGTTCCAGTTCAAGAGGCTCTCTTTTTTCTTTGCCGAGAATGCTGCCTACATAGGCGAGTGCAAGGTGCTCGACATCGACCTTAACCGTGATGCCATAGCCAAGGCATCGACCAATTATTACCTTGTGGAGGACTATGAGGTGAAAAACCTGCTGCGCCGCCGCCCCGACCATTGCAACAAGTATGACTTCGGCAGCCTGCTGCTTGTGGCCGGGCGTTACGGGATGCTTGGCGCGGCAGTGTTGTCGGCTCGTGCGGCCATGAGGGCCGGTGCCGGAATGGTGTCGGTTCACAGCCCGCGGTGTGGAATGGAGGTGTTGCAGATGAGTGTGCCAGAGGCTCTGTTTGATGCCGACAAGAACGACATTGTGACCACCGACATATCCATGACGCGCCGTTACAACACTGTGGCGTTGGGCCCGGGAATGGGTACCAACGACATGACTGTCGATGCCATAGACCGTTTCCTGAAGACCCGCAACCTGCCGTGTGTGCTCGATGCCGATGCACTCAACTGCATAGCCGCAAGGCCCATGCTATTCGAGAGCATACCGCAAAAGTCGATACTCACGCCCCATGCGGCCGAGTTTGAGCGCATATTCGGCAAGTTCGATACCGAGGAGGAACGCTTGAAGAAGGCCGTAGAAGTGGCAAAGACCTACAAATTGATAATAGTGCTGAAGGCTCACTATACAATGGTGGTTGACACCACGGGCAAGATATACATCAACACCACCGGCAATGCCGGCATGGCCACCGCAGGCAGTGGCGACGTACTGACGGGCATAATATCGGGGCTGCTTGCACAGGGCTACAGCCCGCAGTTTAGCGCGATAATGGGCGTTTATATTCATGGCGTGGCAGGAGACCTTGCCGAGAAAGTGCATGGCTCATACGGCATGATAGCCAGCGACATAGTTGACAACATAGGCCGTGCCATCAAGGAAATCATGAAGTAGCCGCCATATAATCCAGTGAGAGATTATGACAATTGTTGGAGGGTGTATCATAATTCCGACATTGGAATTGTAGAGACGATGTGTAAATCGTTTCGGTGACGGCAACGACTTTATATAATTTGGTGGTTGTAGAGACGCGATTAATCGCGTCTCTACAGGAGTAATATGCATTTATTTTTGTGCTGAATGGTTGATGGTAGTTAAGAAAAGTTTTTAAGAAAATGGGAAAGAAATTGAAGATATGGATTGAGTGTGCGCGGTTGCGCACATTGCCGGTGTCGGTGGCCGGCGTGGTGATGGCTTGTGGGCTTGCAGTGTGGCACGGAGTGTTCTCGTGGGTGCCGGCGGTGCTTTGTTTCCTGTTTGCCGTGATGGCCCAGATAGTTTCAAATTTTGCCAACGAGTATTACGATTTCAAGCGCGGTACTGACAAGAAAGGGCGTGTGGGGCCTCGCCGCGGCGTGACAGAAGGAGATATAAAGCCGGTAACGCTTAAATGGGTGACGTATGCCACCCTTGCGCTGGCTTGCGTAGTGGGGTGCTGCCTGATTCCATACGGCGGTTGGTGGCTTGTGGCCGTGGGCGTGTTCATTGCCGTTTTTGCATTGGCTTATAGCACAGGGCCATATCCGTTGTCGTACCATGGACTTGGCGACGTGGCTGTGTTGCTATTCTTCGGTATAATTCCTGTGAACCTTACATATTATGTGCAGAGCGGCATCTTGTACCAGGCCGATGTGCTGCTTGCATCGGTCGCAATAGGCTTGATGGGAGTGAACGTGTTGATAGTCAATAATTACAGGGATATGGACGACGACAAGGAGGCTGGCAAGAACACGTCGGTGGTGATATTGGGCAGGAAAGCTGCATCGGCAATATACTCGATTGACGGTTATGTGGCCATGGCATTGCTTTGCCACGTTTTTGCCGGGTTGCATTATGCGACGTGGGTGGTGCCTGCGATATACCTGGTCGTACACACGTCGGTATGGCATAAGCTGGTTACTCGCACTGGGGCTGCATTGAACCCGTTGCTTGGAATGACGGCGGTGAATATGTTGCTGTTCTCGGTATTGATGATGTTGTGTTTCATCGTGGCATGATGGCAAACAAATAACGAGGGCGCATCATTCACGATGCGCCCTCGTATTTTTGTGCGTTTGTGAGGTGGCTGTTATTCTGCCACGCCGGTCATTACCACGGTTATGTGGTTTTGCGACAGGTCTAATTGCTTGACGAACTTGTTGAAATCGTCGAGAGTGAGTCCGTTAAGCATATCGCTGAAGCCTGTGTAGCTGTCGTGCCCGGTGGCTTTGTCGTTAAGAACGCTTATCCAGTAAGCATTGTTGCGCAGGTTTATTTCATATTGCTTTATGGCAGCCTCCTTTACTTTGGCAAATTCGGCATCCTCGGCACCGTTTTCTACTACGTCGGCAAGTTCGCGGTTGGCTATTTCAATCAATTTGTCGCGTTGCTTGTCGTTGGTCGAGAATTGGTAAGAAACAGCCCATTCGCCATTGTCCCACGACAGGTATGCGCTTACCCCGGCACCGTATGTGCCGCCCTCTTCTTCACGCAGCGAGTTGGTGTAGCGTATGGTCATTATGTCGCCCAGCACACTCATCATCATGTCGCCACGCAGCGAGTATTCCATGTCGCCCGAGAAGTTGGCAAATACGCTTGTCTTGGGCGAAAGCATTTTCCGTTCATAGAAGTTGGAGATATTGCCGTCGGTGCATGAAACGGTGTATGACATTGCCTCGCGAGTGTTGTTGTCGGGCAGTGATGCTATGTATTTTTCCACCAGAGGGCGAATGCTGTCGATGCTGAAGCTCCCCACGAAGGAGAAAGTGAAGTCGCCTGCGTTGGCCACTCGTTGCCTGTAAAGCGACAAGCACTTGTCATAGTCGAGGCGGTTAACATTGGCCACGGTGATGTTGCTGAACAACGGGTTATGGTTGTAAAGGGTGGAATATACCGAATCGCGGAATATGTAGGAAGGATTGTTTTCATACAATGATATTTGCGACTTCAGCCTGCTTTTCAATGCATCGAATGCTTGCTGGTCTTTATCCACGTCGGTGAACATGAGGTAGCTGAGCTGGAACATTGTTTCAAGGTCTTTCTTCACGCTGCTGCCCGACAGACTCTCGGTGGCCGAGCCTAAGCCGAACGACACGCTTACCGACTTGCCGGCCAACTGCTTGTCGAGCTCGGTGCGTGTAAATCCGCCAAGGGTGCTGTTTGCTACCACGTCGCCCATAAGCCTTATTTCGGTGTCGGCTTGTCCGTCGTATGCCCATGTGCCGCCGATGCTTATTGCGCTCATGTTGATTTCATCGTTCTTGAAGTCGGTGGGCTTTAGGTACACCGTGGCTCCGTTCGACAGTTTCCATACGGTAATGCCCAGCCCGTCATCGTGTGCCTCGCTAATAATTTTTCCCGGTGCGGCGATTTGTGAAATGAGAGGACGGTTTACCACCTTGTCAACGTAGGCCGGAACATCTTGCGACATTATGGTATTGAATGTCTCGACTATTTCTTCCTTGGTGGGGTAGGGTATGCTGTCGTTCTCCTTTCCAGAAATTATGAGGCTCACGTTGTCGTGCGAGATTGCGCCCTCGATAAATTCCGACACCTCTTGCGCAGTTATCGTCGGCAGCATTTGCAGTGCCACTTGCGTCTCTATTTCTATGCCGGGCATATATCCGCCTTTTGTGAATGTGCTGATTATCGATTCGGCGATGGCTTGGCTTTTGCGGTTGTTGCGTTCAGCGTAGGTGTTTTCGATTTGAGCTTTTACGTCGGCCTTGGCTCGGTCGAGTTCGCTCGTGGTGAACCCGTGCAGATTAAGCCTTTGCGCCTCGGTGAGCAGAGCGCGGAATGTTTCGAGTGTTTTCCCTTCCTTGGCCATTGCTATGAGAGTGTATGCATCTTTGGTGGAGGCGATGAAGAAAGGACCGTCTTGACCTACCGCATAATTGAACGGGGCATCGGGTTTTTGGGCAATCTCGTTGAAACGGGCGTAAAGCATGGTGGTGCTCAGAATGTTGAGCAGGTCGCGGCGTAATTGAGCAGGGGTGTTTTTCTTTTCGCGCGGAACTACCGGGTGCTGGAAGAACAGGTATGCCAGTGTCATCGACGCTTCGGGGTCGGCATAGAGGGCATAGTCGATGCCTTTGTGGTCGGGAACGGGGAAATATTGCCTTTCGGGTGCGTCCTTTGGCATCTTGATTTTGCCGAACAGGTTGATTACTTTCTGCTCCATGCGGCGGGCATCGAAGTCGCCCACTATTATTATGCCCTGCTGGTCGGGGCGGTACCAGCGATGGTAGTAGTCGCGCAATTCGTCATACTTGAAGTTCATGACCACATCCATCGTTCCGATGGGCATACGGTTGGCATACCGGCTGCCGCGGAATATCTCGGGAACCACGGCCTCATACATTCGCCAGGTGGCATCGCTGCGCGACCGCCATTCTTCCTGTATCACGCCGCGTTCCTTGTCGATTTCCTCGTCGAGCAGCGAGATGCCGCAGGCCCAGTCGTAGAGGACGAGCAGGGTAGAGTCGAGCAAAGCCTCGCGCGTGGTGGGAACATTCGACACGCGGTAAACGGTTTCGTCAAATCCTGTGTAGGCGTTTATGTCATATCCGAACCGCATACCGTTGTTTTGCAGGTATTCGAGCATCGACTTGCCTGGGAAGTGTTCCGACCCGTTGAAGGCCATGTGTTCAAGGAAGTGCGCCAGCCCGCGCTGGTTCTCTTCTTCGAGAATGGAGCCGACTTTCTGCGCTATGTGGAACTCGGCACGGTTGCGGGGTTCCTCGTTGTGCATGATGTAATACGTCAACCCGTTGGGCAGCACACCGTGCCTTATGGCAGTGTCGATGGGAAACGTCTCGTGGTTGAGTGTGGCAGTGGCGTTTGCCAACATGATGTTGCAAACGGCCATGCCCGCAATTAGAAACAAGAATTTTAATTTGTCCATTGTGTCTTTATATAATCAGTGAATAATTCCATTCATCATTGCATAAATGCATAGGCCCGACACGCTTTTTATGCCTAATTTGGCCGAAATATTCTTGCGGTGCGTCAGCACTGTGTTGATGCTTATGCTTAGCTTGTCGGCAATTTCCTTGTTGGTCATGCCTTGTGCCACAAGCCGCAACACGTCGATTTCACGGGTTGACAGGCCGCTTTGTACCGAATTGTTTTGCCGCAAGTCCTTGAGTATGGCAGCTATTGTTTCCACTATGCCGTCCTCGCCGTCGCTACAGTCGATGTGGTGCCACGACAGGTACTTGTCGGCATTGCCGGTGGCAAGTATTATGGTTTTGTTCTTTTGCGGGATAAGTGCGTCGAGGTGCGACAAGCAGTTGAACTCGTCAACGATAACGAGGTCGAACTGCTCGAATCCCTCGACTAAGCTCTTGGCGATAACAGCCTTGATGCTGAACAGGTTGCCAAGGATATGCTTAAGCCCGACGGCCCGCAATGTGTCGCGGGTGATGATTATTGCGGAATGGTCAGCCATTTGCGTTTCGTGAACATAGATAGTGGTAAATGGGCATCAGTATCCTGTTGCGAATTCTGTTGTTCTGGCATAAATCTTTCTTCAGGCCGATGATTGCCGACAAGACGGCGAGGCAAAGGTTGGTGTCGTATTGGCCTGTGAGGTGGATTACAAACATATTCACCAGGTCGTTTACTTTGTCCTCGACGGTATCGCTCGTGCTGTCGGCGTAGTCGGGTGCGGGGCAGTTGCTGACGGCTTGATTTGGGGCATCGAGTGCCATTATGTTTCGGAACAGCACTTCGGAGTCGGCATTTATGCGCCCTGTCAGTTCGGCTTTTACTTCAAGGAAAAAACTGTGCAGTAATTCGAGGTTGGTGTTGCTGTTGTCTCCGCGTTTCAGCAGCAGGTTAAAGTGGTTTTCGATATTAGGTATGATGAATTGCTTGTAGTAGCTGTTGGTGCTGCCTAAGTAATCGACTATTAATTTCACGTCGAAATTTTTCAGTAGTTCTTCGGGAAAATATTCTTCGTTGGCAAATGTGTTGAGGATAATCAAGAAGAAATCGGTGTCGAGCCGTTTTTCCGAGCATACTTGTTCCACGGTTTTGTCGCCTACGCCAAGGTAGATGCCAAAGCGGTTGAGCACGGTTATAATCGACGGGTTGTCGAGGATTACGTCGGCCAGTTTGTTATTTTTGTTGATTAGTGCCATGTCTATGTGATGTGGATTGAATAATTTGGCGTGAATATGTAGTCCATTTTTATGTCATGGCTGTCGGTGGGCAGGGCATCGAGTAGCTGGAAGTCGAAGGCAACGCCGATGCAGGTGGCATGGGTTTGCCGCAGCAGGCGGTCGTAAAAACCTTTTCCGCGCCCCAGCCGGTTGCCGCACGGGTCGAAAGCCATGGCCGGAACTATTATCAAGTCGATTTCTGCCGGTGGCACGGGATTTTCGCCTTGCGGCTCTTTTATGCCGTAAGCACCGTCGCGTATGTCGCCGTCGCCGGGTGCGAACGGGAGTATTTCCAAGTCGTCGCCGCACACACGTGGCAGAAATATGTTTTTCAATGCCGCCCAGCAGGCTATGGTGTCGTGGGTGGGGAACTCGTCATCGAGCGAATGGTACATCAGTATGTTGCGGCTGCACATGAATTCATGCAACAATTCCACCTTGGAGAAAACCGTTTTCTCCAAGGTGGAAATTGCATCGCCCTGCCTAAGCGATGGTATTATGTCCTTCTTCAGTTCCCTGATTATTTTCCTAATGGCTTTTTTTTCCATCTTCGTCTTGGGGATAGATGGGGAACTCTGCTTTGTGTTCCTTGAATGCCGCAATTGCTGCGTCAATGTTGTTGTCATCCTCGTTAAGCATTGGGAAAAATGCCTCGTCGCCAAGTATGTATTGGCCTATCACGGCTTTCAGCTGCGTGGTAAGCAGCTTGCTTGAAATGTTTATGTAGTACCACCGTGCCGGCACTCCGTTGCGTGATGCGTAATACACGAAGTCGTTCAGCAGCGCCTGGTCGCTCGGCAGTGCTTTCATGAGGCGCTTGTAGTCCTTGGTGGCCGTGAGCTGGGCGCGGTTCGCGTCGGCGAATTTATAGGCGAATTTTTGTATAAGCCCGGCATTGGCAACCTTCATGTAATATGAAGTGATGCCCGAGGTGTCGTTAGGCACGAAGATGTCGGGGATAATGCCGCCGCCGCCATACACCTTGCGTCCGTGGGCTGTGGTGAATATCTGCGTGGTGTCTATGCGTATGCTGTCTTGGCTGTAAAGTTCGCCGTGGCTGTAGCGGTCGAGCAGTTCCTGGTTGTACTTGTCTTCGCCATGCTTGTAATCTTTTTGTATGCACCGTCCCGACGGGGTGTAGTAACGGGAAATGGTCATGCGTATGGCACTGCTGTCGGGGAGCACTATTTGCCGTTGCACAAGTCCCTTGCCGAATGAGCGGCGGCCTATTATCAGCCCACGGTCGTTATCCTGGATTGCGCCTGCGAATATTTCGCTGGCACTTGCCGAGAACTCGTCGAGCAGCACTACTATTTCATCTTCTTGGAATGAGCCGTTGCCGTCGCTCCACACCTCGGAGTCGTTGCGCTTTTCGCGGCCTTTTGTGAAGACGATGAGCCTGTTTTGCGGCAAAAATTCGTTGGCCATGAGTATTGCCGTTTCCATGTATCCGCCGGCGTTGCCGCGCAGGTCGATGATGAACTTGCTTGCGCCCTTGCTCTTCAGCAAAATGAGCGAGTTAAGGAATTCATCGTAGGTTGTGCGTCCGAATTTGTTTACTTTTATGTAGCCTGTTTCGTCGTTGACCATGTATGCGGCATCGACTGATTTCACAGGCACGTCGCCCCTTATTACATCGAATGTGAGCAGGCCGTCGGTGCGGTCGCGCTTGATGCCGAGTTTCACTGCCGAGTTCTTCTTACCTTTGAGGTGCTTGTC
Organism: uncultured Muribaculaceae bacterium; assembly: GCA_944320595.1. Lineage (GTDB taxonomy): Bacteria > Bacteroidota > Bacteroidia > Bacteroidales > Muribaculaceae > Avimuribaculum. The sequence goes on along the minus strand of CALUIB010000008.1, from coordinate 29,837 downwards.
GCGCACGTCGATTTGGTTAAGCCCCGGGCCGACGAAAGTGGAGTCATCGATGGTGACAATGCGGTCGCCAGCCATCAGTCCCGCCCTTTCGGAAGGACCTCCGGGTATGACCTGCGTGACGCGGATTGTGTCTTCGATGATGGCAAACGAGATGCCTATCCCGCTAAAGCTTCCTTCAAGCTCGTTGTTGACGGCTGTGAGGTCTTTGGCCGGGATGTATGTGGTGTGGGGGTCGAGTTCTGTCAAGATTTTTGGAATGGCATTTTCAACCAAGTCGCCTACGGTGACCGTATCGACATAATCATCGGCTATCAGGTTGAAGATGGTATTGAGCTTGCGGTCGTAGTCAACGATATATGGCTTGCCCGAGAATAGGTCTCCGAGCATCATTCCACCCACCACGGCTATGGAGATGGCAAGTGGAATCCACACTAATGGGTCTTTATATTTCATAAAGAATTGGGGGATATTTGCTAAACTTTATTGATGTAATTGCAGCCTCACACATTCTATGCCGGCTCGCTTTAGCAGGTTGAGCCCGTCGTCGATGCGATAGGATTTTGAATATACTATGCGTTTTATGCCGGCCTGGATAATGAGTTTGGCGCATTCTATGCAGGGAGCATCGGTTATGTATAGCGTGGCACCTTCGCTGCTGTTGTTACTCCGGGCGACTTTGGTTATGGCGTTTGCCTCGGCGTGCAGCACGTAGGGCTTGGTCAGGCCGTTCTCGTCTTCGCACACGTTTTCAAAGCCCGATGGCGTTCCGTTAAAGCCGTCTGAAATAATCATTTTGTCTTTTACGATTAAAGCTCCCACCTTCCGCCTCACGCAATAAGAATTTTCAGCCCAGATGCTTGCCATTCTCAGGTACCTTTCATCCAGCAGGTGTTGCTTTTCGGACGTAATTTCGTTACTCATATTATTACACAAACTACACTAACTAAAAGTATAGTTGCAAATGTACTAATTTTGAGACGATAAAAAAATAAGGGATTTAAAAAAATCCCTTATTTTTCTTGTTGTTGTTTGTTACTTGCTTATGCCGTCGCGTTTGAGCAGGGCATCGATTTTGGCATCGCGGCCGCGGAAACGCTTGTAAAGAATTTTTGGGTCTTCGGTGCCACCTGTCGATAATATATTGTCTTTAAATGACTTGGCCGTTTGTGGATTGAATATCCCGTCTTCCTCGAATTTCGAGAATGCGTCGGCATCAAGCACTTCCGACCACTTGTAGCTGTAATATCCGGCAGCATATCCGCCCGAGAATATATGAGAAAATACCGGCGAGATGAGGCAGCCCGGGGCTGCGTCGAATTGCTTGACATCCTTGATGGCATCGGCCTCGAATGCGAATACGTCGTTGATGGGCTCAGTGATGGTGTGGTATGCCATGTCGAGGTAGCCGAAGTTAAGCTGCCTTACGCAGAGGTATCCGGCAGCATATTGCGATGCGGCAACCACGCGGTCGATTAATTCCTGCGGTATGGTTTCGCCAGTTTCATAGTGCTTGGCAAATGTGTCGAGAAATTCGCGGTGCAGCAGGAAGTTTTCATTGAACTGAGATGGCAGTTCCACGTAATCGCGATATACATTGGTTCCGGACAGCGACGAGTAGCGCGTGTTGGCCAGCAAGCCTTGCAGAGCGTGGCCGAATTCATGCAGGAACGTTTCCACCTCGTCGAATGTTAGCAGCGAAGGCTTGTCGGCGGTGGGCTTGGTGAAGTTCATTGTTATCGAGACGATGGGGCGGACGTTGTTGCCGTCGGCATCGATGCACTGTTCGCGGTAATTAGTCATCCATGCCCCGCTGCGCTTTGTGGAGCGAGGGAAGAAGTCGGCATAGAGTGCGCCCATGTAGTTCCCTTGCTCGTCGGTCACGTCATATACTTTAACGTCGGGGGTCAGCACTTGTGCGTCGTAGTTTTGGTTGAAGTGCAAGCCATACAGTCTTGTAGCCAGCCCGAAAACGCCCTTTATCACGTTGTTCAGTTCAAAGTAGGGGCGCAGCATTTCGTCGTTGAAGTTGTAAAGGCTGTCTTTCTGCTTGTTGGAATAGTAGCTGTAATCCCATGGTTGCAGTTTTATTTCCTTCCCCTCAATTTCTGAGGCGAATTGCGTGAGCGACTTCAGCTCCTCGTTCATGACCGGGGTATAAGCTTCGCGCAGCTGGCCAAGCAGTGTATATACGGCATCGGTGCTGCCGGCCATAGTGCGCCGCAGCTTGTAGTCGGCGTAGGTCTTGTAGCCCATGAGGTTGGCAAGTTGCATGCGCTTGAGTGCGATTTGCTTTATGTTCTCGATGTTGCTGTATTCGCCGTTGGTGCACAGGGTGTTGTACATGTGGTATATTTTTTCGCGCAAATCCCTGCGAGCCGAGTATTGCAGGAACGGCCTGTAGCTGGGTGCTTGCACCGTGAACAGGTAGGCATCGGCCCGGCCTTTCTCCTCGGCAGCCAGCTTTGCGGCATCGATAAGTGTCTGCGGCAGCCCATCGAGGTCGTTTTCGGTAAGCCACAGCTCTTGGCTGTTCATCGCCTTCAGGGCGTTTTGGCCAAAGGCCAGGGTTAAGCTGTCGAGCTCGGAAGTCAGCTGGCGGTATTTCTCGCGGTCGTCGCCCTGAAGGTTTGCACCGCTATTTACAAAACTGTCGTAAGTTTCGGCCAGCAGCATTTCATCCTCGCGGGAGAGTTGCAGCTTGGCGCGGTTGTCATATACATATTTCACTTTTTCCCACAGCGGCTGGTTGAGTGTGATGTTGGCACTGTGTTCCGAAAGGACGGGCGACATCTTTTGTGAAATTTCCATCAGCTCGTCGTCGGCATTCGACGAGAGCATTGCATAAAACACATACAGTGTGCGGTTAAGCGTCTTGCCGCTGCGTTCGAGTGCCACGATTGTGTTTTCAAACGTCGGAGTTGAACGCTGCCTCACGATTGAGGCAATTTCACGGTTCTGCTCGTCGATTCCTTCCAAAATCGCCGGTTCGAAATCTTCGTTCGAGAAGTAGTCGAACGGTATAAGCCCGTGTGTGGTTTTAAAGTCATTTAGAAATACGTTGTCGGCTTTCATCATAAAAGGTAGTTGAAATATCAAGATTGATAAAACCAGAAATAAATTCTTTACATTCATAATGAGTTTTTTGGTGATTATAAGTTATAGTGTATAATGTCGAGCACGAGAGCCATGTCGTGGAACGAGATGCCGCAGTCGGCAAGGTACTTGCGGTCGTTGTTGAAATTGTCGGCAAATTTCGGGAAATTGCTATCCAATAGGTTGAGGCAATTCTTGTATGCGGCTATGGCAGCCTTTATGTCGCCTTGTGCCATTTTCAGGTGGCCTAAGTTCATGTAATCCTCGGCTGTGGGGCCGGCGGCCGTGATTTTGGCGTAGTATTCCTCGCTTTGCGCGTAATTCTTTTGCAGGAACAGGCACCATGCAATGGGTCGCAATGCTTTTGTTCCCGTGGGGGCAAGGTAATCTACCTTGAAGTAATATTTCAGTGCCTCGTCTATTTTGTTAAGCTCAAGCAGGCAGTGGCCTATGTTGAGAGAGGCCGACAGGTCGTTGGGCGACAGTGCCTCGGCCCGTGAATAATATTCAAGTGCCTTCTCCATGTCACCCATGGCTTTGTAAGATGCGGCAAGATGCTTAGTGTTCCATGTGCTGGCATTGTCGAACAAGTCGTATTTCAGATAATACTTTACGGCCTCGCCATATAGTTTAAGGTTTTGGCAGCAAAAGCCTATTTTCTGTAATATGCTCGGTGGGTAGTCTGGCGTTAGCTCGGTTTCTTTCTTAAAGAATGAGATTGCATGGTCGTAATGCTTGCTCTTCAGGTAATATTCACCTATGAGCGACAAGTTCTCTTGGGTGCATATTATGTCGGCAAGCAAGCTGTTGTCGAGTATGTTGCCCGTGAATGGGTTTTCAAAGTCTTGCCGCTGGCTGCATAGCTTGAAGAAACGGTACAGCCCTTGGATGTAATTGGTGGCTATCTGCTTGCGGCTTATCTTAGCCTCGGCGGTGATTGCTGCTTTTTTCATTTCGTCGAGCATCTCGTTCTGCGAGTCGAATTGCGACAGCATGGCATTACGCTGCGCCTCGGGAATGGAGTTTATCGACAGGCAAAATGAATACCTGTCGCTGTCGCAAAGGAAACTTGCATGGGAAATTATGTTCATAATCAACTGGTTGCCAGCCACGGGCGATGATGCCACCACCGAGTGCCCGGGGTAGAACGGTATGAACCAGTTGGCTATGTCGTGGAAGAACGGGAAAGTCTTTAATTTGGAAAAAGTACCCAGGAACACGTCGCCGCCCTCCATCTGTATTTCGTTTATCTCTTTTATTTTGTCGGCAAAGCCGCTTTTTTCAAGGAAATCTTCCCATTCGGGGTTCGATTCCATCTCGGCAAGGTCGTTTGGGTTGATTTTGTTCCGCTTTATGTTCTTGAAGAAACCTGCCCCTGCGTTCATTATTCCCGGCAACAGCTCGTCGTGCACCATTTTTGTGAGTTTGTCGGTGTCGCAGCTTTTTATGAATTGCAGAGTGATGATGTTGATTGCGTCCTTGAAGTCCTTGTCGCCATTCAATTCATCTAACCGGCTTGTAATGTTCCCCGACAGTGATGCCACATAATGGTACTTGTGCAGGATGAAGAATATGCAGCAGGCTGCTCGCATGGCAATGTCATCATCGGTGTTGCCGAACTGGGCATATACGTCAAAAAGGAGCGACAAAAGGTTTTCGTCGTAGGAATGGTTTAGGTTGAGCAACAAGGCCGAAAGCAGAAGTTGTTTCAGGGTTGACGGTGTGTCGGCCGATGTCATAATCCTTTTTAATGTCTCTAATTCACCTTGCGACAGGCGGAATGATGTCCACACGAAATTGAACAGCCTTATTGCGCCCTTTTCTACGTTACGTGCCAGTTCCACCACTTTGTTGCCGTCTTTCTCGTCGGTGGGAATGTCGGCATACAGGCGGTATTTTTCCAATTCTTCGGAGTAGCTGCCGAATATGCTTTCCAAGCTTGCGCCCGATGCTGCAAAATCGTGCGCTATGGCATAATACAGCGAATGTGAATATCGCGGCAAGGTCTTGTTGCAGTATCGGTCGATGAGGTCGTAAAGCGATGCCAGCAGCTCGGTGTAGATTTGTTCCTTTTGAGGGTCGGCCATGCCTTGCGCCATATATGTGAGCATATACTTATACGAAGTTTGCAGCCTTGACAATTCTTCACTTATATCCCAGTTAGGGGTGGAATTGAGCAATGCTTCGAACGATGAAAATGCTTCATACAGTTTAGCCTCCCGGGCCAGTGTGATTATATTGTTGCGCTCTTTTAAAATGTCGGCTTCTGTCATAATGCTAATTTATTGTTGCGAAGATATAATAAAACGACAAAATATGTGCCATTTGTGTGCGGCCAATTTCATATCAATTTGTTGGTTATGACCAATACTTGCCTGTCGCCGGGCAATGTGGTGGCAAATATGTAGGTGTCGCCACCGTCGGCTATGCGCAATTTCTTCTTCAACTCATGGGCTGGCAGCCTGAAGTTGCGGGTGCTGATGTTGGCCTTTGGGTATTGCTTGTGCAACTGTTTTATGTGTTTGTCCTTGAACGGGATGGTTTCAACCACCTTGAATGCCCTGCCCGGAAACCCGTGGTGCGGCTCGGCCGATGTGAACAGGTGGGTGTTTTGTCCTAATTTGAGCAGCTCGGGGCTGGCTTTTGCAAGGGTAGGGAATGCCCCGCCTTTCATTATGCAGCAATTGGGTTCGTATAGGTAGGCGAGAACTTCGCTGCCGTAGTTCACGGCAAATGTTTTCTGCTCCTCGGTATTGAATGCCAGCTGCTGTGGTGCGTCGCTGCCTGTTTCAAAGTTCAGCGTGTTGACGCACGTGCCGCCTTCTTCTTGTCTGGTGGTTTTGAAATCAAGTTTCAATAGCAACTCCTTGCATTCGTTGTCCACGCCCACTATGTGTATTGCGGCGAGGTGTGGCACTGAGGTTGTGAGCAGGGTTATGTCGAGCATTGGCGATGCCTTAATATATAAGGTGTCGGTTATTTCGCGTATGCCGTCGAGCATTTGCATCACATCGGGCTCGCAATCGCTTAGCCCGTAAGTTCGCTTGTCTTGCCCGTCTCGGCGGGCGGGGTCGATGAAAACGGCATCGAAACGAGCGTGCGATGCGATGACCGATGCCAAGTAACTGGCAGCATCGTTGTTTACCACTGTCATGCCGGGGCGGTACATTGCCATGTTGTACTTGAGCGCGGAGGCCGTGAGTGGGTTCTTCTCGACGGCGGTGAGGTGACCCGTTTTGCCTGCTATATAGTAGTCGTCGATGCCCAAGCCGGCAGTCAGGTCGAGCACGTTGGCGCAGCCGTCGAGTAGCGAGGCATGGAACTGCGCTACGGGCTGGCAGGTGCATTGCTCGGTTGAAAGTGTCGATGGGAAAATGAAATGCGGCATCCCGGCCAGTTCCGGGACTTTCCTTGATATACGTTTCCTGCACTCGATTTGCAATATTGCGAATTTAAGGTCGAATGCCGGGCCTGGCTTTTTGCTCGCAAGCAGCAGCTTAGCGGTGTCGCAAGATTTGTGGCTTTCGATATATTCAAAGAAGTCGGAGCCTATGCCATATTCTGTTACAATGTCCATGGTGTTGTTCATTTTTTTGCCAATGTGTATGTGCCACGCTCGGGGTCGAAATTCACAATCCCCTCGTCGGTGAGAGAGGACAGGGTGCAAGCAATATCGTTTTTTGAGAACGACAGGGTGTCGAGGAATTCGGGCATAGTCCTGGGTTTCTGCGACAGCATATAGGTAATTCCTTCCACTACCTCTTTCCCGGAGTATCGGTTGCGTTGTTTCAGTGCAATGCAGTAGTCGCAGTGCCCGCACGGGGCGGCATCGGTTTCGCCGAAATATGACCTGATTATCTGTTCCCGGCACATATCGTCGCTGAAGGCGTATTTTATCACCTCGTCGATGCGGAGTGTCATCTTTTCGCGCAAGACCTCGTAGGCACTGCGTGGGATGGTTATGTATTGCGGCTGTTCGCGCGAGGTGGTGTAGTAGATGTAGGGGGTGCGCTTGCGCGGCACATAATGCAGTATGTGCATCTTGGTGAGGGTGAGCAGCGATTCGTATATCACTTGCGGCGGTATTTTGAACCGGAAAGAGATAAGTTCCTCGTTGATGAACACATAGTCGGAGAATAGCCCCGAATATGTGCGCAGTATTGCTTGCAAAACACGGTCGAGGTCGGGGTTGTCGCCGGGCAGGTGGTACAGTTCCTCCTTTTGGGCAAGTATAGTCACGCGTGATTGTGTGTCGATTTCCTCGATGAAATCGATGTATCCCGACTTGGTTAGAATCTTCAATGCGCTCAGTACGGGAATTACGGGATACTTGAATGTTTTGCAGAACAGTGTGAAATTGAAGTCATATACCTGGTTAAATCCGCCTTCTACTGGTACGTTGAGGAAATTTCCCACGCGTTCGTAAACCTTCCGTATGAACTCTTTGTCGGGGAACGAGTCGCTGATGCGTTTTTTAAGTATCGCCTTGTCGGTATTTTTGGTAAGCATCACCACGAATGCCTTTTTCCCGTCGCGGCCTGCGCGGCCTGCCTCCTGGTAATATTCTTCGAGTGACCCTGGGATGTCGATGTGCGCCACCATGCGCACATCGGGCTTGTCTATGCCCATGCCGAATGCGTTTGTGGCGACCATGACACGTGTTTGCCCCGATTTCCACTTGTTTTGGCGGTCCGACTTGTCGGTATTTTCAAGCCCGGCGTGGTAGAAGTCGGCAACTATGCCGTGTCTGTTGAGTTCTTCGGCTATTTGTTTTGTCCTTGCCCTGCTCCTCACATATACGATGCCCGAGCCGGGAACTTTTTGCAGTATGCTTACGAGCTGGGCCACCTTGTCGTCGGTCTGCCTCACCACATATACCAAATTCTTGCGGGCGAAACTTTTTGAGAAGACTTTCCCGTGCGAGAATTTGAGCTTATCCATTATGTCGGCCACAACGTCGGGAGTTGCCGTTGCCGTTAGGGCAAGCATGGGAATGCTGGGGAAATATTCCCGTATCTGCGCAATATTGAGGAACGACGGCCTGAAGTCATACCCCCACTGCGAGATGCAGTGTGCCTCGTCAACTACAATCAGCTTTACGGGCATGAACCGCATCTTGTCGATGAACGACTGTGATGCTATGCGCTCGGGAGAAATATACAGGAATTTGTAGTTTCCGAATGTACACTTGTCGAGTGTGCGCCTTATTTCGCCAAGCGACAATCCCGAGTGGACGTAAGTGGCTTTTATGCCTTTTGCCACAAGGTTGTCAACCTGGTCTTTCATCAGCGATATAATAGGCGTGACGACTATCGTCATGCCGTCGTGGGAAAGAGTGGGTACCTGGAATGTAATCGACTTGCCCCCACCTGTGGGGAGCAAGCCGAGCGTGTCGTTGCCGTCGAGTACCGATGTTATTATTTCTTCCTGCAGCTCGCGGAAGGTGTCGTAGCCCCAGTACCGTTTCAACACTTCGTGAATGTTGCCGGTACTGTCAGTTGGCATCGTCAAACTTTATTTCTTTTACGAATAGTTGTATTGACGAACCTCCCTTGTGCCGGTTTTCCTCGATGGTGTAGCATATCTCGAATGGGGCTCCGGCCTTTATGTGCTTGAACTTGTCGGCTTGGTTGAATGCAATCCCGTTCAGCACACGGCTCGACGAGTTGTCGATGAGTTCAAGCTTTATGTGTTCGAGGTTGCGGCCCACGAGCTTGCTGGTGCCGTAGTCCATCACGTTGCGGCTTGCGAATATGGGTTTTTGGTTCCCAGGCCCGAATGGGTTAAGCAGGCGCAGGTAGTGCAGCAGGTCGGCATTGATGTCGTTGAAAGTTATTTCGCAGTCAATCGAGATTGTTTGCGTCAGCTGTTCGGGCTTGATATTCTCGGCCACGTATTGCTCGAACCTGCGCGTGAACTCGGGAATGTTCTCCTCTTTCAGCGACAGCCCCACGGCGTAGGTGTGTCCGCCGAAGTTTTCGAGCAGGTCGCGCGTTGAGTCGATGGCCTTGTATATGTCGAATCCCCTGACCGAGCGCGACGACCCCGTGGCGAGTCCGTTGGCCAAGGTCAGCACCACTGCCGGCTTATAATACAGTTCGGTGAGGCGCGAAGCCACTATCCCTATGATTCCTTTGTGCCAGCCTTTGTTGTAAATGACAATCGACTTCTTGGTCGATGTGATTTCCCCCCGTTTTTCGAGAATGTCGTTTGCCTCCTCGGTTATTCGCTTGTCAAGCTCTTTTCGGTCGCGGTTATACTGGTCGATGTTCTTTGCGCGGCGGTATGCGTCGGCGGCATCTTTCGAGACGAGCAGTTCCACTGCCTCGATGCCCGATTGCATGCGCCCCGATGCGTTGATGCGCGGACCTATCTTGAAAATCACGTCGCTGATTGTTATTTCGCGGTTGGCCAGCCCGCATATCTTGATTATGCTGCGCAGCCCCATGTTGGGGTTGGAGTTTATGCGCTTTAGCCCGTAATAGGCCAGCACGCGGTTTTCGCCCGTTATCGGCACAATGTCGGCGGCGATGCTCACAGCCACAAGGTCGAGCAGGCTGTCGAGTTCAAACATACTCGACAGGCCGTTGCTGATGGCAAATGCCTGCATGAATTTGAACCCGACTCCGCAGCCCGACAGGTGCTTGAACGGGTATGGGTTGCCTTCGAGCTTGGGGTTCAGTATGGCGGCGGCATCGGGCAACACCTCGTCGGGAACGTGGTGGTCGCAGATTATGAAGTCGATGCCCTTGGTTTTGGCATAACTCACCTCCTCGACAGCCTTGATGCCGCAATCGAGGACTATTATTAGCGACACTCCAATGCTGGCGGCATAGTCGATGCTTTTGTTTGAAATTCCATATCCTTCTTCGTAGCGAGTGGGGATATAGTATTCCACATTGGAGTAATAATTTTGCAAGTACCTGTAAACCAAAGCGACTGATGTGGTACCATCGACATCATAGTCGCCGTAAATCAAGATTTTCTCTTTTGCCCCCATGGCTTTGTTAAGCCTGTTTACAGCCTTATCCATATCTTGCATGAGGAATGGGTCGTGCAAGTCGGACATAGAGGGATTGAGGAACTTTTCAGCTTCCTCCAGCGATTTTATCCCCCGCAGCACAAGTAGCCGGCTTATCGGGCGGCAGTTGCGCAAGTGCGAAGCCAAGTCGTCCGCTATGGATATTTGTTCGGTTGTAAAGGGTAAGTAATTCCATTTACTTATCATTTATGTTGTTTTTTATTTATCAAAGCAGTATGGCCTATTGGGGAACTGCCACCTGGCTGGGTGGTGCAATCCAAAACTGGCCTTGGGGGAACTTGGTGGAATTACATTATCCCGACGATGTGATGATGTGAAATAAAAATAGTCGCATTGTCCTCGTTAATGGCTTACCTCCGCGTGTTCCGCAAAAAATGAAAGGGCAGCTTGCGCTCAAGCGCGCCCTTGTGTGGCCGGGCTGCGGTCAATATTTTGCCAGCACCTTGCTGTGCAAAATTTCAACACGTGCGCCTTTTTAGTGTTTGCCCCGCCTTGTCATGCGCTTGGGGGCGCAAATGGCAGGGCTTGTTGCCGCCTGAAAATCTCTGCTGCGGCTTTCCCGTGGAGGAAGGCAGATGCAGCAGAAACTCTGCGTATATTTTTTGTTACGCAAATATACGCAGAGTTTCTGTATTTAACTATTAAAGTGGAGAATTTATTTCAGCATATCGTGGGCATTTCCGGTGATTTTAATCTTTGTCAAGTTATTTTGTGGAAAATTTAACCAGCCTGCTTGTGTTCAATTTGCCGGTGTCACGTGTACGTCCATTTGTGGGAATGGGAAGCTGAGGCCGTTCTTGGGGAACTCCTTGTAGATTTTCTCGTTCACGTCGTATAGGACCGACCAGTAAAACTCCGACCGCGTCCAAGCCCTCACCGACACCACTATGCTGCTGTCGGCCAGCGAAACGAGCGACACTGTGGGTGAGCAATCAACGCGCGGGATTTTTGCCTCGATTTTCTCGGCTTGTTCCTCTTTCCATTTCTCAACGTCGGCTTTGAACTTCGACTTCTTGCTGAATGTGCGTCCAAGCCACGATTTTTTATGTTCGGTTTCTGCCTCTGCCGCCTGCTGCACTTCTTCACGGGCAAGCTCGTTACGGTTTTGGCGCATTTCACGGTCGTCTTCGCGGTATTTTTTCACCACGCGGTCGTCGGCTCGCAATATGTCGAGGGCTACTTTTCGTGCCACGTCCACGTCGTCGCCGTATGCGATGGAGACATCCCAGTTCAGCCTGCGGTATTCTTCTTTCGAGTAGTTTTTGATACTTCCGGTAGATAACCCGCCGTTAGGGATTATGATGGACTTGTTGTCGGGGGTGTTGAGTATGGTGTTGAATATCTGAATTTCCTTTACGGTGCCCTCGTAGGTGCCAAATTCTATGTAGTCGCCTATCTTATATGGCTTGATAAACAGGATAAGCACTCCGCCTGCAAAGTTTTGCAATGTGCCGCTCAGAGCCATACCTATGGCTACGCCAGCCGAGGCGAATATGGCTATGAACGAGCTGGTCTCGATGCCAAGGATGCCTATGACCGAAACGATGAGGACGAACAGCAGGGTGATTTTGACGAGGCTGAGCACGAAAGTGGTAAGCGACTTGTCGATGCTGTGCTTGATAAGCACGTTTTTCACTATTGAGTGAATTTTGTTGATAATCAGCTTGCCTATGTAGAAGACGACGATGGCGATGAGTATGCGCATACCTATGTCAACAGCCCCGTCAACTATTTTCTGTATTATCTCGTCAAATGACAGCGACGACAGTTTCGATGCCGAATATTTCAGTTCGTTGCTTATTGAATCGGCCACTTCTTTGCCGGCAGCCGGGTCGGCTATGAATGCAAGGATGTTGTTTAGTAGCATAGGTATAGATAATGATTGTGTAATGAATTATTAGTTGTAAATCTTGTCATACCAGTCGAGCGTGGTGTAATATTGCTCATTTGCTGGCGATGCGCCTAATACGTAGGTCGATAGGCCGGAGTAGTTCTCGGGCTGTATTGTGATGGTGGAGAAACGGTCGGTGGCGGCTTTGTATATCACGGCCTCGTTGGTGGCAGTGTAAAGCGAGTCGGCTTGCGGCTGAGATGCAAGCAATGATGTGTATTGCAGGAAGTCGAAAAATACCGGGCGGCTATTGCGGTTGTAGCATTGCAATTCGTTGGTGTCAACTTGCTTTTGGCCGCTGCCTTGGTGTATTGCACGGCATATATCGGCCACGGTGTCGAGTTTCTCGCAGTCCACGAACGATATGGTTGCGTAGCTGCCCCTTGATGCATAGTAGTCGTAAGTGTTTTTGCAAGCCTGTACCAAGTTTGGTTCAAGTTCAAAAAAACAGGGGACGTTTTGGTCGTATGGCATCCCGGTAGCCATGGTCTCGGTGGGGCTTGAGATGTAATACCGTGTCTTTTCCCTAAGTTGGTAGGCGATTTCTATGCAGCCCATGTAGCAGGCATCGGCATATATGAAGTCGAGCATTCCGTCGGGTATGGCTTTGGCAAGGTCGGTGATTGGCATCTTGGAGTCGTAGTCGATGCCGAAGTCGAGCGGCCTTATTGCACGGTCGTAGTAAATTACACTTTCTGGCTCCAGCATTTTCACCCACCCGTCGGCGTGTGACCACAGTACAAGTCCGTAGCTGTCGGCTGGGGCGAGTGCGCGAGTGTCGGCCAGCACTTCGGCCATGCGTTCCACCGTTGTCGAGCGAGTGTCGGGCGAATATGTCTTTATGGCCTGTTTCCCGTCGGGAGTTATGGAGTACAGCGTGGGATAGGCATCGTAAGAAACTTCGTATAGCAGCAGCGAGCCGCCGGTAGTGGCGACTTGTGACATTCCGGCTACCATTTCTTCGATGTCGGTGCGGCTGTAGCCCGACAGGCTGTTTGTTGCAATCATGTAAACGAGCACCGTGCGCGATACTTGCGGCTTGTCGCCTTTGCCGGGTATGTCGTCGCTACATGATGGCACGAGAATCGGCAGCAATGCGGCGAGTATTATCCTTATGAATTTGGCCATAGTCTCAAAAATATTTACAAAATTAGTAAAATATCGAGAATCGTGTATGCCAAATTGAATATGTAACGGTAATTTTGTGGATATTTACTAAAATGTTAGTGGAAATGGGCAAGATTGTTATGCTAATCATGTTCCTTCTTGCGGCCATGAGCGTGTCGGCAAGGGAAGATTACTATACGCTCGTGGATTCGGCAGAATTTTACATAGGCGGACATGAATGGGAGAAGGCTGAAAATTTCATACAGAGGGCGTTGAGGGTGGAACCCGACAATCAAAACACATCGCTGCTGTTGTCGAACCTTGCCACCGTGCAGCGTTACCAAGGCAGGTACCAGGAGGCTTTGAAGAATTACACCGTTGCCCTGTTCATGACCCCCAATGCAGTGACGCTGCTGAAAAACCGGGCCTCGCTGTACCTTGACATGGACAGCATCGACAAGGCGTATTCCGATTACTGCAAGGTGGTGGAGCTTGACGGAAACGACATCGAGGCTCTGTATAACAGCGGTATTCTGGCGCTTGAAAAGAAACAGATGGAGGCGAGCGAGGCCAGTTTCCAAAGGATAAAGGACATAAGCCCGAATTCATATTTCGCCTATAACGGTTTTGCGATGTGGAACAAGGCAAATGGGAATTATGCAAAGGCGATAGAGAATTACAGCGTCATAATAAAGGAGCGGCCTTCGGTCAATGCGCTGGCCAATCGTGCCGAGTGCTACCTTGAACTGAAACAGCTCAACAATGCCGAGGCCGACATAAAAAGTGCTCTCGGAACGGACCCTCGCAACGGCTTCTTGTACCTTCTTAGGGCGAAACTCAACAAGCTGCGATTTGAAAGCGATGCAGCTCGTCGAGATGCCGAGATTGCCATGGAATATGGCGTGGAAGAGTCGGTGGTGAGAGCCTTTTTCAATAAAGATTGATGATATGGCGAGATTTTTTTGCCAGTTTTGATTAAAATCGCTATATTTGTAGTATGATTTCGATAGTTGAGCATATAGAGTACCTTGTTTCACGTCACGACTGCGTGGTTGTGCCGGGATTTGGCGCATTTATAGCTCAATATGAGCCTGCGCACTGCGATGCCGATGGCTCGGCGTGGTATGCGCCCGAGAGGCGGCTGTCGTTCAACGAGGAGCTGACGCATAACGACGGGTTGTTGGTGAATTCGGTAATGCGCAGGGAAGGGTGCGCCTACGATGTGGCAAACGACATAATACGAGAAAATGTGGCGAGTTTCAACAAGCAGCTGGACGAGGAAGGTGAACTCTCGTTCGGTATGGTCGGCATTTTCAAATTGTCGGGACGTAACTTGGTGTTTGTGCCGAGGCGCACGAGTGCATACGAGTTTTACGGAATGGCTCCGTTCACCATGCGTCCGCTCAATGTTCTGCAAGCCGAGCCGCGCCGTAGCAGGGCGGCCGCCAGTTGGTTTGCCGCCAACAGGACTTATCTGAAGATAGCAGCGTCGATATTGGTGCTGCTGGTGCTTTCGTTTGTGCTGTCAACCCCGATTTCGGTCAAGGACGGGAACCAGGAATATGCAAGCATGAATGCATTCAAGGTATCGACCGATGGTGCATTCCCATACGTTGCCGAAGTGCACGAACTTGCAATTGCCATGCCGAGGCCAGATGCCGACAGCGTAGTTGTGAAAGGCTATGGCAGCCAGCGCAGAGGCGAGGCCGCGGCAGCATGTGCCATTGACGACAAATATTTCCTAATAGTATGCTCGGTACTGTCGCAGTCGGAGGCCGATAAGTTTATTGCGGCTCAAACTACTACGGGATATGACTTCAAGGTGCTGGCTCGAAACGGCAAGTACCGTGTGTATGTGGCCTCGGGCAAGTCGGTCCCTGAACTGATGGAGCTGAAATATGCCATTGCCGACGATTACCCCGACGCGTGGGTGCATTATAGCAAATGATTAAAAAAGGACATACCGAAATCGCCTGCCATATACAGGATGGCGGTGGATTTTGAGCTAACTGGTGGTGCAAGGGCTGATATTATGTTGTCGGCTCTTGCATAATTTTATATGCAGTGATTTTTTTTGAAATAATTTTGACGGCGTAATAAAAATGATTAATTTCGCCATACAAATTAGGTATCAAAACTGTATAAAAGAATATGGTAAAGCAGGCACGGATTTTTGCCATGAAAGGATTAAAGCCGTGCCGTTCGGCATTAAAAATACAGGAAACGAAAAATATCATTTAACAGTATTATTATGGGTAAAGAAAAAAAATTCTTGACTTGTGATGGTAATCAGGCTGCGGCCCATGTGAGCTATATGTTCACCGAAGTGGCTGCAATATATCCTATTACGCCATCCTCAACCATGGCAGAGCATATCGACGAATGGGCTGCCGCTGGTAGAAAGAACATCTTCGGAGAAACTGTGTGCGTGCAGGAAATGCAGTCGGAAGGTGGCGCGGCAGGAGCCGTCCACGGATCGTTGCAAGCAGGAGCATTGACCACCACCTATACTGCTTCGCAGGGGTTGCTGCTCATGATTCCCAATATGTATAAGATAGCAGGCGAATTGTTGCCATGCGTGTTCCACGTGTCGGCTCGCACGCTTGCCTCTCATGCGTTGTGTATCTTTGGCGACCACCAAGACGTGATGTCAACTCGCCAGACGGGTTTTGCTATGCTGTGTGAGGGCTCGGTGCAGGAAGTCATGGATTTGGCAGGCGTTGCCCATTTGGCTACTATCAAGTCGCGTGTGCCGTTTGTTAACTTCTTCGACGGTTTCCGCACTTCGCACGAAATACAGAAAATCGAGGCTCTCGACAACGAAGACCTTGCCCCGCTTATCGACCAGGAGGCATTGGCCGAATTCCGCCACAGGGCTATGAACCCCGACAAGCCTGTTACCCGCGGTACGGCTGAAAACCCCGACGTGTTCTTCCAGCACCGTGAATCGAGCAATGAATACTACAATGCCGTTCCGGGTATCGTGGAGGAATACATGAACAAGATAGCTGAAATCACCGGCCGCAAGTATGGCTTGTTTGATTACTATGGCGCACCCGATGCCGACCGCGTAATCATAGCCATGGGTTCGGCTACCGAGGCTATACGCGAAACCATCGATTACTTGACCGAAAAGGGCGAGAAGGTGGGTCTTGTTGCCGTGCACCTGTACCGCCCGTTCAGCGCAAAGCACTTCCTTGCAGCTGTGCCGGCATCGACAAAGCGCATTGCCGTGCTCGACCGCACCAAGGAGCCTGGCGCAACCGGCGAACCGCTTTACCTTGACGTGAAGGATTGTTTCTATGGCGTGGAGAATGCCCCGATGATTGTGGGCGGTCGCTACGGCCTTGGCTCAAAGGATACCACTCCGGCACAAATACTTGCCGTGTATGAAAACCTTGCCCTGCCGATGCCTAAGAACCAGTTCACGCTGGGCATTGTGGACGACGTTACATTTACTTCGCTCCCGCTCAAGGAGGAGATTGCACTCGGCTCGAAGGGTATGTTCCAAGCCAAGTTCTATGGCTTGGGTGCCGACGGTACTGTGGGTGCAAACAAGAACTCCGTCAAGATTATCGGTGAAAACACCAACAAGTATTGTCAGGCATATTTCTCATACGACTCCAAGAAGTCGGGCGGTTTCACTTGCTCGCACCTTCGTTTCGGCGACGAACCTATCCATTCTACTTACTTGGTGACGACTCCCAACTTCGTTGCTTGCCACGTACAGGCCTACCTGCACATGTATGACGTGACTCGCGGCTTGCAGAAGAATGGCACATTCTTGCTAAATACGATTTGGGAAGGCGAAGAATTGGTTAAGAACTTGCCTAACAAGGTGAAGAAATACTTTGCCGACAACAATATTAAGGTTTACTACATCAATGCAACCAAGATTGCTCAGGAGATTGGCCTTGGCAACCGCACCAACACCATCCTTCAATCGGCATTCTTCCGCATTACTGGCGTAATCCCCGTTGACCTTGCAGTGGAACAAATGAAAAAGTTCATTGTGAAGTCTTACGGCAAGAAGGGCGAAGATGTGGTCAACAAGAACTACGCAGCCGTTGACCGTGGTGGCGAGTACAAGGAATTGCCGGTAGATGCAGCATGGTCGAACCTTGAAGTTGACGCAGCTGCCGACGATGACGTTCCGGCAGTAATCCGCGACCTCGTTAGGCCCATCAATGCACAAGACGGCGACTTGCTCCCCGTTTCGGCATTCGTAGCCAACCCCGACGGTACATGGGAACCGGGTAGCGCAAAGTATGAGAAGCGTGGTGTGTCGGCATTTGTTCCCGAATGGAACCCGGCCAACTGTATCCAATGTAACAAGTGCGCATTCGTTTGTCCTCACGCAGCAATACGTCCGTTCGTGATGACTGCCGACGAGCTTGCCAAGTCTCCGTTCAAGGAAGGCGAGACGCTGCCTGCAATTGGCAAGATGTTTGCCGGTATGCAATTCGCACAAGTGGTTGACGACCTCGACTGCCTTGGTTGCGGCAACTGCGTTGACGTATGTCCGGGCAAGAAGGGCGAGAAGGCTCTGTCGATGAAACCGCTTGAAACCGAAACAAGCAACCAGGCAAAATGGGATTACTGCGTGGATAACGTGACGAGCAAGCAGAACCTCGTTGACGTTAAGGCCAACGTGAAGAACTCGCAGTTCGCCACTCCGCTGTTTGAATTCTCGGGTGCTTGCTCGGGTTGCGGCGAAACTCCATACGTGAAATTGATTTCACAATTGTTTGGCGACAGGGAGATTATCTCCAATGCAACTGGCTGTAGCTCTATCTACTCGGGTTCGGTGCCTTCTACTCCTTATACCACCAATGAGAAGGGTCACGGTCCGGCATGGGCTAACTCGTTGTTCGAGGACTTCTGCGAGTTCGGTCTTGGTATGCACCTTGCATACGACAAGATGCGCATACGCCTTGAAAACAAAGTAAAAGAGGCTTTGACTTGCGATTGCACTACCGAAGAAACCAAGGCTCTGTTTACCGAATGGCTCGAAAACAAGGAAGATGCCGACAAGAGCCGCGAGCTTGCCGACAAAATACTTGCCGCACTCGAAGGTTGCGACAATCCCATCTGCAAGCAGGTATATGAACTTGGCCACTACTTGACCAAACGCTCGCACTGGATTATCGGCGGCGACGGCGCATCCTATGATATAGGTTTCGGCGGCCTTGACCATGTGATTGCTTCGGGCAAGAATATCAACATTCTGGTGCTTGATACCGAGGTTTATTCCAACACCGGCGGCCAGGCATCGAAGGCTACTCCGCTTGGAGCCATTGCCAAGTTTGCTGCATCGGGCAAGCGTGTTCGCAAGAAAGACTTGGGCTTGATTGCATCTACCTACGGTTATGTATATTGCGCTCAAATCGCCATGGGTGCCGACAATGCACAGACGTTGAAGGCCATCCGCGAGGCCGAGGCATACGACGGGCCGTCGATTATCATTGCTTACGCTCCATGTATCAACCATGGCTTGAAAGCCGGCATGGGCAAGGCTCAAGCCGAAGAGGCAAGGGCCGTAGAATGCGGTTACTGGCACTTGTGGCGTTACAACCCCGACCTTGAAAAAGAGGGCAAGAACCCGTTCTCGCTCGACAGCAAGGAGCCTAACTGGGATAACTTCGAGGCATTCTTGAAGGGTGAAGTGCGCTACGCATCGGTAATGAAACAGTATCCTACCGAAGCCGAAGAGCTGTTTGCCGAGGCCAAGAAGAATGCTCAATGGCGTTACAACAACTATCGCCGTCTTGCCCGTCAACAATGGGGGCAGGATCCCGACGATGTTAAGTAATAGGGTGTGATTTGAAAGTATATTGAAATTTGTGCCGAGTAGGTTAAAAATGCGGTAAAAGTGTTTTTATCCTACTCGGCCATTTTATGCTTATCGTGACGTGGAAAATTCTGTTTTTAGGTTTAAGCAATTCAGCGTTAGCAACAGCATGGCGGCTATGAAAGTGGGCACCGACGGCGTTCTGCTTGGTGCATGGTGCAATGTGGAGAACGCTTGCCATGTGCTTGATGTTGGCACGGGTACGGGGCTTATCGCCTTGATGGTGGCCCAGCGCAATGGCGGCGCGCTAATTGATGCGGTGGAAATTGACCCGTTGGCAAGCAGGGAGGCAGCCCATAATGTGGTAAATTCGCCGTGGGCAAGCCGCATAACTGTAATAAACCGTGATTTCATGGAATATGAGCCGGCTGGGTGCAAATATGACCTCATAGTGTCGAATCCGCCGTTTTATGCCAATGGCATTTTGCCTCAAGACACAGGACGGATGGTAGCACGCCACTGCACGGCATTGACCTACGGCGGACTGTTGGGCAAGGCGGCATCGCTGCTTGCCCCGAATGGCCGCATCTGCATCGTCACGCCCGTGGAGGCCGACGAATGTATTGCCTCTTTAGCGCAAGCCGAGGGCTTGTGGGTGGAGAAGAAGACATTTGTGCGGCCCAAGCCCAGTGCCAAGTATAAACGCATTTTGTGGCAAATGGGATTGACCGAAAAGGAGACTGCCCACGACGAGCTGGTGATAGAAACAGAACGCCATCACGAATACACAGCCCAATACATCGACTTGACAAGGGATTTCTACCTTAAAATGTGAACGCTCTTGCAGGATAAAATACAATAGAGAGGCGTGCCGACCAAGAACGGCACGCCTCTCTATTGTATTTTGGGGCATTAGTGAAAAGTTCGCCCTTGGAACACCTTGTTGCCGTAGCGGTCGCCTTGGTGGTCGTATGGGATAAGCGGACCATACACGGTCATCGAGTTGGAATTGAAATTGGGGTTGATGTAAACCATCGCCTGATTTGTGTTCTTATAGACGGTGATATATACCTGTGCCGAGATACTTGTTCCGTTCACGCTGAAGTCGTAGCTGATGTCTCCTTTTTTCGAGACCTTGGTCTTGCGGTTGTTGATAGAGCCTTCCACGGTTATGCCACCCAGCCCGTTCAGCCCCGAAAAGCCATTGTTGAATGCCAGCTGCACTATGGCCTTGTCGCCCTGCACAAGCACGAAGTTGGTTCCCGCCTCGGGAGCCATGATGTTGATGCGGTTGTCGAGCATTATGCGGTCGGCTGTTATTACGAAGTAGCTTGAGTCGAGTGCCATTTGGGCTTCGACAAATGCAATTGAGTCGCGCAGAGCCTCAAGCCGTTTCTCACGGGCCTTGCGTTCTTCCTTGGTCTCATTCTCGGGTATGCCGGAAATCTGCTCTAATTCCTGTGCAGGCAAGGCTTGTGCCATGAACGTGGCTACCAGCATCACAGCAAAAATTCTCATTAGATTTTTCATAAGCGTGTCTCCTAAATAAGTTTCAGTGCCAAATGTAAGCAATAGTTTTTATAACCTGTTAAGATTTTGCATTATTTGTAGTTTTATCGAGCTGTTTTTGGCAAAGTTTAAATGTTTGAGACAGTTTGCTGTGGCTTGTGCCGCATTTTGGCGTATGTTGTGCCTATTTTTGTGCAAAAAAAAACGGATATGGAACAAATAGGGTCGTGGAACGAATTTTTGGAATGCCGTGCGAGACTTCTCGGACACTTGGCCGATGTCGCAAAAAAGTGTTGGCATAGCGAGTATATTATAGGCAGTTATTGCGAGAAGTATGGCGACACATATTGTATGGCAGGAGGGCCGAAGTCGAAAGTTTTCGGTTTAAAGGATAAAAGGCTGTTTTACGGGGCGGTGAGGAAGGTTCCCAAGGAAACAATTTTGCATCTGTATATGGCTGCGGCCAAATACCTGCCTGGCGAAGTGGGCAGGTATGCGAGCGAGCTTGGCTTTAAGGATTATAAAAGCACACGAGTGCCGTATAGATGGCATCGTTATGATGCTCTTGCGTTTTGCTGTTATGAAGATAATCACGTGGAGTTTGATTTTCTCTATTTGTTGCTTGGAAATGAGAAACGTATCTACAGTACGATTATCCATGAATTGTGCCACACGGTTCATCCTAATCATAAGTTGGAATTTTGGGAGCTGCTTGAACGGAAATTGAAAGAGGCGGCACTTGTGGAACAGGATTATGATGGTTGGGAGATGCACATATCAAAGTGGAATCCGCAATTAGTCGTTAAAGGGAAAGGGTATCGGTTGCCTCGGGAATGGGTACCATGTGGGTGCATGGCTTGTGAACCAGTCGAAGTTTATCGGTCGCAGTATTGGTATGAATTTAATGAAAAAGTAGGGCCTACATTGAGGAAAATAATCAGAAAGAAGTTGAAGGAATGCCATGAAGAGGGCTTGACCAAAGAATATGCCCAGCTATATGGTGTGGATTACATGAGCATATTTTGACATCAGTGACTTGTAAGGGCGCATTTTAGAGGGCAGCGATAATTGGTTTTATAGGTGTTTTTACGTAAATTTGTTGAAGTCGCTTAGGCTAATAGCGGACTTATCATGGAGATTGCTTAACATAAACTATATAAATTAAGATGGATATGAGAAGGATATTGATGATTATGGCAGTTGCCGTCATGGGATTGGCTGGTGTGTGTTGTTTCGCCCAAAGTGGCGGTGAAGATAAGGTTTACACGGCTGTAAGCACCATGCCGTCGTTCCCTGGCGGCGCAGATGCATTGCAGAAGTGGGTGGCCGGGCATATCGTTTTCCCCGAATCGGCATTAGAGGAGGGGATAACCGAGGGCAGAGTTATAACACAATTCGTGGTTACCAAGACCGGCAAAATCGGCGAAGTGAAAATTGTGAGAGGGTCGTTCCCCGACTTTGATACCGAGGCCGTGAGGGTGGTGAAGTCGCTGCCCGATTTCAACCCCGGCAAGCTCGACGACTGGAAACCTGTGGATGTGTGGTACACGCTGCCTATCACTTTCAAAGCTCCGAAGTAGCCAAGGCTGCATTTGTTGCTCGACAATAAATAATCTTATTTGAACGAGTTTGTGCCATGGATTGGCACATGGTGGCGGTAATTTTGCTTGCGGCTTTTGGGGGGATATTCCCGGTGCAGGCCGCTAACTAAATTATACGCTATGAAAAAGAAATATGTTTTGACCGATGACAGCATCACGGTAGATGGGAGACGATTGTACAGGATAAAATGCGTAAGACCTGCTGGTCGCGCGAGACGTGGCAATCTGGGTGGGTATATAGAGCATGAAGGCAATTTAAGCCACTATGGCAATGCATGGGTGGACGATAGTGCCATGGTAATGGACGATGCTGTGGTGGAGGAAGATGCGCAGGTGTGTTGTTATGCTTGTGTGCGTGGTGCGGCTCGCATTTCGGGCCACGCAATGGTTTTCACCTCTGCCGTCGTGGATGGTAGTGCTATTGTAAGTGACTATGCTTGGGTGCAAGACTGGGCCGAAGTGTCGGGTAATGCCATTGTTCGTGGGCACGCGAGTATTTCAGATGATGCGCAAGTTAAAGGTAGTGCGCGGGTAGAGGATTATGCACATGTGTCGGGGTATGCGAGAATTTCGGGGCATGTGCGATTGTATGGTCATGCGCATATTTGGGGCAACGCCAGGGTTTCGGGTTCTGCCAAAGTGTTTGGTAATGTTTCCATATATGGCTCGGCTCGTATAAACGGTAAAGCACGTGTCGGAGGCAATGCATATATTGGCGGTGATGCCCTTGTGTCGCAGGGCGATGATTATTTGCATATCGACAACCTTTATCCTCGATGTGGCGAGTATATCGAATACTGTTCGGTGACGGCATTTGTCACAAGGAATAAAACCATCGAGGTGGTGCATACTTTGTTAATGCCGGTTACGGTTGAAGAATTTGAGGCAAAAGTCGAAAAAACGTATCGGGAAACCGATTACATGATGCAGTATCAGACGGTTATAAGCCTTATCAAGATTTGGAGTGAAATTAACCGTAATGAAATTACGATGTTTATTAAATAGGGGGAATGGCTGCTGCAAATTATGCCATAACAAAATGTTTTTTATGATGATATGTGCCATGGATTGGCACAGGGCGGCGGTAATTTTGCTTGTGGCTTTTGGGGATATTCCCGGTGCAGGCCGCTAATTAAATTATACGCTTATGAGTTGGAAATATGTTTTGACCGATGACAGCATCACGGTAGATGGGAGACGATTGTACAGTATAGAATGTGTAAGACCTTTTGGCCGCGTGAAACGTGGTGAACGGGGCGGGTACATAGAGCATGAAGGCAATTTAAGCCACTATGGCAAAGCGTGGGTAGAAGACGGGGCCATGGTTATGGACGATGCTGTGGTGGAAGAAGATGCGTATGTGTGCTTTTTGGCTCGTGTGCGTGGTGCGGCTCGCATTTCGGGCAAAGCGAAGGTTGTCATTGGCAATGTGAGTGGTAGTGCGTGTATAAGTGACAATGTCTGGATTTGGGAATGTGACGAAATATCAGGTAATGCCATTGTACGTGGAAATGTGGATATTTCGGGTCGCGTCCGAATATCGGGTGATGCCACTGTATATGAAGGAGCTCATATTTGGTGTGACGCACAAGTGGATGGTGATGCGCAGGTGCATGGTTCGGCAGTGGTTACGGGCGACGCCTGGGTTTCGGGTTCGGCCGAAGTGTTAGGCGATGCTTGCATATATGGCACGGCTCGTATAAACGGTGAAGCCCGTGTCGGAGGCAATGCACATATTGGCGGCGATGCCCTTGTGTCGCAGGGCGATGATTATTTGCATATCGACAACCTTTATCCCCGATTTGACAAGTATAACGAATACTGTTCGGTGACGGCATTTGTCACAAGGAATAAAACCATCGAGGTGGTGCATACTTTGTTAATGCCGGTTACGGTTGAAGAATTTGAGGCAGAAGTCGAAAAAATGTATCGGGGAACCGATTACATGATGCAGTACCAGGCGGTTATAAGCCTTATCAAGATTTGGAGTGAAATTAACCGTAAATGAAATTGCGATGTTTATTAAATAGGGGGAATGGCTGCTGCAAATTATGCCATAGCAAAATGTTTTTTATGATGATATGTGCCATGGATTGGCACAGGATGGCGTTAATTTTGCTTGCGGCTTTTGGGGATATTCCCGGGACAGGCCGCTAATTAAATTATATGATTATGAGTAGGAAATATGTTTTGACCGATGACAGCATCACGGTAGATGGGAGACGATTGTACAGGATAAAATGCGTAAGACCTTTTATTCTCGGCTTAGTGGATATGCAAGATGAGCTTGGCGGATACGTAGAGAATGAAGGCAATTTAAGTCACGTCGGAAAGGCGTGGGTGGCAGGTGATGCCATGGTAATGGGTGATGCAGGGGTGGAAGGAGACGCGTTGGTGTGCGATAATGCCTGTGTGCGTGACGCAGCTCGCATTTCGGGGAATGCGATGGTTTGTGACAATGCCGTCGTGAGCGATAGTGCGTTAGTAAGAGACGATGCCGAAGTGAAAGATCGCGCCCAGGTATCGGGCGCTGCCCATGTGTATGGGAGGGCGTGTATTTCGGGTGACGCACGAGTGGAAGGCGATGCGTGGGTAGAGGACTTTGCTCAAGTGTCGGGGAATGCTATAATTTCGGGAAATGCGCAATTGCATGGCGATGCTTTCATATATGGCACGGCTTGTATAAACGGTGAAGCCCGTGTCGGAGGCAATGCACATATTGGCGGCGATGCCCTTGTGTCGCACAGCAATGATTATTTGCATATCGACAACCTTTATCCCCGATTTGGCAAGAATAACGAATATTATTCAGTGACGGCATTTGTCACAGTAAATAAAACTATCAAGGTGATGCATACGCTTTCGCTACGTTCGTTGCCTTTCTCGCCGATGACAGTCGAAGAATTTGAGGCTGAAGTCGAAAAAACGTATCGGGGAACCGAGTACATGATGCAGTACCAGACGGTTATAAGCCTTATCAAGATTTGGAGTAAAATTAACCGTAAATGAAATTGCCATGGTTGTTATCGCAATAGGGAATGGCGGCTGCAACGTGGCCGACTCGTTATGCAGAATTTTTCCGTC
Organism: uncultured Muribaculaceae bacterium; assembly: GCA_944320595.1. Lineage (GTDB taxonomy): Bacteria > Bacteroidota > Bacteroidia > Bacteroidales > Muribaculaceae > Avimuribaculum. Next base: position 4,719 of record CALUIB010000008.1, on the reverse strand, counting down.
CAATGGCAGATACCGCCTTGTGATGCTTGATACCGACAGTGAACAATTGGGAAAACACAAGGCCGAATGCGAAAAGGTTGTAATGGCAGGCGTTCATGCCGACTGCGAGGCGGCAATAGACCGGTTGCTTGCTGGCGGCGATGTAGGCGAGGTGGCGGTGGTCGTGTGCCTCGGCGGCAAGGCGGGTTCGAGGTTGGCACCACTTGTAGTCCGCAAAGCGAGCGAGACTGCGACCTGCGTGAAGTGTGTGACAGTGATGCCTTTCGCATTCGAGGGCGAAAGCCGCAAGGCACGGGCCGAGGCGGCATTGTCGGAGATTCGTGGCTGCGTCGGCGAGGTGGTCGTGTTGCATAATGACAGCTTGATTGATAATTATGCCGATTGCAATATTTGTGATGCGTTCTTGCAAATCGACCGTGAAGCTGCAAATTATGTCGTAGCGAATGTTTTTTTCTGACGTGTGTGCGGCGATTTGGCACAAGCCGGAGGTAATTTTGTGGCAAGACTTGAGAGTATGTATGTGTGAAAGGGCAGCGGCTCGTGTGTGTTTTTTGCCGGCCGGGCACTTGCATTTCCGATAACATTTGGTATATTTGCAAAAGACAAAATTGCGCATAAAAAATAGCCGATGCTTTGGAATGTACAGGAGCCGGCAGGCGCGAAAGACATATATTGCATGACTTGCAAGCCGAATTATTGAGACTTGGTTAAATCCGGAAAATTCAACTAAGGAGTTCGCAATAATTGAGGCAAAGCGTGTTCTGTATCCTCCCAACGAGGACACGGGCTGCTTTCCCTTATTTGAACTCCAAGGGCGATTTCCGGTGCCCAACCAAGCAGATGAGAGAAAAGCGTGTGCTGTGTCCTTTTCTCGTAGTCTGTTACCAATGAATAACTCACAGCCGGAAGGCCCGCCCCGCAGGCATGGGCAAAACTTAAAATCATGTACACATTAAATTTTCCGAACGGCAATGTTCAGACGTATTCGAGTTTGTCTGAAATGGAACAAGCAGCTAGACTCCTTGGGGGAGAAGCAAAGGTGATTAGCCATAGTAACAAAACGTATGCTTTCGTTCCTAAGAAGTAAGTGACCATTGATGTTGTGCCGTAATGGGAATATACCGTATGTGCAGTAAGGAAGTAGTTCGTTTCGTGTGTATTCCCATTTTGGCGCACTTTTGAATTGATAATAAACCAAATAATGATAAAAAATCATGGAATACAATTCTAACCAACCCGAATTTTACTATGGAATGGGCAAAGAACTCGTAAAGGAAGGAATTTTCGAGCGTTTCCCGGAGCTGATACCGGCTGTCGGCGACAATTATTGGCGTGAGGACGGCAAGCACAAGAAGTTGTTGCTTGTGGGCGAAAGCAATTACTTCGATGATTATCCCGAAACTGTGAGCGTGTTCAAAGATGCCGATAAGTGGTACACAGCCGATACCGACAAGCTTATCCCGACGGAAATGAAGGATGCGGTAAGCAATTGGATTGATTACACCACCTTCAACAAAGTGTTTAATATCATGGACCGTGTATTGGACGATGCCGGGATAGAACAACACGGGAAAGGGCTTTTCGAGGCCGCTTTCTACAACTATTTCTTGCGCCCCGCACTCAATGATGGCGAGAACAAGGGATTTGTGCCGCAAAGCATCGATTGCGAAGTTGCAGGAACGGCATTGGCCGGCATAATCGACAGGTTACAGCCCGATGTGATAGTGTTCCTAAGCAGACTTGCATACGACAAATTCAATGCTTTTTGCCAAAGCAAAGGTGGGGAGTATGCAGGTATTGCCATTGCGTATGTCTCGCACCCGGCCAGCCAGTGGTGGAACCGTGAAGGCGGCAGCCGCGGCAAGCAAAAGTTTGAAGATTTGCTACGGGCAAACTGGATATAATTACCAATTGTACAATGAATTGGCGTTTTTGAAAGAAAATAAGTACGCGTTCGGTACGTAAGAAATAAGCCATGTCGGTATGCGATGAAAAATTCCTCCGACATGGCTCTAAATATAATCAAGATATATGTGTTTACGAATAAAATATTCCTCATGAAACTAACACAGAGAAAAGCCATTTTGGTTGTGGCTATATTGATAGTCATTGCATGTTTCTTTGCCGTTTACCTAAGACTGTTTACCGGGAAAGAACTTTGGTATGAAATGTTCGCAGCAGTCTTGGGAGTTATCATTACTGCAGTTATAACAATGATACTTCTAAAAGGTCAGAGCGATGATGACGTGGAACGTGAAAGAGCCGCTAAAATCTTTGAAGAGAAACTTCGGATTTATCAAGACTACCTCCATACTTTATGTGATGTAATCAAAGACCATAGCCTTTCGGATGGAGAAAAAATCCGTCTCGAATTTCAGACATCCTATGTGGCAATGCATTGTGATTCGAAATACATAGCGACAGTCAGTAATGCGGTCAAAGAGCTTATTGAATATTGCTGCCCTGATGAAGATGGAGAAAACTTAAACCGTAAAAATAAGAGTGGTTCGCCAGACCCTTTATTGGACAATCTTTTCTACATAGTGGAAGCCTTTCGTAAGGATTTGTATGGTGATGATTTTAAATTTGATGATAAGCACAAGCAAGACACGCTCGAAAATTTCTCTAATGCCTATCGCAATGCTAAAAGCTCCGATTATAATGTAGAACAAGAACAGCAACAACGCATAACCGTTGATTTGAATGTGCTTTCCAATTCACTTGCCAACGCAGCAGGCATTGGTGCTGTTTCCGAAAAGAAATCAGATGAACAAAATTCTAAGCAACAAGTTGAAGCGGGCTGTATAATAGAAGATACAAGTATATGGGATAAAGCACTGTCGGAATGGGAAAAGGAAAGTTGGCACGTTGAAGGAATGTCCGACCAATATGACGGATTCATAATGACGAATACGAATGGGAATCCCGGAGTTATCAAAGTGGAATTTTGGCAAGGGCACTATTGCATCAACGCTACTTATGCTGTAGATTCTGATTTCTCAAAGCCATTAAAATGGGAAAAAGGGGGGCGTAGAAATTATGGTCACTGGTGGCAATACTTGGCAGAACCTTACTGCAATATAGTTGGAGGGAAATTCGTAGAAACATTTAAGTCAGATAATGAATTGCAACAATATATTATAAACAATGTTGAGCAATTGAAAGATATAATAACACGCCATCATCGTACTACGACTTGGAAAAACGGTGTAGGTTCTTATGAGAATTGGGACATCTTTATCTGGTATTGGGATATGTTGGCTTGCCAACTATATTCAGACGGAGAAAGAACTCTTTATATGGATATTATTGAAGACGGAAACAGTGGAAATGTCCTAATACAATTCGCTAATAGAAAAGATGATAATGAAATGTTGAAGAATGCATTAAAGCGGATGGGATGCCAAGACAAAGAGACAAACGCAAACGGATATGTTGTCTTAGAAGTAGTACCATCTACAGATGCAGGTGCCGTTTCTGAAAGAGTAAAATATTGGATAGAGAAAATAAACGGCTGACAGACAAATTAAGAAGTGATTTAAACTTATGTAGTTTCCTTAAAATTGTATCAAAATGTCAAAGCACAACGTGTAGATAGAATTATTTTTTTAGATTAAAACAAAAAAGTTTAAATCACATCATGAATATTTCAGCGACCTCTGCCATGTTTTGGCAGAGGTTTTTGTTAACTTTGCCGATATAAAAATATTTTGACTTATGGCAAAGGATTTGTTTGACAGGTATATTTGGCTTGTGGATACTATCTACAGTACTGGAAAGATAACTTTCGAGGAGATAAACGAGCGGTGGCTGCGGTCGCGGCTGAGCGAGGGGCAGGACTTGCCGCTGCGCACGTTCCACAACTGGCGCACGGCCATAGAGCAGCTGTTTGACATCAACATCGAGTGCAACCGCCGCGGCGGGTATTACTACTACATAGAGAATGCCGACGACATGGCGCGCGGCGGAATACGCAACTGGCTGCTCAACACGTTTGCGGTGAACAACCTCATCAACGAGAGCCACCATTTGAAGCGCAGGATTTTGTTTGAGGAGATACCGTCGGGGCGGCAATACCTCACGCCCATAATCGAGGCAATGCGCGACAGCCTTGAGGTGGAGCTGGTACACCAAAGCTATTGGCGCGACAGTGAGAGCGTATATACGGTGCAGCCTTATTGCATAAAGGTGTTCAAGCAGCGGTGGTATGTGACCGGGTATTGCCGTGAGCGCGATGCGCTGCGCACGTTTTCGCTTGACCGCATACACCGCCTCACTACGCTTGCCACGAAGTTTACTTATCCGCGCGGTTTCGACCCCGATGCTTATTTTGCGTCGAGTTTCGGGATAATCGCCGGCGACGAGTGCGAGGTAGAGACTATAAGGCTGCGGGTGTATGGGATGCACAGGCAATACATAAGGGCGCTGCCGCTGCACCACACGCAGCGCGAAGTGGAAACGAGCGAGTGGGAGTCGGTATTCGAGTACCGCATGAAACCCACCTTCGACCTGAAGCAAGAACTCCTCTCCCGCGGCGACGCAGTGGAGGTCCTCTCCCCCCAGTCGCTCCGCGACGAGATGCAGGCCGAGATAAGGAACTTGCAAGCCCGGTATGGATTGTAATAAGGCGTGAGCAAGCTTGTTAGAATCTGTTTAAATTTATTTATAATTAGTTGTAAATCAGTAGGTTAATTGGAATATTTTTCGTAACTTTATGAT